>CAZJRX010000170.1:2461-7854 GCA_964548145.1 uncultured Pseudomonadales bacterium | reverse complement strand
AACCGACACCTGGGGCCTGATGTTCCACGGCTTCGCCCACTCGCACATCGATGCCCTGTGCCACTTGGCCCACAAGGGCAAGTACTACAACGATTTCCCGGTTTCCGAGACAACGGCGGACGGCTGCAGGAACCTGGGTGTCACCAACATCGGCAACGGCATCTTCACCCGCGGCGTCCTGATGGACATCCCGCGCCTCAAGGGTAAGGAGTGGCTCGATGCCGGTGAAGCGGTCATGGTGGCCGACCTCGAGGCATGGGAGAAGCAGGCGGGTATCAAGGTCCGCTCGGGTGATGCGGTTCTCCTCAACACGGGCCGCTGGTCACGTCGGGCGAAGGAAGGGCCGTGGCAGGGCGGCTACGCGGGATTCCATGCTACGACGTTGCCGTGGCTCAAGGCGCGCGACGTCGCGGTCGTCGGCACCGACGGCGGCCTCGACGTCTACCCGTCGGGAGTCCCGGGCTCGGGCGCACCGGTGCACACGCTGGTCCTCACCGCCCTCGGCATGCCCATCCTCGATGTCATGGACCTGACCGAGGTCTCGCAAGCAGCAGCGGAGCGCAAACGCTGGACATTCCTCCTGACCGCCGCACCCATGCGGGTGCCGAACGGCACGGGCTCGGCGATCAACGCGATCGCAACGTTTTAGTCTATCGGACGCGGACGCACCCTATTCGCGGACAACGCTGAGGGCGACTTACCGCAGGAGCAGAAGGATCTCCCGGAGCAGGTCTGCTTCCATGGGCTCGTTGTGGCCTTCCCGACGCGCGGCTTCTACGGCGTTGCGGTATTGGACGATCGAGATCGCTGCGTTGGCTTTCAGGACGACGATGTCGTCCTTGAGATCCTTGATGCGCCGTTTGTTCGAGGCGATCGCATCGCGCTGGTCCCGTATCTCCTCGTCGCTGAGGTCATCGGACCGTAGGGTTTCCTCCCGACTGGCGATGTCCGTCTGCAAACCGTCGATTTCGTCTTCGTTGTTGCCGATGGAATCGTTGCTGTTGCGCAGTTCGGTCAGCGAAACGTACACCGAATGTCCGAGGTCGTATCCCCTTCGAAAGTCGGGTTCGACCGCTGCGGGACACACCAGCCTATGCGGTGCCCCGGAGCGACCCTGGTCGTAGCCGTTGTCGTGGGTGCAGAAAACGGCGAGTCCGCGCTCACGCGCCTCGAGATAGGCCCCGGAGTCGGGAACAATGCCGTACTCGGCGCATTGGCGTCGATACCGGTTGATTTCGGATACGGGTCGCCCTTGTTGACCGTCCGCCTCGCCCATCACTGCCCAATCCGCAGTGAGACAATCCTCTTCCGAGAGCGAGGCACAGCCCGAGAGCGTGGCGGTCAGGACCAGCGTGGCACCGATGGGAACGACTAGTCGCGGGAGGGTCGACGGCCACGAGTTGGGAACCCAATCTCGTCGGCGGACGTCCGAGAACCTGTTACCTGGATTGGCACGCATCGGCATCCGCCTCCTCCACGATGGTCGAAGTATCGCCGTTTTTCTTAAATGTTCTGGCGGCGTTCAAGTTCCTTCGTGGGACCGGCTTGTCCCGTCAAGCTGTCCGTCTGTCGTGGGCCGTTCAGAAATGCGCCCGATAGTTGGTGGCTCGCAACGTCACGTGCCTTTCGACATCGCCGGGTAGTGTAAACAGCTGTGGGCGTTCACGGAACCCGAAGACCCGGTAGAGCTGGTAGGCGTCGCTGTTGGCCTTGGAGAATCGAATCTCACCCCTGCTTATGTAGAACGGCGTGCGTTTCCCGTAGCGGGTGGTCTTCACTTCGACGAAGCGATCCTGACCGGTCGCTTCGTATGAATGAATGTCGTAGCCGAGGTGGTCGCCCACGGTCCTGGCCACGTGCTCGACGTTGCGGGCCAGATGGTCTTTCCCGGCCCGCTGCAGTCGAGTTTTCTCGTAGGCCATGATCAGGGTCTCGCCGGCATCCCCAAGGGACTTGTTGGCGGCCTCCTGCTGGACGTAGTCGAACGGTTTTGGGCTCCGTCTCGAAACCACGTAATCTGCCGGTTCCTCCGCTGCCGTCAATCTGCTCTTGGGCGGCTCGACCCGAATGGACAGGACATCGGCGATAGACGCCGCCGCCTGTGGAGCCGAAACCTCGCGTGCCAGTTCGTCGATAAGCGGCGATACGCGCTCGCCAACCACCTCCCGCAACAGCGCTTGCACGTTGCCCCGGGGTTTGTAGCCGTCTATGTAGGGTAGTCCCATGCCGGCGAGGACAGCGCTGATGTTCTGGTGTTTGAACTCGACCGAGCCGTGGGACCGGCCTTGCAGGCGCTGGCGGAGTACACGATTGTGTTCTTTCTTCGTGTATGGCTTGCCAGAGCGTTCGAGCGCCAGCATGTCCAGGTAGTCCTGAACAGCGGCTTCTACCTCCGCCCGGCTCCAGTGCCCTCCCGCCATGGTGGGCAATCGTACACAAGTGAACGAGTGTCGGAGATTCCCAATGTCCGGCTTGGTCCAGCAGTTCTGTGTTAGCTACGATGGGGGTAGCCTCGACTACCCGCTTGGTGTAAGCCGTCCCGAACACCTCCGGGTATTGCTCGGGATAGACACTCTGGCACTCTGGGATCGACGCTTGGACGACCGGAACGGACACGACGGTCTCCGTTGTTGACACGGAGTTCGTGTTTCACTATTTTCGTGTGATGAAAAACGTTACCGTCACGTTGCCTGAGGACACCGCCCTTTGGGTCAGGATTCGCGCAGCGGAGCGTGGTCGAAGCGTCTCGAGATGGCTCGCCGATTTGCTCGTGGGGATGCAACGCGGCGAGGGAACATACGACGCGGCGATGGAACGGTTCTTCGCGCGCCAGCCCCGGAAGCTGACGTGGTCGGATGGACGCAGGCCCACAAGGGACGAACTGCATGACCGAGCCGATCTTCGTTGACACCAACGTATTGGTGTACCGCCACGACAGTTCGGATCCGGCCAAACAAGGGCGCGCCGACGAGTGGCTCAAGGCTTTGGTGGAGAGCCGCAGGGCTCGTCTGAGCTTCCAGGTTCTACAGGAACTCTATGCGACCCTGACCAGAAAGCTTGAACCGGCCTTCGATCCAGCCGAAGCGCAGCAGATCGTCCGCGACCTCGCCGTGTGGCAACCGGTGACGGTCGATCTGGGCATCATTGAGAGTGCCTGGATCCTGCGGGAGCGAAACCGTTTGTCGTGGTGGGACGCGTTGATCGTCGCGGCGGCTCAATCGTGTGGATGCGTGGCCATCCTCACCGAGGACTTGCAGGATGGTCAGTCACTCGGACCCGTTCGCGTAGTCAACCCGTTTTTGAACATGCGACACACGGTCGAGTCCGCGTTGCGTGGCCTTGATGACTAGGTGTCGTGGTACGAAAATCGCGAACGCCGAAAGAAAGCCGCCTAGTCAATTGAGCCGTTCCCTAGAGTAGTTTCTTCGTCTACAAAAACCCTATCAAATTTTGAATCAGGCAGGCTGCGTAATCCGACAAGCACCTTCCGATGTCATTGGCGCATCCGCTGGCGCATTGCGTAAGTCTCTGGGAGTTCCTGTCGAGAGCTTGCTCTATACAGTTTTGGAACGCGCCGCAGGCCACTCAATTTTGGACAAACACCGTCTGCTGCCATCGGAAAACCCAACCTGGCAACCGGTCAGACGTGTAGACAGCTCATTTTTCTGTAGCAGCGCACAAGGTTCAAGGGCTGGATTCGTGACCCCATTCGACGGGCGATTGCATTGGCCAGTACCGGCATCGAACGAGACCTGGGCGGCCTGGGAACAACCCCGAGCCGTCGATTCGGCAGCCCGTAGACATTGCGCCAAGGAATCTGCTTCGGATTCGGACACCGTCGCAAGAATTCCGCGAAGCTCTTCGAGCGGCCCTACCGACGCGGTTCTTACCTGTTCGAACATGATGTGATGCTGCAGCAGGCTTGCGGCGGCGACGTCAAACACTGGTTCTAGCACATCGCGCGCGTCCGTGGCGCCGTTCTGGACGCGCCGGACAACGTCGAGCGAGTCGGGGGATTCCCCAGACGAACTATTGCGGCGTTGGCACAGCCACCACCCGCTTCGTACAAGCCGTTCCGAACACCTCGGGGTATTGCTCCGGATAGTCACTCTGGCACTCGGCGATCGCGGCCTTGGCCCGGTTCACGACATAGCCGTGTACGAGGCGCGACTCCTCCTCGCTGAGTATTTCCTTGAACCCGGGCATCCCGACGGTCTCGTAGGCGCCCTCGCGGACGATCACGTTCCAGCGCGAGTGGGCGGCGGCGGGCAGGTACTTGAGATCGGGCACGGAACTCCCCGATTGGACGTCGGAGCCGTGACACGACGAACACCAGGTGTGGTAGAGCATCTCGCCGCTGGCGAGTTCGCCTTCGCTGAGTTCCATCTCCGGTGGTTCGGGGATGTTCACGTAGGTGACGTCGGGTTCCGGCAACTGGGCTTCGCCGCCGAGTTTGAAGGCCAATAGACGCCCCTCGGAGAGGACGTTGCCCTTGTGCCGGGGTGCGCCGGTGAAGAGCGTGAACGAACCGCCCCAGCCGGCGATGACCGCGACGTATTGCTCGCCGTCGATGGCGTAGCTGACCGGCGCGGCGACGACTCCCATGTACACGGGGGTCTCCCATTTGAGTTCGCCGGTGTCGGCGGCGTAGGCCGCGAAATGGCCGTCGGATCGTCCTTGGAAGACGAGGTTGCCGGCGGTGGTCAGGACGCCGCCGTTCCATGTGCTCGGATGCTGCACGCGCCAGGCTTCCTTCTGCGTGACCGGATCCCACGCCGCGAGGTGGCCCTTCATGGACTCGAACATGGCGGCACGCGCCTCCACGGTCTTGGGCGGCAGTAGCGGGGTCAGGTCGATACCCGAGTTGAAGGCGCCGGGCAGGTATTCGAAGTCGGGTTTGCGGGCGTACGGGAAGGCCATCTCGATGGCGGGGATGTAGACGTAGCCGGTGGCGGGGTTGTAGGCCATCGGATGCCAGTTGTGGCC
The DNA here is from genome assembly GCA_964548145.1 of uncultured Pseudomonadales bacterium. Lineage (GTDB taxonomy): Bacteria > Pseudomonadota > Gammaproteobacteria > Pseudomonadales > Azotimanducaceae > VXYL01. The sequence continues at coordinate 2,868 of CAZJRX010000170.1, read as the reverse complement.
GCCGTGGGCGGACGGGTAGACCAACGCCGTGCCTTCGGGATGCCGCGCTTCGGGAATCTCGACCGGGCGGCCGGTCTCGGGGTCGATGTGGGTCGCCCAGTTCACCGGCACGTAGGGTTCCGCGGAGATGAACTCGCCATTGGTGCGGTCGAGCACGTAGAAGAACCCGTTCTTGGGCGCCTGCATGATGACCTTGCGCATGGTGCCGGCGACTTCGATGTCGGCGAGTATCATTTGTTGGGTCGCCGTGTAATCCCAAGTCTCGCCGGGTGTCGTCTGGTAATACCAGGCTAGTGTCCCGTCGTCGGCGTTGAGTGCGACGATTGACGCGAGGAACAAGTTGTCGCCGCCGCCGGGGCTGCGCAGATCCCGGTTCCACGGCGTGCCGTTGCCGACGCCGACGTAGA
>CAZJRX010000170.1:0-2394 GCA_964548145.1 uncultured Pseudomonadales bacterium | reverse complement strand
CTCTCGAAGGGTTTTGACGGATCCCCCGGGACGGTCCAGAAACGCCAGCGCTGCTCGCCGGTCTTCCAGTCGTAGGCGGTGACGTAGCCGCGCACGCCGTACTCGCCGCCGCCGTTGCCGATGACCACGAGGTCGTTCACAACCCGCGGCGCGCCGGTGATGGTGTACGGGCGTTCGGGGTCGATGGTCAGCTTCTCCCAGACCACCTCGCCGGTTCCCGCGTCCAAGGCGATCAGGCGACCGTCGAGAGTGCCCACGAATACCCGGCCCTTCCACACCGCGACGCCGCGGTTGACGACGTCGCAGCACGCGTATTTCCCCCAGGCCTTGGGTACCTCTGGGTCGTAACGCCAAATGAGTTCGCCCGTGCGGCCGTCGTTGGCGTAGACGCGGCTCCAGGTGCCGGTGGTGAAGAGCACGCCGTCGACCACGATGGGCGTAGCCTCCAGACCGCGGGTGTCGCCGGTATCCCAATACCAGGCGAGGCCCAGTTCGGAGACGTTGCCCGTATCGATGTCCGACAAGGGACTGTGGCGTTGCTCGTCGTAGGTTCGACCGTGTGCCAGCCAATTGCCCGGCTCGGCATCCGCCGCCTCGACGCGGTCGGCGGCGACGGACGCGGTCGCCTCGCGGATGGCTTCCACTCGTGCCGCCGCCTTCTCGGCAGGCGTCGGGCCGCAACCCGCGAGGCCCGTGATCGCCGCCAGGACGACGGTCGACAAAATCACTCGCTCTGAAATGCGCACTATGTCCACCCCAACCGAAAAACCCGCCGAAGCATACAACCTACCCATCAATGCCGGTATTCTCGTGGCGTCGGACAGGCACGGAACAAGCATCTTGGCCCAACCGCAGTTGATGGAGTCCTCCGCCGACTGGGAACTCGAGCAGCAGGAGTGGATCGAGGCCCTCGCCGGCGTTCTCGACGAGCGCGGCAGCGACGATGCCAAGGCGCTGCTTGCACGCCTGCAGCACGAACTGTCCCAGAAAGGCATCGTGCTCACCGACCCAGCGCTCAACACCCCCTCCAAGAACACCATTCCGTTGACCGACCAGCCCCCCTACCCCGGGGACATCGAGTTGGAAAGCCGCATCGAGGACATCCTGCGTTGGAACGCCGCCGCGATGGTTCTGCAGGCCTACGACAGCGGTTCCGGCGTCGGGGGCCATATCGCGACGTACCTTTCAGCCTCCACGATGATGGAGGTGGGGCTCAACCACGTCTTCCGGGCTCGAACCGACAGCTACGGCGGCGATCAGGTGCACTTCCAGGCGCACACCGCGCCTGGCATCTACGCCCGCGCCTTCCTGGAGGGCCGGCTGACGGAGACGGAACTCAAGAACTTCCGTCGGGAACTGGCAGACGGCGGTGGCCTGCCGTCCTATCCGCATCCGCGCCGCCTGCCGCACTTCTGGCAGATGCCCTGCGCCAGCATGGGCCTGTCGACGCCGAGCGCGATCTACCAGGCGCGCTTTGCCAAGTACCTCGAGCATCGCGGGTTGAAAGCCGACAACGGCGGCAAGATCTGGGCCTTCATCGGCGACGGCGAGTCCGACGAGCCGGAGGTGCTCGGCACCATCGCCATCGCTGCCCGGGAACAACTCGACAACATCGTCCTTGCGGTGAACTGCAACCTGCAACGCCTCGATGGCCCGGTGCGTGGCAATGGCAAGATCATCCAGGAGTTGGAGCGCGCGTTCCGGGGGGCCGACTGGCACGTCATCAAGGTGATCTGGGGCAGCGGCTGGGATGTGCTGTTGCAGCGGGATGTGGAAGGCATCCTCCAGGCCCGTATGGAGCAGGCTGTCGACGGCGACTACCAGATGTACACCGTCTCGCCCGGTGACGTGGTACGCGAGCACTGGGTGGAGAACAACCGGCCGCTCAAGGACTTGATGAGCGCCCTCACCGACGAGGAGATCCGCTCCATCAAACGCGGTGGGCACGACCACAAGAAGATATTCGCCGCCTTCAAGGAGGCGGAGGAAGTCACCGGCAAGCCCGTCGTGCTGCTCTTGAAGACGGTCAAGGGCTATGGCCTCGGACCCGAGATCGAAGGTCGCAACACGGTGCACCAGAAGAAACACCTGAACCCGTCGGAACGCCTGGCGCTCGCCGAGCGGTTGCGCATTCCCCTCGACCGCGATGCGATCGAGCGGGCCGAGTTCTACCGGCCGGCGCCGGACAGCGAGGAGGTGCGCTACATGCAGGCGCGCCGGGGCGCATTGGGTGGGCCGATACCGAAGCGGGAGGTCAACTGTCCGACCCTGGCGCCACCGCCGTTGGCGTTCTTCCAGGAGATGCTCGACGGGTCCCGGGGGCGCGCCGTGTCGACCACCATGGCGATGGTGCGGATGCTGCAGAGATTGTTGCGCGACAAGACCATCGGCAAG
>CAZJRX010000169.1:5793-7889 GCA_964548145.1 uncultured Pseudomonadales bacterium | reverse complement strand
CGATGTACGCATCGTAGAACATCGTCGCGCTATTCCGTCTCGACTACCGGATTGCCGGAATCCTCGGCGTGCTGGGCGACGATACCGGCGGATTGCTCGTCCAGTATGTGGATGATCGACCGGCTCCGCTGGTTGACGATGGCGTGCAGCAGCGTCGTGGGAATCGCCACGCACAAACCAAGCACGGTGGTCATCAGCGCGGTGGAAATACCGCTGGCCATCGTCTTGGGATCACCCGCGCCGAACAGCGTGATCGACTGGAAGGTCTCGATCATCCCGATCACCGTCCCCAACAGTCCCATGAGCGGTGCGACGATGGAAATGACCTGGATGATGGCGATGTTCCTGGTCAATGCGGGCATCTCGGCGAGTATCCCCTCGCCGAGTTTCAGTTCCAGCGTCTCGGTGTCCACGTCGCGGTTGTCGTCGTAGACCTTGATGACCCGGCCAAGCGGGTTGTCTTCGCTGGGCGCGTCCGGTTGGCTGCGTTGCTGGTTGACCTTGCGGCCGACGATGGTGAGCGTGATCAGCCGTTCGATCGCCAACAATACGCCGATGATGCCGACGAGGATGATGATCGATCCGGGATAGTCGCCCTGGCCATCGCAGAACGGCAGGTAGCAGTGCCCGTCGGCGATACCGCCGAACGGCGTGCCGACCATTTCGCCAAAGGTGGCCTTCTGGATCAGCAACCGGGTGAGGCTGCCGCGGGTCGGGTCGATGGCGAACGACACCAGATCCCCGGGTTCGGCCTCGAACAGGTTGTCGGCGGTGTTCTTGAACTGGGCTTCGGGTTGCCGACCGAGTTCGACCAGGCGGTCGAGATCCAAGTCGTAGTTGACGTAGCCGGTCTCGTCGATGACCGCGAATGCGCCGACCCGCAGGACCTCGGTGTCTTCACGACTGCCGTCGAGGCGGTCCACCGGTGCCGTGAAGCGGGTGACTTTCCCCGACTCCACCGCCTCGCGCAACAGGGCCTCCCACAGTTCCTCCATCTCGTCGATGGTTGCGAGCTGGGTCGCCTGACCCATTCGTTGGGCGAAGTCGCCGAGCCACTCGCCCCGGTTGGGAAACTGGGCACTGATCACGGACTCGTCGAAACGGCTGCGGGTATCGCCCGCCACCTGCTGGAGCACCCCGAACAACTCGCGCAGCTTGCCGAGGCGTTCGTTGTACTGGTCCTGCAGCGTGCCGATGCGGATCTCGTTCTCGTCGTACTGTGCCTGCAGCTGGTCGCCACGGCGCTCCAGGCGGCGCTTCTCCGCCCTGGCGTCGTCGAGCATCTTCTGCTGATTGTCCCGCTGGCTCCTGAACTGCTGTTCGCGCCGGACGTTCTCCTGATTCTCGACGACGCGCCGATCCTCGACGTTCTTCAATAGATCGTCGAGCGTGTTCGCTTCGACGACCTCGAGTTCACCGCCGATGACCGCGCCTTCCTCCTGGGCGTACGCCGGTGCCAAGGCCAGCGCGAGGATGGCGGGATAGCAGAGTCGATACGTGCTTCTCATCTGGCTCATTTCTAACCCTCCACCAAGATCGGTACCGGCAGGAGGTTCTGTCCAGCCTGCTTCTTCGCCATGCGCAACCCGGTGCGTACGGACGCTTGGAAACTGTCGTCGAGTTCCTCCCAACGACGTTCCTGTTTGTTGTAGAACCCGGTTTCCTCGCCGTCCGTGGTCTGGTACATCAGGGCCACGCGGCCGACCTGAAGGATCTCGACGACGCGCTGCGTGCCGCCGACGTCGATCTCGTCGGTATACACGCTCATCGACCGGCCGAAGTCGTTCTCAATCTGGTAGGCGTTGAGAACGGCGGCGAACTGTTCAGAGACCGCGACATCCGGGTTGTCCAATACATCGCGTAGGTTATCCAGGCGATCCCGCCGCTCGGACATGAAGAAAGGCATGTCGTTGTCGATCAGTTGCTCGAGGCCGATGACCATTCGGTCCATCAATGGAACGACCTGGCGCTGGATGTCCGACACCTTGCCCATGTTTTCGGTGATCTCGGCAATCTGCGCCTCCTGGGTGGCGACTTGCCGTTCCAACTGCCGGTTGAAGATCCGCAGGCCCTCGATTTCCTGCAGGACGATCTTG
>CAZJRX010000169.1:0-5783 GCA_964548145.1 uncultured Pseudomonadales bacterium | reverse complement strand
CTGCTGGTTGATCCGCTCGGCGGCGGCGTAGATGTCCGACAGCGTCGTTGCCCCCGCAGCGCCGGCGAACAGCGCGGTGCCGGCTGCCAAGACGACCGGTCTGAGACCCGTTAGCCTCTTCAATGAGCAGTTTTTCATTAAACCTTCCCTAATTGCCCGAAGTGCCTTGTAGCCCTTCTGATTAGCCTAGCCGAGATCCCACGGATCCCGAAACACGGTCCCAAATCGAACCACAGCGCGGCGGTTGAGTGAGGTTGATGCCTTGCGACTCCATCGCGGACTGCCCGCTGCACGATTGCTCTGTTGTTGTACCGTTTCAGCGACCCGCGAGGTGAGTCGTTCCGAACCGCCCCATCGCAGTGGCGAACCCCGCGATGCAGAACGAACGGGTAAACCCCACCCCTCATTCAGTGGCCGAAGCATCAACAAACGACCTCCATATGTCAACACGCGAAAACGACCGTGTGACCTTGCCTGCAATCGGATCTCGGAGGCGCCTCGGGGTTCAACCCACGTGTTCCCTTAACAAGGCCAGCGTACGCTGCCGGGCGGTCGCCGCCGATGCGGCGTCGTAGCTGCCCCGGTGATCGCAGTTGAAGCCGTGGTCCGCAGGATAGACATGCACCGGGGTGTCGGGCAGCGCCTGGCGGATACGATGGACGTCGGACATCGGGATGTGGGCGTCGAGCTCGCCGAAATGCATGATCAGCGGGCAGGTGGGCGTCTGTGCCAGTTCGTTGGCGATCCCACCGCCATAGTATGCCGATGCACAGGCGATGCCCGTGAGGTGGCAGGCCGCAAGCCATGTCATCAGGCCGCCGTAGCAGTACCCCACCACCCCCGCGTTGCCGTACTTGCCGGCTTCCTCGATCGCCGCCTGCAGGTCGCGGAGCGCGTCGTCGCGGGACAGGCCCGCAAACGCAAGCTCCCTGCCCCGACTCATACCCGCCTGGTCGTAGCCGAGTTCGACATCTCTTTCGACCCGATCGAAAAGCGCCGGGGCCAGTGCCGCATAGCCTTCGGCCGCATAGCCATCCGCGACCTCGCGGATGTGCGCATTGACACCGAAAATCTCCTGTATGACGACGATCCCGCCCCGGGGCTCGCCTTCGGGCACCGCCTCGTACAGACCGAAGGTATGGCCATCGGCCGCTCGTAGCTGTCTTTGCCCCATCTATCGCCCCTATTCCTCTTTGCTGACATCTCGATGTAGGCAACGCCCCACCGCAGTGTGCCGGCGAGCGTCGCATGTGAAGCCTAATGCGGCGATGGCATAATCATCAAATCGTCACATCACGCCGGTAGGGTGGCGGTGGTCGAGGCGCGACTGGCGACGGGTGTCGAGGGAATGGCTTCAAACTGCGTGTTGCTCGTCGAGGACGAGGTCGACATCCGGGAAATGCTCACCTTCTCGCTGGAGCGCGGCGGTTTCAAGGTCGTTGCAGCGGAGTCCGCGGAGGAGGCCATGGACGTGCTCGGCGGGCCGTTGCCGAACCTCGTCATCATCGACTGGATGCTACCGGGCATGAGCGGTATCGATCTCGCCCGCAAGTTGCGCAATGACCCCCTGACGAGCGACCTGCCGCTGGTGATGCTCACCGCCCGCGGCGAGGAGTCCGACAAGCTGAAGAGCTTCGACGCGGGGATCGACGACTACGTGACGAAGCCGTTTTCGCCGAAGGAGCTTATCGCCCGTATCAAGGCAGTGCTCAGGCGCACCGGCGATCCCGACGATGGCATCCTCACCGTCGGCCAACTGACCCTCGACACCCGCGGCCACCAGGTGAGCGTCAACGGCGACCAGGTCCATGTCGGCCCTACCGAGTTTCGCCTACTCGAATTGCTGATGCGCAACCCGAACCGGGCCTTCGACCGTACCCAGTTGCTCGACAGGGTCTGGGGACGGAACGTCTATGTCGAGGAACGGACGGTGGACGTGCACGTACTGCGCCTTCGCAAAGCACTGATGCCGTTCGGCATGGAAAAGACAGTGGAGACCGTTCGCGGCATCGGCTATCGCCTGTCGCCGGTCGCGACATCGGTCACCTGACGCGAACAGCGACGACTGCGAACCCGGCTGTGAGAACCGGCGCCAAAGAAAACTCGCCGGACCGGCCAAGGCGATCCGGCACATTCCGACGGCGACTGGGTGCGCCCGCCGACCTCATTCGCCCCGGCGCATGCATCGCCGGCGGGGCTGTCGTCGGTCTGGCGTCGGGGAGTGTTGGCTGGGGTGTCGCCGCCGCACTCGCGGTTTGGATCGCATTCGGCAGTATCGAGTTCGCTTCGTTTCGACGCTGGTCCCAGGCACCGCTCAGTCGATCGCGTCAGTGGTCCTCGGCGTGGCGGTCCACCGCCGAGCGCCTGACCCACTCCATCGCCGGCGCAAGAGGTCGTTCCCGTCGGCTGGTCGACGAACTGCGTTGGCTGCAACGGACACTCGACACCATACCGGACGGCTGGATCGTGCTGCAGCGCGACGGCGTCATCGAACTGGCGAACCAGACCGCCAGCAGGCTGCTCGGGTTCTCGCGCCGGGATCGTCGCCATAATCTGACCGCGTTGGCCCGGGACCCGTCCATCGTCGCGCTCCTCGAGGACGAAGCGGAAGGTGCCATCGTCGAGATGGCATCGCCGATGGACGAATCACGTCGCCTGGAATTACGCCACCTGCGTGTCGATGCCGACCGCTCCATCATCCTCATCCGCGACGTGACCATACTCAACCGGCTGCTCACCATGCGCCAGGACTTCATCGCCAACGTATCCCACGAATTGCGGACGCCGTTGACGGTGGTCATGGGCTACCTCGAGACCCTCGAGGACGACGACATCGACCGGGAGACCCTGCGTGCCCTACTGGCGAAGCTGAACTCTCCCGCGCAACGCATGAAGGCCCTGGTCGACGACCTCTTGACCCTTACCCGCCTCGAGTCCTCACCATCGCCCAAGGCCGACGACGTGGAATTGGTGAACGTGCCGGCCATGCTGACGTCCGTGGTCAACGAAACGCGGCAACTCGCCAGCGACAGACACCGAATCCGGCTCGCCGCGCAACCGGGTGTCGTGGTCCGGGGCGTCCCGGCCGAACTGCACAGTGCGTTCATGAACCTGGTCAACAACGCGATTCAATACAGCCCCGACGGCGGCGACGTATCGGTTCGCTGGCACCGTAGTTCCGCCGGCGCCCGCTTCGAGGTGGAGGATCACGGCCGGGGCATACCACGCGATCTGATTTCCCGCCTCACGGAACGGTTCTTCCGGGTCGACGTCGCCAGTAGCCGCGCCCACGGCGGCACGGGGCTCGGACTTGCGATCGTCAAGCACATCCTGCGGCGTCACGGTACCGAACTGGGTGTCGAGAGCGAGTTGGGCGCAGGAAGCCTCTTCTATTTCGACCTCCCCGAGGTGGGACGATCGGGCGAGTACGACGAAGTCCCGCCGCCCGCCGAACTCGACCACGCAACCATCGGCACCACCACGTCGGCGTAGCGCCCCACCGCTTTGGCCGGGTTGGTGACCGCCGAGGCAGACCGTGTGACGACGGTGCGTACGGACATACAATACGCCGCTTCCGCCTGCCGGAGATCGGATGGCCGCAAAGATACTGGACGGCAACGCCATAGCCCGCGAGTTGCGAGGTGCCATCGCAGAAAAGGTACGTGGGCGGCTGGCGAACGGCCGGCGCCGGCCCGGTCTCGCCGTATTGCTGGTCGGCGACGACCGGGGATCGGAAATCTACGTGCGGCTAAAGCGCAAGGATTGCCGGGAAGTCGGATTCAACGTGGCGGTCTCGCATCTTTCCGCCGACACATCGGAGTCGGATCTCGTCGCCAAGATCGATGAACTCAACGCCGATCCGATGTTCCACGGCATCCTGGTCCAGCTGCCACTGCCCGACCACATCGATCCCGTGCACGTCACGGAACGGATACTGCCCAACAAGGATGTCGACGGCGTTCACCCGAACAACATGGGCCGGCTGGTGTTGCGCGAGCCCGCAATTCGTCCCTGCACTTCACGGGCCGTCATGTCGCTGCTAGAACACACGGGGGTGACGCTACGTGGCCTGCACGCCACCGTGGTCGGCGCATCCAACCACGTTGGCCGGCCGATGGGCCTCGAACTGCTTCTCGCGGGCTGCACGGTGACCACCGTGCATCGTTTCTCGCGCGGCACCCGCGATCACGCGGCACAGGCCGACATCGTCGTGTCCGCAACCGGCAAGGCCGGTCTCATCGCTGCCGATTGGATCAAGCCCGGTGCCATCGTCATCGACGTCGGCATCGTCGCCCAGGCCGACGGCAAGGTACGCGGGGATGTCCGTTTCGACGAAGTCGCTCCGCATGCGGGCTGGATCACCCCCGTACCGGGTGGCGTCGGGCCCATGACCCGGGCGTCCTTGCTCGACAACACCCTCTGCGCCGCCGAAATCGACGATCGTCTGCAAGCGTCCCGATGACGGCATTGCTCATCTCGGACCTCCACGTCGACGACACGCGGGGGGCCGTTCTGGCCGGTCTGCGACGGTTGGTGGATGCCGAAGCCGCCAACGTCGATGCGCTCTACATCCTTGGCGACCTGGTGGAGGTCTGGGTCGGCGACGATGACGACGGACCCCTCGCCCTGGCCATACGGGAGATACTCGCCGAGGCCTCACGCCGATGCCGGCTATACGTCATGCACGGCAACCGCGACTTCCTCTACGGTCCCAGGTTCGCCGCGGATACCGGCGCCACGCTGCTGGACGACCCGAGCATCGTCGAGATCGACGACACCCGTGTCCTGTTGGCCCACGGTGACGCCTACTGCACACGCGACGTCGAATACCAACGCCTGCGCGCCCTCTTCCGGTCATCCGCCTGGCAAACCGAGGTGCTGTCGTCGACACTCGAGGAACGCCGGACGCTGGCGGCGTCGCTACGTGCCAAGAGCAATGCCGCCAACGAAAACAAGGCCGCGAACATCATGGACGTGACGCCGGACAGCATCGTTCAAGCCATGGACGACGCCGGCGTCTCGCTAATGGTCCATGGACACACGCATCGACCGGGAATCCACGATCTCAAGCACGGCCGCCGGCGCATCGTACTCGGCGACTGGGGCCGGTGCGGCTGGAAGCTTCGTCTTGCCCACGGCGAGGCCGAACTGACCTGCTTTCCTCTGACGCCTGGACCCTGACGCCGCGCTCGGTGGCAACCTACGCCAAGGTCTTGAAGCTCGCTTCGTAGTGGGCGCGGGAGCGGACGTAGAACTCGGTGTCGATCGCCCGTGCGGCGTCGCCGGGTGATTGCTCGCGCTGTCGCCGCTGTAGGCCGAGCGTTTCGAGTGGTACTGCGCGCGCCCGCAATGTGCGGAAGGCGAGCACCTCTGCGGGCAGTTCGGCCGCGTTGTGGAGTTTCAACCGGGTGGCCACGGCCCGGAGCTTGGCTTCGTCGATCACCTCGAGGTGCGCACGCACGCTATCCGTCAACAGCGCGTTGAGACGTACCCAGACCCGTTGGCGCTGGTCTTCGCTGTAGCCGTTCCAGCCGACGATCTCGTGCGCGTAGCGCTTGCAGCCGCGACACACCAGGTCACCGTAGGTCGTCGAGCAGACTCCCACGCAGGGCGTTCTCCGCAACGGACGCAGGGACGCTCGGCCGGTCGCGGCGTCGCGACCGGGGTCAGGCATGGTTGTGAAGTTCGATGACGGTGGCGTCGCCGAGATGCTCGGCGCCGAGAGGCTCACGGAGGCCGCGGCCGCGGTGATGCGGCAGCTTCTCCGCGGACACGAGGACAGT
>CAZJRX010000168.1:368-7904 GCA_964548145.1 uncultured Pseudomonadales bacterium | reverse complement strand
CGTCTGATGCAGGCGTTCCACCGACACGCGGGCATCGTGGCGCCCCTCGACCGGGCCAACGTGGATACCGACCAGATCATCCCCAAGCAGTTTCTGAAGTCGATCCGGCGGACGGGTTTCGGCGACAACCTGTTCGATGCTTGGCGCTACCTCGACGAGGGCGACATCGGCAAGAACCCCAACGAGCGCCGGATCGACCACGACTTCGTGCTCAACGAACCGCGTTACGCCGGCGCGAGCATCCTCCTCGCGCGGGACAACTTCGGTTGCGGCTCGAGCCGCGAACACGCCGTTTGGGCGCTCCAGGAATACGGCTTCCGTTGCGTCATCGCGCCGAGCTTCGCCGACATTTTCAGCAACAATTCCCTGAAAAACGGACTGCTTCTCGTTGTCCTCGAGAACGACGTCGTCGAGCGGTTGTTCGGCATCGTCAGTCGAACGGCGGGATTCTCCCTGGACGTCGATCTCGCTGCGCAGACCGTTCACGGCCGGGACTTCCACGCCGGCTTCGAGATCGAGCCCGAGCGCAAACGCCTGCTGATCGACGGGCTCGACGATATCAGCGCGACCCTCGCCCACGCCGACGCCATCCGCGGCTTCGAGACCCGGCACCGACAACGCATGCCTTGGGTTTTCTCGCGCGACGAAAACACCGCATGACCCACAACGTCCTGGTCATCCCCGGCGACGGCATAGGGGCGGAAGTAATGCCCCACGTCCTACGCGTTCTCGGCGAACTCGACATCGCCATGTCGTTCGAGCGCGGAAACCTCGGCGGTGGGGCCATCGACCGGTTCGGGACTCCGCTACCGGCCGCTACCCTCGACGCCGCACGTGCGTGCGATGCCGTGCTGCTCGGCGCCGTCGGCGGCCCCAAGTGGGACAACCTGCCAATGGACCAACGCCCGGAGAAAGGGCTGCTTGGCTTGCGCGCGGGGCTCGACGCGTTCGCCAATCTGCGGCCGGCAATGCTGTTCGCCTCGCTGGCGGACGCCTCGTCGCTACGCCCCGAGCTGGTCGCGGGCCTCGACATTCTCATCGTCCGAGAACTCACCGGCGGCATCTACTTCGGCGAACCGCGCGGCATTGAGGGCGACCACGGTCAGCGTCGTGGCTTCAACACCGATGTCTACACGGAGCGCGAGATCGAACGCATCGCCCGCATCGCCTTCGATCTCGCCGGCAAACGCAACGGCCGTCTTGCGTCCGTCGACAAGGCCAATGTCCTCGAAGTCACCCAACTGTGGCGCGACGTTGTCACCGAGGTCCACGCCGACTTCCCCGCCGTCGATCTGGACCACCTCTACGTCGACAACGCCGCCATGCAGCTTGTCCGCGCCCCCAAGCAGTTCGACGTCATCGTCACCGGCAACCTGTTCGGCGACATCCTCTCGGACGCCGCCGCCATGCTGACCGGTTCACTCGGAATGCTGCCGTCGGCGTCGCTGAATGCAGCCGGCCAAGGCATCTACGAGCCGGTTCACGGAAGCGCCCCCGACATCGCCGGCCGCAACATCGCGAACCCACTGGCCACGATCCTCTCCGCCGCCATGATGCTCCGCTACAGCCTCGGCGAGACCGACGCCGCCAACCGCGTGGAAGCAGCGGTCGACACCGTGCTGAACCAAGGCATTCGAACTGCCGACATAATGCCCGCCGCCGCCACCGACGTACGACAGGTGGGCACGGACGAAATGGCCGACGAGGTGATCAGGGCGTTGTAGGCCGACTGATTTTTCGGCAAGCGCTGGGAGCACTGCTTGACAGACTCCGCCGCTGAGTCGCGCCGGGTCACGCGGACTGCTAGGATTCGCGCCCCGCTGGATGGGCCGGGGAGCATGGAGAAACTGAACGTCGCCATCGTGGGCGCCACGGGTGCCGTTGGCGAGGCGATGCGCCAGATCATTGACGAGCGGCGCTTTCCGGTGGGAGACGTTCGCCTGTTGGCGAGTTCCCGGTCGGCGGGAAGGCGCTTCACGGTGGCTGGCGAGTCGCGCTCGGTCGAAGTGCTCGACGACTTCGACTTCGGGGACACCCAGATTGCGCTGTTTTCGACCGGGGGCGGCATATCGCAGGCGCACGCGCCGCGGGCGGCCGCTGCCGGTGCCGTCGTGATCGACAACACGTCCGCGTTTCGGCAGAAGCCGGATATACCACTGGTGGTGCCGGAGGTTAATGGCCACCGGATTGCGGACGGCATTGGACGCAATATCATCGCGAATCCGAACTGCGTAGCGATTCCGTTGACGGTGGCGTGCAAGCCGATCTACGACGCGGTGGGCATTGAGCGGATCAACGTGGCGACCTACCAGTCGGTGTCCGGCGCGGGAGCTGGCGGTGTCCGCGAGCTCGAGAGCCAGACCATTCCGGCATTGCGGGGAGAGGCTATCGACGAGTTCCCGGTGCATCCGGCACGGATGGCATTCAACGTCATTTCCAATGCGTGGACAGTGGGCGAGGACGGGTTCAGTGACGAGGAGACCAAGGTCGTCAACGAGACCCGGAAGATCCTCGAGGACGATGGTTTGCGTGTGAATCCCACCTGCGTGCGCGTACCCGTCTTCTACGGCCATTCGATGGCGATTCACTTGGAGACTCGCGATGCCATTTCGCCGGGCGATGCCCGCGATCTGCTTCGCATGGCGCCGGGTGTCGTACTCGTCGAAGGGAGTGGGTCGCCCAATCCCGTTGACCACGCGGCCGGCAAGGATGGTGTTTTCGTCGGCCGCGTGCGCCGGGATCCGAGCCATGATCGTGGCCTCAACCTTTGGGTCGTGTCAGACAACGTTCGCAAAGGAGCCGCCCTCAACAGCATTCAGATCGCCGAAGAGGTGCGCGAGCTGATCGGCTGAGCCCGGCCTTGTGAATACGGTCCAGCGAGCAGTGGTGCTTGGCGTCGAATACGACGGCGGGGCCTTCCACGGTTTCCAACGCCAAGCGAATGCGAGTAGCGTCCAGGGCGCATTGGAGTCGGCGATCAGCGAAGTGGCCAACGAGCCCGTGCGGGTAGTGGCGGCGGGTCGCACCGACGCGGGCGTTCACGCCACTTGCCAGATCGTCAGTTTCCGAACGACGGCCACGCGCCCGCTGGACGCCTGGCGGCGGGGCGTATCAAGTCTCACCCCGGCGTCGATCGGCGTGGTGTGGGCGCTCGAAACCGACTCGTTCCACGCCCGCTTCGACGCGCTTTGGCGCCGCTACGTGTACGTGTACTGCGACACTGCCGAAAGACCGGTGATCCACCGCGGCCTGGTGGCTTGGCACCAAACGCCCCTCGATCCGGAACCCATGCGCGAGGCAGCCCAGCATCTCGTCGGCGAGCACGACTACTCGGCGTTCCGGGCAGCGGCTTGCCAGTCGAAGACAGCGTTCAGGAACGTCCACTCGGTAGCCGTTGCGCGCGTCAACGGCTACGTTGCCATCGACATCACGGCCAACGCCTTTCTGCTGCACATGGTCCGCAACATCGCCGGCGCGCTTGGGGCGGTTGGTACCGGGAAACTGACACCGGCGGGGTTGCGCGATCTGTTCGATGGCCGGGATCGGACAAGGGCGCCGCCGACGGCTCCTCCCCAGGGACTCTACTTGGTCGGGGTGGGCTATCCGGGGATCGAGATGCGGGTCCGACCGCCACCGATCCTGATGGCTTGACGTTCCGGCTCGCGATGGACCCCGTGGGACGCGTCGGCAAAGCGATACTTGCCGACACGATACCCCGTCCGCGCGTGTAGGCGCCCCATAGCCGGTCCGGCCGCGTCCGAAGGACGCGCCTTCGCCATTCGCTATGCGCCGGAACGCGCCGCTTGCGGCGCGCCGCCTCCGGCCAGCCACACCGACCTGTCCATGAAACAAGCGCCACGGTCGCAAGCTCTCTTTGGCGCTTGTTTCGCGTAAGGTCGAAGGAGGTCCAAAGCGGGTTGGGTGGGGCCACGCTCTGGCGAGAGAACTGGATGCAAAAGCGCAACGTATACACGATGGGTTTTGCGATCTGCGTGGCGGCAATATTGTGCGCCTGCACGACGGTCCAGCAGCCCGGTCAGTCGCCGAAAATCCTTCAGGACGACATTCGCGGCGGCGTGCTTGTCAGCCCCGGTGACCGGGTCGCGGTGGTTGCTGCCGATGGTCGTGAACTTGTCTTTCGTGTCACCGAGGTGAACGAAAACGCCCTCGTCGGCATAATACGGCATCGCAATGCGGTTCTCGTTGCGACGCTTCGGATACTCCCGCAGGCACTTCCCGAGTTGCGGCGCCGAGGCGAATTCGCCGCGCCGGATCTGCTTGCCGGTCGGCGTCGCGAAGCACCGCTCGACCACGCGCCCTCGACGCGCTGGTCCGGCTTCCGTCAACAGTATATCCGTCCGGATCGCCCTGCGTTTCGGACGGGTTTTGAAATGGGCGATGTTCTACCGCCGGCGCGTTGTCCACGCTTCGTCCACGGCGACGGCCCCCGAGAAGATGACGCCGCGGTGGGCGAAGGGTGGGCAACGCGTAAGGGCCCGGGTTTGATAAGGGCGATGTTCGGTTCCGGGGAGCAGCACGGCAGCCGCGAGAAAGACCGACAGCCGAAGACCGCTCCGCTACTCCCAGCCGCTGGCCGGCACCGCGTTTCCCACCGCCTGACCACCGCCGCTGTTGCGTCGTGGGGGATCGCGGCCGTGGACAGCCGGTGGAAAACGCTCTCCGGCATGTTCGAGATCGTCGTCTCGGCCGGCGGGTGCCTCCGGACCCGTCTCCCCGACCCACTCGCGATGACGGCGGCTTTGAAACGGGCGATGTTGTGTCACACTAGTTGCCCCCACCGTCGCGGCCCTCGGCGGCTGTTGAGTCCACCCGCGTCCACCGTACGGCGTCGGCGACGACCGTTCGTCCGTCGGTACGATTGGTGACTCTCAGGCCCACCTCGCCCGGACCTAGGTCGAACTGGCCGAGCGTAGTCCAACCGGGTTCCGCGACCGACGCGTCGAACTCGAGGGGTTGTTCCGTGCCGCCGCTCAGCAGTCTGAGGTCGTAGTTCCGCATTGCGGGGCCCCGGTTCCCGCCGGGACCGAACTCCACGTTCGCGGTCAGCCGGTAGGGTGAACGGATCCTGGCCGTGTACCCCACCGCGAGATTCGGCAGGTGATAGTCGATCCGCCAGCGACCCGCTTCGGGCAGGTCTGTGGAGAAGGTTGCCGCACGGCCACCGTCACCGGGGGTTATGCGGACGATTGTGTGACGATACCGGCCCCAACTGGTGGGCTGTTCCTGCCGCGACCAGTGTGCCTCGATCACGGGGTCGCGGCGCTGATAGACCGGAAACCCCTCGTCGGTGGCGTAGTCCGGTCGGCTGGCCGAGCTAGGTCGGGGTGGGGGGCGGTCAGCGGAGAATCCGGGGTCGAGATCGTCCACCACGATGCCGCGACCGGGCGCGGGACGCCAGGTACTCGGACGTGCCCCCGCGAAGGAAGCGCTTTCTGACACGCCGGCAGCGTCGACCTCGGGGACTCTCACCGGAAACTCGTGGCGGTTGAGAGACAGGTAAGGTGCGACCCACAATTCCTGGATGGGACTTCGGGTTACGAGTCCGACCTCCATCGCTCTGCGACCGGCCAGGCGAATGGGGTCGCTCTCGCGGACGGGGTCGGGTTCGGCCCGGTATTGCAATCGAAGGAGCCCGGGCGTGTCCTCGCCATTGAAGACGTGGATCCGAAGCTGATAGCGGGGTTCGCCGTCATCGCCGTCGGCGAGTCGTTCGTTGGTTGCGGGAGAGGCGACGAATCCGGGAAGCGAGGCATCGTCGAGCCAGTCGCCGAGCACGCCCGGCAGGTCGGCGCCGAGCGACGCCGCGATTCGCTCGAAGTCGTCGATCGTGAAGTGCGTGCCGCGGTATTGCGTGCGCAGTTCGGCGAGGATGCCGGCCACGGTGTCGCGGCCGAGGGCATCGAGGAGGGAACGGGCGACGGCATCGCCCTTCATGGTCAGGATGTTGACGGCTTGGGCAGGTTCCGTGACATCGATCTCGGCGAGCGCCGTACCCAGCGCCCGTTCCCACACCACCGGTGACCGGTCGGCACTGTATATCTCCCCTGACGCACTACCCGAGCCGCCGATCAATACACTGGTGAAAGCACCCGCCAGCAGCGTAGATACCGACGGGCTCGACGCATAGATGTGCGCCGAGAAGTAGGCGTCTGGATTGTCGAGAAGACGCGCGACGAGCGCTTGACAGACGTATTCGAGGGCCTGTGCGCCGGGCCCATGAGCCCCGGTTTGCTGCAGCAGAAGATTGCGGGCGAGACCGGCCAACGGGTCGGCACCGCTACGGTCATCCCTGAGGTACATCCGCAACCGGTCGGCTTTTTCGGTGGGGAACCGGCCGTCGGGCGCCGAGGAATCGTAGAAGCGGGCGGTGGGTAGGCCACGTTCGCGGAGCAGGAGCATGCCCGGCATCGCCAATACCGACCGCATTTGCCAACCACCACCATAGCCCCTCAGCGGCGCTGGCACCTCGACCATGGTCAACGACTCGTAGGGGTAGGGCAGCCCCCACGATTCGGCGTCCCGGATGATGCCCGCGAGTGCGTCGTCGATGTCGGCGGCGGCGTCCTCGAAGAACCCCAAGGGAGCGGTGTGCCCTGGACTCACCAGCAACTCGAGCTGTATGTCGTCGACCGTGGTAGCCACCCTTTCGAACTTGGCGGTGATCAGGGCGAACTCGGGGACCGGCCAGGCAGGCGCGAAACGGAACCGACCATTGCCGAGATCGACGCCTGCGCCGGGCCCTGCAACCAGCCAATCTGCGGGTACCTGCACCGTGAGGTCGATGGTCGTGAAATCCGGCGGCGACCGGGGTGTCGCTACCGCACCCGGTAGCCAATGGACACCCGGCATCAGGGCGACGTAGCGACGGTCGAACAGTCCGGCTTCGGTACCGAGGTCTCGAAGCGGGTTTGCGCCAACGACGTGCCGGTAGTCGAAAGCGCTGTCGAGGTAGGCGAAGTCGGGGTCCGGCACACCGTCGGCTCGAACGGTGAGCGCTAGGACGGTGTCACCCCTGGCGGGGAGGTCCAGTCGCAATAGGCCGTCGCGGTGTTCGAATCGGACCTTCTGGCCGTCGAGGAGAACTTCACGGGTCGACATGCCGGGATTGAAGCGAAGCACCAGGTTCGATGCGGCGGCATCGACGGCAACCGTAAGCGTGACGTCGATGTCGAGGGTCGTGCCCGGATCGATCCGCACTGCGCCGGTCGCCTCGACGATGTCTGCGCTCGTTCCAGCGGCGGCGGTCTGTGCGGTATGCCACCGTGCGCGGTCCTCCAACTCGGCGTGTGCGTCCAAGACTGCCCAACCGACCCCCGAGGCGCCGCCGGCGATGAACACCGTCGCCGCGAACAGACCCTTAAGGCGCGGCAGCGTGTCGGGTCGGCGGAGGCAGAGCGCACCCAGAACGAGTACGCCCGCGGCAGCGCTCACCATTCCAAGCCGGTGGGTCAAGGTCGGCACATCGGGCAGCGGGGCGACGAGATCGGAGACCAGCCGGTCAGGCGCGAGGGCAAC
>CAZJRX010000168.1:0-358 GCA_964548145.1 uncultured Pseudomonadales bacterium | reverse complement strand
AGCCAGGCGGGCGCCTGGGACAGACCCCAGTTCGCTAGGCCGAGCAAGGCCAACGCGACCACGGCAACGACGAATCGATTGCGCAGGGCCGCCGCCAAAAGGAACACGATGGCACACCAGAGTACGAGCGCCGGCAAGGCGTCGATGGTCAGGAATAGCGCCAGCGAGACGGGTTCCACCGAGGCCTGCAGGATCCAGTCGAACAATTGGCCGAGGGCGCCTATGCCCTGGAACAGCGCAACGGTGATGGCAATTGGCACGGCAAGCGTGGCGATGACGCCGCCGAGGCGGCCGGCGAGGAGTTCGAGGTTGGATACGGGCCGCGCATCCAGCACATCGGCGATGCGCTCGCGCCGTT
>CAZJRX010000167.1:4127-7965 GCA_964548145.1 uncultured Pseudomonadales bacterium | reverse complement strand
TCGACAACATTCGCTTCGCCAACCCCGAGGCGACACCGGAACAGGTCGCGGCGGCCGCTCAAGTGGCCTGCGCCGACGCTTTCGTCGAGGCGCTTCCCGAAGGCTACGAGACGCCGCTCGGGGAACGCGCGACGAAGCTGTCCACCGGCCAGCGGCAGCGAATCGTCATCGCCCGGGCCGTGGTCAAGGATGCGCCGGTATTGATCCTCGATGAACCGACCGCGGCACTCGACGCCGTGACCGAACAGCGCGTTCTTCT
This sequence comes from uncultured Pseudomonadales bacterium, assembly GCA_964548145.1. Lineage (GTDB taxonomy): Bacteria > Pseudomonadota > Gammaproteobacteria > Pseudomonadales > Azotimanducaceae > VXYL01. Next base: position 7,706 of record CAZJRX010000167.1, on the reverse strand, counting down.
TAGTCTCAAAGCCTGGGCAGAACGGCGCTGCGTGTTCCTGATCACCCATCGCCTCTCGACGATTCGCGAAGCCGACCAGATCGTCTATCTGCGGGAAGGGCGCGTCGTGGGAACGGGCACGCACGACGAACTCCTAGCGGGCAACGAGGCCTATCGGTCCTTCATCGAAGCGGAGCTTGGGACGGCAAGTGCGCACTGACGACGTGCCCGTAGTCGGACCACGCGAGACGCTGTCCCTGGTGGGCCGGTCGCTCGGTCTCGTCTGGCCCTACCTGCCGCGGGTTTTCGTCAAACTGGTTCTGAGCCTGATCGGCGTCTCCGTTGTGCTGATCCTGCCCTGGCCGCTGAAAGTGCTGGTCGACCACGTCGTGATGGACCTGCCGATCGGGGAATCGCCGACGCTCTATCCACCCTACGTGCAGCCGCTCGTAGACCTGCTTGTAAGCATGACTCCCGGCGGGATCGTTGCCTCGGTTGTCGCGATCAGCATCGTCGGCATCGTCGTTATCGGTGCGTTCCGCTCGGAAGCGCGGGATGCGGCGGAAGGAGAGTTGGCGGAAGGGCTGGACACCGCCACGCGTAGCGAGAACCAGGCCAATACCTCGGCGAGCAGCGTCGGCGGACTGGTGGGGCTGTTCGAGTACCGTTTTCAACTGCGGGTCACGCACCGTATCAACCACGATCTGCGCACCCGTCTCTACCGCCGCCTCCTGGCGCAGCCGATGACGCGCTTCGCCGACGCCAGTATCGGCGACGCCGTCTACCGGGTGATGTACGACACGCCGTCGATCTCGCGGGTCTGCTACGACATCCTCGTCACGCCCCTGGTCAGCCTCTACACGCTCCTGGTCGTCATCTGGACGACGCAATACAGTTTCGCCGCCGTCCCGTCGCTGGTTCTGATCGCGTCGTACGCCGCGCCGATCATGCTCCTCGTGACCCTGCTGATGACGGGGATCACGCGCAGGCGGTCCATCGCATCGCGACAAGCGGGGGCCGCGACCACGGCGAGGGTCGAAGAAGGCATGAGCAACATCGCCGCCGTGCAAGCCCTCGGCGCCAGCGAGCGGCAGACGAGGGCCTTCGGCGAGGACAGTGCGGCCTCGTTCAGGCGTTTCCGCGGGTTCGAACTGATGAACATCCTGGCTGCGATCCTGCGCGACTTCGTCACCTTCGGTCTTGCCGTCTACCTGTTCTTCGAAATCGCCGAAGCGCTCATCGACAACCGGTTGTCGGCGGGCGACTACACGGTCGTCTTCACGTTCTTCAACCAGTTCGCGGGGACGGCCGCCGCGCTCGGCGCGATGTGGTTCAACCTGCAGAACAGCGTCGCGGGTATGAAGCGAGTGTTCGACGTGCTCGACGCGTCCGTCGACGCCGACGCACATGGCCAACAGACGTTGACCGGTCCGGCTACGCGGGTGGCCGTTGAGAACGCTTCGTTCGCGTATCCCGGCGGTGCCCGCACACTCAAGGACGTGAGCCTCGATGGGCAGGTCGGCGAAATGATCGCGCTGGTCGGTCCCACGGGTGCCGGCAAGACGACGCTCGCCTACCTGCTGCCCGGGTTCATCAGACCCGACTCCGGTCGGGTGACCATTGACGGGGTCGACCTCGGCGACCTCCGTGTCGAGACGATCCGCCGCAACGTTTCCTTCGTCTTCCAGGAGCCCGTCGTCTTCGACGACACGGTGCGCGCCAACGTCGCCCTGGGTCGTCCCCAGGCGAGCGGGGAAGAAGCTGAAGAGGCGCTGGCTACGGCGGGCGCACTCGATTTCGCCCGTTCGCTCCCCGAAGGGCTCGATACGCGACTTGGCCAAGGCGGTGCAACGCTCTCGGTTGGCCAGAAGCAGCGACTTGCCATCGCCCGCGGACTCGTCAGCCAGGCCCCGATTCTCATTCTCGACGAGCCAACGGCCGCGCTCGACCCGGAAACGGAAAACGCGCTCGTCGATGCGCTTCAGAACGAGCGGCGCAAACGCCTGCTCCTCGTCATCGCGCACCGGCTGAGCACGATCCGGAGTGCCGATCGGGTCGTTTTCGTCGAAGACGGGGGCGTTGTCGAGACCGGCAGCCACGACGAGCTGATGGCAAAATCGGATGGTGCGTATCGGCGTTTCGTCGAGCTGCAGCTTGGCAGCCCGGCATGAATACGGCGGCTCGAAATTCGCCAACGCGGGATGTCGGTACTGCTCGGCTGCGCCCGACAGCACCGCCCATCAACCCGCCCGCCTTCCCATCGGGATGCGAACAATCAGGAGACTTCAAATGTTAACGACTGATCTAGGCGAGAGGTTTCGACGCGACGGCGTCGTCCACGTACCGGGTGCCTTTTCGCCCGACGAGGTGGCCCGGTTGGAGGAATTCTGGCAGTTCTGCATCGACCATCCCGGCCCGACGGCCACGCGTTTCTACGCGGACGGAATGGAACCGGCGCCGGGCCTTGACGCGGCGCGGGCCCTTCCCGACCGGGAACCGGGGCTAAGCTACCAGGATGTCAACAACCCGGCGAATCGCGGCCGACTCGCGGAGCTAATCCACCTGCCCGGTATCGAGGCCATCGTCGCGGCAACCTTCGGTGCCCGAAGGGCGTGGTGCATGGCGGAGCAGGTCTTCCTCAAGGAACCCAATTCGCCCCGGACGAGTTGGCACCAGGATATTTCGGACGCCCGCGTCGAGGGCATGGACGCGGTGACGGTCTGGATGTCGTTGGATCCGGTATCCGCAGAAGAGAGCTTGGAACTCGTCAGGGGTTCGCATCTTGGGCCGGTCTACGACTCCGTCTACGGATCTCACCGGTCGGTACCGATCCCGGATGTCGAGGGCCATCGCGACGACTACGACATCGTCTCGTTCGCCTGCCAACCCGGCGACGCCGTGCTGTTTCACTTCGGCGTTCTGCACGGCGGCGGCCAGACCGGACCGGCTTCCACCCGGCGCAGTCTGGCGCTGCGCTTTGTCGGCCTCGACTGCCGTGAGCGGGGCGGCGGGCGACTGACAAGGAGGGACGGGTATTTGCCAGTGTTTTCGTAGGCGACCCGAATACGCCCGAAGATGTTCCCTGCGCAGGTCCGTTTGAGGAGCCGCTATGAATCTGATTTCCCTTCTTACGACCCCCAATGCTTCCCAATCGTTCGTGGACGAACTAAATGAAGTCACCCGATTGGATGACGCGAGATTCGGGAGTTTTGGGTTGAATCAATTGGCGGACTATTACTCGAAGTTCCAAGAGATGATTGACGGCCATGACCCGAGAGTCGAAGAAATCAACTCCATCCAGCTTGAAGATTGCCGGGTCGAAGAAGTGAATCTGCATCTCCACGGTCAAGGGCGGAAGATCCGGTTGCCGGTGGCGGTGGTGTATGATCGAACCGGGCAAGGACTGCATATTCGGTCGTACTACTCCAACTATCCAATTGACCAGACGCACAAGGATCGCGGGGCCATTCTCTCCCTGGACCGTGATCTGACGCTGCCAGCCCCGGTTGCGGCATACCAAAAGGCATTTGCAGAAGGTGATCTTGACGCAACGCTCGCAATGCTGGAACCGAATGCAACGGTTCGAGAGCCTGGTGGCGG
>CAZJRX010000167.1:0-4090 GCA_964548145.1 uncultured Pseudomonadales bacterium | reverse complement strand
CCTTTGGGCCCGCCCCGGGCCAAACCGGACTCAGGGACTTCTACAGATTCCTATACTCTTTCGGAGGCGGGATTCCCTTGGAGCATTGCAACGCAATAGCCGACGATGGATCCTGTGCGCTTGAGTACAACATCGTTCGGGTTGGGAATAACACCTATAGTCCTCAAGCCGGATTGGCGGTATATGATTTCAACGAGGGCAAACTGACCGGCACCCGGATCTACGATGATTTTGTGCCGTCGTGAGTATCCGCGGCTCTGGACAGTTGCAGCATGCCCAACTGAAGTCATAGGAAACGCCTGCATGATGATGTTCGTCCCGGGCGGCCGAGCCTGAATTCGGAGTGGAAGTGCAGTCTGGCTTTCTACGGCAGTGGGTGAAGTGCCGGTTCGGCGGTGGGGTCACCTGAAAAACCGATAATATTAGCTGGTATTCCGGTTGGCAATCCACTCGAACCACGTACAATAATCGGTGTTCCAGTACGACCGGAGTCCGTGCCCAACGGGAGGTGCGGGCCGTGCAGTCGGATCCAGCTACCCGAGGAGACTGTCGAAATGACGGAAAGAACGGTGGCGCCTACCGGCGCACTCTGCATGCCTGCCGCGACGTTGGTATCGGCGTTCGCGTGGCTCGCGCCGGTTGTCGCCCTTGCGCAGGTGCCGTCGGACGATGCGGCGACGGAAATCGAGGAAGTTGTCGTGGTCGGTACGCGCGCGCTGCCCCGCTCCGTCGAGGATTCGTCGGTACCGGTGGACACGATCAGCAGCGAAGACTTCGACAACCAGGGCGGCAGCGACATGACGAACCTGATCCGGGCGCTGGTGCCCTCGTTCCACGTCAGCGACAACCCGTCAAGGGACCTGGCCGCGTTGCTGCGTCCGGTCAACCTGCGTGGATTGGCACCGGACCACACCCTGGTGCTGATGAACAACAAGCGTCGACACCGGGGCTCGGTCATCCAGTGGATCTCCAACGGTGCCTCGAACGGCGCCCAGGGGCCGGACATCTCCGCCGTTCCCGCGATCGCCATCGAGCGCATGGAGGTGCTGCGCGACGGCGCGGCCGCCCAGTACGGCTCTGACGCCATCGCGGGGGTATTGAACTTCGTCCTTAAAGACTCGGCGCAGGGGGTCGCCGTCGAGGCCAAGCACGGCTTCTACATCGAGGAGTCCGGCGAAGACATGACGACGATCGCCGGCAACGTCGGACTGCCGCTGTCCGATACCGGTTTCGTCAATCTGAGCGTCGAGTACGCCCAGTCCGCGCCGACGGACCGCAGCGTCCAGCACCGGGACGCCACCGCGCTGATCGACATCGGCATCCCCGGTGTGAGCGTCCCAGCCAAGCCCTGGGGCTCGCCCAAGGTCAGCGACAGCATCAAGACCGTGGCCAACATCGGCATCGACGTCGGCGAAGACCACGAACTCTATGCGTTCGGCAACTACGCCAGCCGCGAGGTGGAGACGGCGTTCTTCTTCCGCAGCCCGATGAACCGGAACGGCGTCTACAAGACGAGCAGCAACATCTTCCTGGTCGCGGGCGACGGCTGTCAGGCGAAGTACAACGTGCCGTCCACCGCCGACAACCTGCTGGCGTTCCGCGATGCCGTGAGCGCCGATGCGGACTGCTTCTCGTTCGTCGAGTTGTATCCGGAAGGGTTCACGCCCGCCTTTGGCGCGGTGATGACCGACCACTCCGTCGTCGGCGGCGTGAAGGGCATCCTCGGCAACGGGATACTCTACGACATCTCCGCCAGCATCGGCGCGAACAACATGGACGGCTTCCTCAACAACACGCTGAATCCGTCCCTCGGTGCCGGTTCGCAGCGCGATTTCGAACTCGGCGACTACACGCAGACCGAGACCAACCTCAACGTCGATGTGTCCTACCCGGTCGACGTGGGCATGGCCTCGGACCTGAATGTCGCCGGCGGGTTCGAGAGGCGGCAGGAGGAGTTCGAGATATCCACCGGCGAACGGGCATCCTGGGAGATCGGGCCCTACCAGCAGTACGGCTTCGGCACCGGCTCGAACGGCTTTGGCGGCTTCAATCCCGCGTCCTCTGGAACTTGGGACCGCGCCAACGTCGCCGCGTACCTCGATTTGGAAGTGAACGCGACGGACGACTGGCGGATCGGCGGCGCGGTTCGCTGGGAGGATTTCGACGGCTTCGGCAGTACCACCAACTTCAAGATGGCCACCCATCTGCGCGTCACGGACGCGTTGGCGCTACGCGGCTCGTTCGGCACGGGTTTCCGTGCGCCGACGCCGGGGCAGTCGAATGCCCGCAACGTCTCCACCGTGGTCAACGCCGCCACCAATGCGTTCGAGGAACGTGGCACCATCGGCTCGACCCACCCCGTTGCGATGGCCCTGGGCGGTCGCGAACTCGAACCCGAGGAAAGCGTCAACACCACCCTCGGCGCCGTCGTCACCCTCGACAACGGACTGAGCCTGACGGTGGACTACTTCCTCATCGACGTCGACGACCGGATTGCGCTTTCCGGCCTTTTCAACGTCACGGACGAGATCAAGGAAGCGCTGATCGCAGCGGGCGTTCCCGAGGCCCACGAGTTCACCTCGGTGCGCTATTTCACGAACGACTTCGATACCCAGACCCGGGGCGTCGACATCGTGCTGAGCCATGGCTGGGACTGGGATCTCGGCAGTACCGATCTCCTGTTCACGTTCAACCGTACCGAGACCGAGGTGGGGAACTTCCGCGAGGGGTCGACGATCGCGAGCGGCGACACCATCGACAATCTCGAACGCGGAGCGCCCGGGACGCGCTTCAACCTAACCGCGACGCACAGCATCGAGCAGTGGTACCTGGTTGCGCGCTACAGCTACTTCGGGGAGTGGTACGACGACCACAGCGCCGCCGAGTTCGACGGCTACGGCCTGGCGGACCTGCTGGCGCAGTACAACTTCGCGAGCGGTCTGTCGGTGACCGTGGGTGCCGAGAACGTGCTGGACGTGTATCCGGACGAGGCCATCAACTACGGCAACGGCCGCAAGTATCCGCGCTACTCCCCGGCCGGCCACAACGGCGCGCTGGTCTACTTCAAGGTCGGCTATTCGATGTAGACCGGCCGGGTTCAGTCGAATGACTGGACGCTGCGAGCCTCGGGCGCCGAAGCGGGTCCGCCCCCGTCAGACGAGGACGTTCAACGGGAGGTGAACCGGCGGATCAGTCGTCTGAGGAACACCGACTGCAGCATCGGGTCGATCCACCGGTAGATGCGGCCTGATACGTACACGCATTTGCCTTTCTCGACTGCGTCGATGCCTTCCCGGACGACGATATCGGCGTCGTACCACATGAACCCCGGCGAGGCCGCCTTCATGTCCAGCATGTCGGCCACGTCGTGGAACTCGGTGTGCGTGAAACCCGGGCACAGGGCGCACACGTGAACGCCCCGATCCTTGAGCGTCAGATGCAGGGCCTCGGAAAGCGCGACGACGTACGCCTTGGTCGGTCCGTAGTTGGTGTCCCCGGCGCGGGCGATGCGGCCGGCGACCGAGGCGACGTTGATGATGCGGCCGTAGCCGCGTTCGGCCATGCCGGGCGCGAACAGATGGCAGAGGTGTGCCATCGACGTCATCATCAGGCGGAAGAAGGCCGCGTGCTCCTCCCAGTCGCGATCCTCGATGAGTTCCGGACCGGCGGCACCGGCGTTGTTGACCAGGTAGTCGACGTCGATGCCGAGGTCGGCGACCCGATCGGCGATCATCTGCGGCGCGGCGGTGTCGGCAAGGTCCGCAGGCAGAACCTCGACGCTGACGTCGTGGTCGTTCGTGAGTTCGTCGGCCAAGGTGTCCAGCCGGTCCCGGCGGCGGGCGAGGGCAACGATGTCGTGGCCGGAGGCTGCCAGTTGGCGGGCGAACTCCGCACCGAGACCCGCCGACGCGCCGGTAACGAGCGCGGTTCGCCTGGGCCCGGTCATGCGATGGTCTGGGCCTCGGGTCGTCCCGCCACACCGGAGATCATGTTGCGCGCCTCCTTGCTCGACGGCTTGCTCGGCTTGCCCCGGGCAGTGAAGTTGTAGGGATCCGTGTCGATGTCCTCGAGTTCGATCTCGCCGGCGAGT
>CAZJRX010000166.1:362-7968 GCA_964548145.1 uncultured Pseudomonadales bacterium | reverse complement strand
CCTCCGTTCAGGTTCGACAATCACGAATCCGGCGCGTTCAGCTTCCAGTCGTAGTCGTCGTCGAAATCGTCGTGACCGTCGAGCATCAGGGCGTTTTCCGGGGTCGCGTACTGCCGCAGATGCGCGAAGACGCCTTCGTCGGTGTCGCCGAAGTCCACCTTGAACCAGTCGTAGATGCTCGATACCACGAGGTCGCCGTCGATCTCCTGCATTCCCCGCGGATGGTTGACGTAGTCTCGGGCACCTTGGTCGAGCAACCGTTCGAGGTTGTCGGACCGGTAGGCCTCCGGCGAAAGGTTCGGGCAGCCAATGCTGGCGCAATTGACGGCGTAGTGGATGCGGGGATCCTTCCAGATCGGGCGCAGGATGCCGTGCTCGATGTTGTCGAGGGTGAGCTTTTCGTCCTGGATGGTGATCAGCTCCATTTCCCACGGACCCGGGGTGATGAGGCCGCTCTTGATGTCGCGGATCGACTCGACGGGGTAGCGGCCGACGATTACGAAGACCGTCAACGCGTTGTAGAGATTGATCCAGTAGGCCTTCTGTTCGTTGCGGGCGAGAGTCCGGGGATCGAGTTGAGTAAGGCCGAGCATGTAGGTCGCGAGCGTTCTGCGGTCGTCCGCGTTGGCCTTCAATGCCGCGTAGTCGAAACGGTTGACCCCGCTCGGGTGCTCCTTCAGGTAGGCGTCGAGCAATCCCTGCCACGGTTCGTGGTCCACGGTCTGTGTGCTGCTCTCGTCGCTCGCGTCCCACATCGGAATCAGCTCCGGCGGGGCGGCGGCGTGTAGCGTCGCGCAGCCGGCAACCGCCAACGTCGCGATCAACAGGTCGGTGTGGCTGCGCCAGAGGCGAACCCGGCTCACAGCGAAGCGAAGTGCCGCGCCGGCTTTTGGGACGCTCGCGCGTAATGTCCTCATGCTTCCCTCCCTCGAAGGTGCGGGGTGTTCCGTTGCTGTTTCCAGCGGAGTTTGGCGATCATCGAGAGGATACCGAAGCCGGCACCGAGAACGCCGCGCACGGTGCCGCTGATCTTCGATCGGCCGATCCGCGCCCGGGTGTCGACAGGCACTTCGACGATCCGCATGCCCTGTTGTATGGCCTTCACCTGCATTTCGACCGTCCAGCCGAAGGTGGTGTCGCGCATGCCGATGGTGGCCAGCGCGTCGGCTCGAATCGCCCGGTAGGGGCCCAGGTCCGTGACGCGGTGCCCCCAGAGCCAGCGGATCAGCGCCGTGGCGAGGCGATTGCCCATCAGCTGCGGCAGCGACAGCGCGCCAGGTTCCCGATGCCCCAATGCTCGCGACCCGATCACGAGGTCCGCACCATCGGCGATGGGGTCGATGAGCCGCGTCGCTTCAGCGGCGTCGAATGAGTGATCCGCATCGGTGAACAACACGACGTCCGTGCGTTGGAGCTTCGCAAGGGCCGCGAGGCAGGCACTGCCGTATCCCTTTCGGTTCTCCCGCACGACACGAGCGCCGGCTTCGGCGGCTCGAGCCGCGGTGGCGTCCGATGAGCCGTTGTCGCAGACGACGATGTCGTCGATGACCGGCGCGTCGTCGTGGTGCAGGCTTAGCAGCTCACCGACCACCAGGCCGACGGAGTTCTCCTCGTCCAAAGCGGGGATGGCCACGCCCACGGTAAGTCCGCGGTGCATTCGTCGACCTTTGGTTCTACGCGGAAGGGCTATTTCGGCTGGAACAGGTCGAAGTTGTAGCTGATCGATGCCGCCCAGGCGTCGAAATCCCCGGTGTTGCGGCCGTCGCGGGTGTCAAACTTGTCAATGCCCACGTTCACGGCGCCGAAACTGTAGCTTGCCCCAACGGATATCCGGTCGACTTCCTCGGCAACTTGGGGAAAACGATCCGGATGCGCGGGAGGACCTTCCGGGGTGCCGATGTTCAACGACCCGTCGGACCCTTGGGAATAGTACTGCGCCCGTAACGACAACCCCGGTACCGGGGTGAACCAGTGCGCCTGCGCCGCCACGGTCGTTGCCTGCGGTATGTCGTTGTTCAGCGACTTGATCCCGAACTCTGCCGCCAGGGCGACCGCGCTGATGACCTTGCCGACATGTACCGACATCTCGAAACCGTCGCCGCCGTCGCCGATCGCATGCGGCATGCCAACGTCGTAGTCCCCGGCCCGGATGATGCCGAACCGCAGCGCGACGCTCGGCATGCCGGCTTCGCTGACATCCTCGTCCACGACCCGCCAGGTCAGGCCAAGCGACATGTCGGCGCTGCCGTTTTGTTCATCGTCCGCGAACGGGCCGCCGGCTTCCACCGTCGACCGCCCGAGCCGACCGTCCACCGCGACCGCGTCGGCGATGCCGTAGTTGGCCGCGAACCAGATCGTAGACTGCTTGAGACTGCCAAACGGCAACGCCCCGCGGGCGGTGCCGCTGGGGCCGCGGTAGAAATGCGTGGCTTCCTGGGAAACCTGGGTGACGGTGATCGCACCGGTTTTCGGCACGGGAAGCCAGGGCGAACCCTGGGCGAATGCGGGCGCGGCGACATAGCCCATCGCGCCGGTCAGGAGTAGGGGTAGAGTGAGTTTCATCTTGTGGGTCCAATGTGGTGACGCCGAAAAAAGCGGCACCGTGGGTTGTTCTGTTGTTCGGTACGGGGCGCGGCTATACGCCGTAGCGCCGGCTCAGGTAGTGCTGGACCATTTCCTGCTCGTCGACGCCCGGGGCACAGCCTTTCGCGTTGGCGCCCGGGCAAAGCAGGCTGATGGTCTCGTCGTGCCTGCCGGGCTCCGCCTTCAACGCGTCGCGGGTCTTGATGCTTTCGACGAGCGACTCCGCCAGGGTCCGGTCGACCTGCTCGCGTTCGATGGGACACCCGGAACGGCAGGCGAGCTTGCGGAAGAACGCGACCTTTCCCTGCTTGTACATCTGGCCGAACTGGGATACGCCGCTGCCGCCGCCTAGGGAGCCCGACGCGTACACGATCGGTGGGGTGGCGACGGCGAGTCCGGCCAAGAGACCGGCCAACGCCAGCGGCCGAGATAGGTTTGGTGACGATTTCGACATGGTTGCCTCCGCCGTGTCGGTTTGTCTTAAGGGAACCCTGGTACTGCTGGGGGCCGTGCTACTGCCTGCTGCTACGTGCCTATCAGCCTCCGCTGTGCTGGCTGGCCTCGACGCGTGTTCGATGGACCCGACCTCTGCCCGGCGACAGCGAACATTGGCCGCGATCGGGATTCGGTACGACCTCGGCCAGTCCGAGTACTTCCTTGAGGGCATCGGCACCACCGATGTAGGTGCCGTCGATCCAGATCTGCGGCACGGTGACGGGGGTCTTGGGTCCGATGATCGGCTTCACCCGGGCAAGCATTTCGTAGAGCGCGCGGGTGTCCTTGACGACGTCGTAGTACTGGTTGGGGACATCGGCCTGCGCCAGGTAGCCCTTGGCCCTCACGCAGTGCGGACAGGTCGCCTTGCCGAAGATGTGATTCCCCTCAAGAGGGGTGTCCGATGTCGCCTCTTCGATGACGGTCTGGGTGAGGACGCCGCGGTTCAAGGCACGGCCCTGGGAGATGATCTTGCCGTTGACGAGCACGATGGGCGCATGCCAGCCACCTCTGGGCAACGGCTTCCACCATTCGGAAAGCCAGTCGCGCAGATCGAGTTCGACGTCGATGCCGGCAAGGTCGGTATCGATGCAGTCCTGGATGATGTCCTTGGTCAGCGAGCATTCGCCGCAAGGAATGTTGACCTTGAACGGACCCCAAGCGCCGGCCCATCGAAAGACGGTTATTTTGACGGGATTGCTCACCGCTAGATCAAGGAATCAGCTTGGGTTCGCCTAGGCGAGCGGGATTCTATCGGTTTTTGAGTCGCCGTTTGCCCTTAAACGGTGCAGCATCGCTTCAATATGGCGAAACGGGGCTACGCGATGTCGCCCTCGGCGTGGTCCGGCGCCGCCAGACATCAATCGCGAGGGCGGTGAGGATCAGACCGAACTCCACCGGTCGCAGCCACACCGGCTGCCCGAATGGTTCGATGTCGTACACCCCCATGTTGAGCCCCGTGACATACGCGAGTAGGAGAGCGAGCGAAGCGGTCCATGCCCAGAAGCTCGGCCGGATCACGGCGAAGGGAAGGATCCACAGGGCGTACCAGGGATTGATGGCCGGGGCGGCGAGAAGAAAAGCACCGTAGAGCCAGTCGCCGTGTGGTATGCATCCGGGCATACGGTGCCGGTAGTGAAGCCAATAGGCGCCGCCGAGGATTGCGAGGCCCGCGCCTAGCAGCCACTTGGCCTCGGCGGGCGGGAGCCACTCGGACAGCACCCCGAACAGTGCCGAGTTGAACTCCCAGGATGTCGCGAACACGGCGAGCGCGGTCATGTCCGTGTCGCCTTGGATGACGAACGGCGCGTAGATGCCGGCCAGCACGGCGGCGAAGACAAGCGTTGGGCGGTAGCCGGCCCGCGCCAGCACGAACGGGACGAGGAGCAAGGCGAATACCTTGGCGCCGACTGCGAACGCGAGGCATATCGCGGCCGCCGTCGCCTGGTGGCGGTACCGGAGAAGCACCGCCGCAATGGCCAGGCAGACGGCGAGGCCATCCGGATGGGCGGTGAAGGCGATCTCCTTGACGACCAAAGGGCACCACGCATAGAGCAGTACGAAGCGGCTGGGCGCTACGGACACCAGGAGCCGGATGAGTAGCACGTCGATGCCGATCAGGATCAGCTGCACGGGGACGAGATTGCCCGGCGCGACCAGGTACCCCAACAGGAAGACGAACTCGGTGACCGGACCGTAGATGGTCGGCAGGTCCGGGTAGTTGATCTGGTCCAGGATGCGCTGGAAGGTCGCTGGAACATCGGTGTCCGCGAACGAGGCGGCCGGCACCCACCCGTAGGGCGTTCCCGTCTCGGCGAAGCGATATCCGTCCCACAGGTAGCGGAAATAGTCGTCCTCGAAGAGCGGGATGCCGAATAGTCCCGAGACCCGGAAGGCGATCGCCCAGAACAGAAGTCGACCGAGGGGGACCGTGTCGCAGCATCGACCAAGCATCGCGAACACGGCGATCCACGGTACGGCAACCCAACCGAGCAGCACGTAGAATCCGCCAAGCGTTGGTTCGCCGAGGTTGCCGCGCGAATAGTAGGCGAGTGCCATGTAGCCGAGGATCGCGAACACCCCGCCCATGTCCACGACGCGGGTCGACCCGATGGGTGCGAGGGGTTCGGGCGCGGCCATCAATGGTAACCGGGCGGGCATTCGGCCCACTAACTTAGCGTCCCATGAGACAGATGCCAAAGGACCCTGCGCGGGCCGTGACGCGCGCCGGTCGGACCTGTCAACGGACCCTTTTGTACCCGCAAGCCGCGTATCATGGCGCCGCGTGGACCATCGGGGCGTTGCGACGCCGACACGACTTTGGAATTCCTTCAGCTACTCATCATCGGCGTCTCCCAGGGCTGCGTCTACGGCCTGATCGCACTCGGTTTCGTGCTGATCTACAAGGCCACGGAGATGGTGAACTTCGCCCAGGGCGACGTGATGATGCTGGGCGCATTCGTGGCGTTCAGCCTGATCGATGCGTTCGAATTGCTGTTGCCCCATGTGCCGCTGCTCGGCGGTTTGCCCGGCGGCCCGTTCGTGTTCGCTTTCGTCGGCACCCTGGTGGTCATGGCCGGCTTCGGCATGGCGCTCGAACGGTGCATGCTGCGACCGATGATCGGCGAGCCGCCGTTCGCCGTTCTGATGCTCACCATCGGGTTGGGATTCGTACTCCGTGCTGCTGCCGGCGCGATCTGGGGCAACCAGCCGCGCTCGCTCGACTCTCCCTTCGCCGGCGGCACCTACGTCGTGGACGGCTTGATCATCGGCTACGAGAACATCGCCATCGTTGCCGGCACCGCGCTTCTGTGCGGTGCGCTTTTCCTGTTCTTCCGCTTCACCCGCATAGGCGTTGCGATGCAAGCCGCTTCCCAGAACCAGTTGGCGGCGTTCTACGTGGGCATTCCCGTGAAGCGGGTGTTTTCCCTCGTCTGGGCCATATCGGCCGCCATTGCGGCGACGGCGGGCATCCTGGTCGCGCCGGTGAACCTGATCGACCCGCTCATGGGATTCATCGGCATCAAGGCGTTCGCGGCGGCGATAGTCGGCGGATTCGGCAGTCTCCCCGGTGCCATCGTCGGCGGCCTCCTGATCGGTATCGCGGAGCCGTTCGTCGCCCTTTACCTGCCGCCGGGCCTGTCGGAGGTCAGCGCGTTCGTGATCCTGTTGGTGATGCTGGTGGTCCGCCCCCAGGGCATCTTCGCCACCCTGCAGCAGAAGAAGGTCTGACGTGAGGTTCGTACTCAAGACCAACTACGCGCAGGACGTGAACCTGTTCCTGCACAACGGGCAGCGGTTCTGGTACGGGCTCCTAGCGGTGGCTGTATTGCTGGCACCGTTGGTTCTCGACACGTTCTATCTGGGCGAGTTTGCATTCGTCTACATCTGGGCGATCGCCGGGGTCGGGTTGATGCTCCTGGTGGGCTATACGGGCTTGGTGAGCCTGGGTCATGCCGCGTTCCTGGCCATAGGCGCTTATGCCCACGCCTGGTTCCTGACCCAGGGCGTGCCGTTCGTCGTTTCGGTGCCGCTGGCGACTGCGTTCTGCGCAGTCATCGGCTATCTCGTCGGACTTCCGGCGTTGCGCATGACGGGCATCTACCTGGCGATCGCGACGCTGGCGTTCGAGCGGATTGCCGCGTGGGTGATCGAGCACTGGGATGGCGTCACCGGCGGCCATTTCGGTATGCGGGTGCCGGATCCCGAGTTTTTCGGCATGAGCCTCGACGGGCCCGTGCCGTTCTACTACCTGTGCCTCGGCGTCCTGGGCTTGAGCCTCTTCGCGGCTTTGAACCTGCTTCGTTCATCGACCGGCCGGGCGTTCATCGCGGTTCGGGACTCGGAGGTCTCGGCCGAGAGCATGGGCATCAACCTGGCGCGGACCAAGTGCACGGCATTCGCGTTGTCGGCCGCATTCACGGGACTTGCCGGCAGCCTGTTCTCGCACCGGATCGGCTATCTCGCGCCGGACGCCTTTACCGTGCAAACGTCGATTCAGCTCCTGCTCATGGTCGTGGTGGGCGGATTGGGCTCGCTGCAAGGCGTTGTCTACGGGGCGATCTTCCTCGGCCTGCTACCCCAGGCCATCGCGATGGGCCGGGACGTGCTGCCGCAGTGGGTCGGTGAGATACCGGGTCTCGAACCGGGCATATTTGGACTGATCCTGGTGCTGTTCCTGATCTTCGAGCCGCTTGGCATACACGGCCGCTGGGTGAAGATCCGGCTTTGGTTCGATCAGTTCCCGCTCTATCGACGGGCGACCTACAAGCGCCAGCGGAGCTACCTGCGTACGGAGCGTGTCCGGTGAGCCTGTTCGAAGCCCGCGAGCTGTCGGTGAGTTTCGGTGGCATAAAGGCGGTCCGGGATGTGTCGTTCGCGATTCGTTGTGGCGAGGTGTTCAGCATCATCGGCCCGAACGGGGCGGGCAAGACCACGATCTTCAACCTGATCAGCCGCTTCTACGAAACCGAATCCGGCGGCATGACCTTCGACGGGGTCGACATTACCGGCGTCCCGGCGCACCGCG
>CAZJRX010000166.1:0-352 GCA_964548145.1 uncultured Pseudomonadales bacterium | reverse complement strand
CGTACGTTCCAGAACACGGAACTCTTCGAGCACGAGACGGTGTTGACCAACCTGCTGATCGCGCATCATGTGCATCGCCGAACGAACCTCGTTGCCGACCTGCTGTTCCTGCCAGGTGCCCGGCAGCAGGAACTCGACTTTCGGCGCCGAGTCGAGGAGGTGATCGACCTCCTCGACCTGCAGGGGTATCGCGAGCAACCCATCGGCTCGCTTCCCTACGGTGCGCGAAAGATGGTGGAGATCGCCCGGGCACTCTGCCTCGAACCCAAACTGTTGCTCCTCGATGAACCGTCCTCCGGCTTGAACCCGGAGGAAACGGAAGATCTGTCGTTCTGGATCGAGGACATCGTCG
>CAZJRX010000165.1:7923-8152 GCA_964548145.1 uncultured Pseudomonadales bacterium | reverse complement strand
GATGATGCTGTCAAATGCACTCATGGCTTCCTCCTACGCACCTAACCGATATCCCACCTGAAGCCCCGCTGTCGCGGCGAACTCCGCGGCCGGCACCTTCCCTTGACCTGCGGGCCTAACGCGCATGACCTTGATCGAGCCATCCCCGGTGGCGACCTCGAATCCATCCTCGGCTATCGCAGTGACGGTTCCTGCTTCGCCGGGGGTCGTTCCGTCGCTCCTGCGGGAG
>CAZJRX010000165.1:0-7913 GCA_964548145.1 uncultured Pseudomonadales bacterium | reverse complement strand
CTTGTTCCAATCGATCTCTGCCTGCGCCGCGCGACACCAACCCTCGTAGGTGCCGAGTTCCGATGGATCCACCTCGGCCTCGCGACCCGCCAGTTCCCACTGCGACGTCTTCGGCGCGGTCCCCGCTCGAACCTGATCGACGGCCTCGATCATCGCGTCCACACCGAGCGGAAACAGATGATCGAAGTAGACGCTCCCGAGCGTGTCGTCGGGACCGATGTCGACCTCCTTCTGCAGCAATACGGGGCCGGTGTCGAGCCCGTTGTCGGGCCAGAAGATCGTGAGCCCGGTCTTGGTCTCGCCGAAGATGATCGGCCAGTTGATGGAACTCGGTCCCTTGTGCAGGGGCAAGAGCGACGGGTGGTACTGGATCGTCCCGTGGGTCGGAATGTTCAGTGCCTCCTCCGGCACGAACAGGGTGACGTAGGCCATCACGCCCAAGTCCGGCTCAAGTTCGCGAATCTGCTCCCAAACGGCCTCACGACGAAACGACTTCGGCTGGTAGAGCGCAATGCCGTGCTCCACAGCACCTTCCTTCAACGGGTCCGGTCGCGCGCCTTCCACGTCGGGCGCCGTGAACACGCCCACCACGTCTTCGCCCCGCTCCAGCAAGGCATCCAGCACGGCGCGACCGAACGCCTGCTGCCCGTTGACGATGATTCGCATGTTTCCTCCCCTCGCTTCGGACTCACGAAAGCGTACCTTGAGAACGCGACGGCTGGCTAATCGCCCGGCGAAAGCCCGGGCAACGGGAATGCGCCGCGAACTTCCTCGAGCGCCATCGCCATGCCGACGAGGTCCGCCTCCTTGCCCGGAAGCCCGATGAACGACACGGCCACCGGCAGGCCATCGACCATAGCCCAGGGCATCGCGATGCTGGGGTACCCGGAAACCGCCGCAATCGACGAACTGCTGATGTGGCCCCGCTCGGACTCCCCGATCTTCCAAGCCGGGCCGTTGGTGGCGGCGATGAGCGCCCGAAGGTCGTGGGTTCGGAACACGCGATCCAGAGCTTGCCGCATGGCATCGACGCTGCCGGCTACCGCCGTATTGTAGGCAGGACAGTGAAGACCCTCGGTCGCCTCGGCAGCCTCGAAGTGCTCCTGGCCGAACAACGGCATGACCGTCTCCGCGTGGGATTCGTTGTAGGCAATGAGACTGGCAAGGTCGGCAAACCCCGTGTCGTGACTCGCCAGGTACCGATTCAGACCATCCTTGAACTCATGCAGCAGCAACTGGTACTCGGCGTCGTAAACGTCATCGCCCGCGTCGACGAACAACCCGTCCACGACGGCGGCACCGAGGTTCGACAGGACGTCGACTGCCTCCCCGAGTGCTGCCGCGACACCGGCGTGGGATTCCGCGCCGTGGCGCAACACCCCAAGGCGCACAGCCTTTAGACCCGGCGAGCTCGCGGCCGCGGTCCACGTTCCGCCCAATGCGTCGAGCAGCAACGCAGCATCCCGAATGCTGTTCGCAAACGGCCCCGCCGTGTCTGTGCTCGCGGCGATCGGGACGATACCCTCGCGGTCGATGGTGCCGGCCGTGGGCTTAATGCCGACCACGCCGCAAGCGCCCGCCGGGGACACGATGGACCCATCCGTCTCGGTACCTACCGCCAGCGGGGCCAGCCGAGCGGCAGCCGCAACCGCGGAGCCGCTCGACGAACCCGACGGGCTTCGATCAAACCCGTGTGGGTTCCGGGTCTGACCGCCAAGGCTGCTCCAGCCGCTGATGGAGTTGGTCGATCGGAAATTCGCCCACTCGCTCAGGTTCGTCTTGCCAAGCAGGACCGCGCCGGCGGCTCGCAACCGGGCGACCAGTGGTGCATCGGCTGCGGCCCGGTGGTCGGCCAACGCGAGCGATCCCGCGCTGGTCGCCATCGCATCGCCGGTATCGATATTGGCCTTCAACACGACCGGGATGCCGTGAAGCGGACCGCGTGCGCCGCTCCGGGCCATCGATTCGTCGCATTGACGGGCGATCTCGGAGACTGCCGGATTGACCTCCAGAATGGCGTTAAGCGTGGGATCGACCGTACCGATGCGATCCACGAACGACCCGGCGACTTCCCGTGCCGAACACTCCCGGGCGGCGACGGCAGCGGCAATCTGGACAGCCGTCAGTTTGGTCAGATCGGATTCCACGGTGCGGGACCTTATACTTCGCCGGCCATCAAGCACAGCGGGCGGATAACGATGAAGGATTTCGGCGGCAAACTCGCGGTCATCACGGGCGGCGGAACCGGCATGGGGCGGGCACTGGCGAGACAGCTGATCGCCGAGGGTTGCGACGTCGCCACCTGCGACATCCTCGACGACAACCTGGCCGAGACGAAGCGCCTCTGCGAGCGCGAGGCTCCCCAGGGTCGCGTGATCACCACCCACCGCTGCGACGTTGCCGACGAAGAGGCCGTCAACGCCTTCCGCGATGCGGTCAAGTCCGCCCACGACACCGACCACATCGATCTTCTATTCAACAACGCCGGAGTAGGCGGCGGCGGCAGCTTCGTGAACGAGGAATCACGGAAGGAGTGGGAACGCACCTTCAACATCTGTTGGTTCGGCGTCTACCACTGCGCCCGGGCGTTCATGCCCCTGCTCGTCGCCAGCGC
This sequence comes from uncultured Pseudomonadales bacterium, assembly GCA_964548145.1. Classification (GTDB taxonomy): domain Bacteria; phylum Pseudomonadota; class Gammaproteobacteria; order Pseudomonadales; family Azotimanducaceae; genus VXYL01. The sequence goes on along the minus strand of CAZJRX010000165.1, from coordinate 5,299 downwards.
CGACGCACACATGATCAATACCAGCAGCGTCAACGGCTTCTGGGCAACGTTGGGACCCCAGAGCGCGCACAGCGCCTATAGCGCCGCGAAGTTCGCCGTCAAGGGATTCTCCGAGGCGTTGGTCACCGACTTCGCCAACAACGCGCCCCATGTCAAGGTATCCGTGGTCATGCCCGGCCACATCGGCACCTCCATCGCCATCAACTCGGGACGAATCATGCGCGGCGGCGAATACACACCCGAGGACATCGACCGCATGCGGAAACGCTACACCGCCCTCGGGATGATCGACGAGACCGTCACCGACGACCAGTTGCGCGAGATGGTCGCCGAGGTCGGTCGGAAATTCCGCGACAACGCGCGCACGACCGCCGAGCAGGCCGCATCCATCATTCTCGATGGCGTCAGGGAGGAGCGCTGGCGCATCCTGGTGGGCGACGACGCCCACCGCCTTGACCAGATGGTCCGCGATGCACCGGAGGAAGCCTACTCGGAGGCGTTCATGGTGAGGCTGCGCGAACAGCAGGAGTGGAACCTGGGCTGACGGCCAGCCCGCAAGGAACGCCTACAAATTGCCCGTCACACGTGCCGACGGAGTTCGGGACGCGTCGGACGTTCCGCAGCGGCAAAGCAACTGGAAGATTCGGCCATCGACCTGGCCGTGCGGGCCCATGTCCGACACGCGCACAGCCGTTACGACGAGTTGATGGTCGAGGGCATGGACAGACTGGACGCCCGCGCGAAAGTGGCCGCCGATGTCGACGGCGTTCTCCGAGCGTGGCGGGGAGACGCGCACGACGAAAACCGTCCTCGAACGCCGTACGGTCGCCCGTGTTCTCCAACTCGACCTCTGCGAGGATCTGACCCATGTCCGAGTACCTGACTGCGTGGAGTCACTATAGCAGTTGCAGCCGTTGCCCTTCGGTCCTCCAGCGATTCAGCCAACCTGCGGATTGCGACCTTCCCGGCGCGTAGGATAGGCTGGACGCCCATGCAGGTACTCCTCTACGACGGGCTCGATCCTGATCGGATACCGGGCTTCGCGAAGATGGCGTCACACCTCGAGGCCGGGAACTTCGCCGCCGCCGAGTCGAAGAAGGTCGGCGACAACCTGTTCCGCGCCAAGCTCGACCGCTCCGACCGCATCCTCTTTTCCTTCGCCCGATACCGGGACCGGACGGTCATCCTCGTGCTCGAGCATATCCGCCGTCACGCCTACGACAAGTCGCGGTTCCTGGCCCGGGGCGCGGTGGTAGACGAAGCCAAGCTGCCCAACCTCAGGGCGTTGCCGACGGCGGACGCCCTCGCCGAAGCCGATCAACTGGCGTACGTGAATCCCCGGCGTCCGAACTTCCACCTGCTCGACAAGCCGATCTCGTTCGACGACGAACAGCACGAGGTGTATTCGCTGCCCACGCCGCTGTTGGTCATCGGTTCCGCCGGGAGCGGCAAGACGGTGCTGACCCTGGAGAAGATGAAGCAGGCGTCCGGCGGCGTCCTCTACGTGACCCATTCGCCGTTCCTGGTCGACCGCTCGCGGGAGACGTACTACGGACTGAACTACGAGAACGACGATCAGGAAGTGAGCTTCCTGTCGTTCGACGAGTTCATCGAGAGCATACGCGTGCCGCCCACCCGGGCGATAGACTTCATCCGCTTCGCGCGCTGGTTCGCGCGCCACCGCGTCGCCTCGAAGCTTCGGGATCCCCACCAACTGTTCGAGGAGATCGCCGGCGTGATCACCGGGTCATCCGCCGATAGCGCCTGGCTTTCGGCCGAGGACTACGCCGGCCTCGGCGTCCGGCAGTCCATCTACCCCGCCGAGGAAAGGGGACGCGTCCACGACCTCTTCCTGAAGTACGTCGACCATCTGAAGGAGTCGGCACAGCACGACGTCAACATCCTGAGCTACGAATACCAGTCGCTAGCGCAACCGGTGTGGGACTTCGTGGTGATCGACGAGGTGCAGGACTTCACCAACGTGCAGGTGGACCTTGTGCTGCGCACGCTCAAGCATCCGGGCAACTTCATCCTGTGCGGCGACGCCAACCAGATCGTGCATCCGAACTTCTTTTCCTGGACGGGCGTGCGGCGCTACTTCCACGGCAGACTCGTCGGCGACGCGCCGGTAGCTCCGAGGCACGTGCTCGGCACGAACTACCGCAACGCCGTCCACGTCACCGAACTCGCGAACCGGATCCTGCGCTTGAAGCACGCCCGGTTCGGCTCCATCGACCGCGAGAGCAACCACCTCGTGAAGAGCGTCTCGGTTCGGGACGGATCAATCCTGCTCCTCGCCGAGAAGCCCGAGTCGGTTCGCGAACTCGACGACAAAACCCACGACTCGACCCGGTTCGCGGTGATCGTCATGCACGCCAACCAGAAGGCTGCGGCGCGACGGCATTTTCGCACCCCGCTGGTGTTCTCCATCCAGGAAGCCAAGGGCCTCGAATACGAGAACGTCATCCTGTTCGGCTTCGTGTCCGGCGACGAGCAACGGTTCCGCGAGATCGCATCGGATGTTGAAGTCGAGGACGTACGCAGCGGCGAACTGCGCTATGCCCGCGCCCGCGACAAGGGCGACAAGTCGCTCGAGATCTTCAAGTTCCACATCAACGCGCTGTACGTGGCGGTCACGCGCGCCATCGCCAACGTCTACGTCGTCGAGTCGGCACCGCAGCAGCGGCTCTTCGAGGTGCTCGGCATCGAACTCTTCGAAGGTTCCCTGGATCTCGAGCGGCAGGCATCGAGCCTCGCGGACTGGCAGCGCGAGGCGCAGAAGCTCGAACGCCAAGGGAGGGACGAGCAGGCCACCGAGATTCGCAACCGGATTCTCGGCATCCAGGAAACGCCCTGGGCGCCGCTCACGCGCGAGGGCGTCCGCGAACTCGACGACCACGCGCTTGGCGACGGCGGCAAGAAGACCATGCTCGAGCTGTTCGACAACGCACTGCTCACCCGCGACCGGTCGCGGCTCGCCAAGCTGGGCAAGGCGGGCTTCCGCGGTGAGCGACAACACGAGGAAGCAGCGAAAAAGTCGCTAATTAAGCGGCTTTTAGTGGCCTACACGTTCAAACGCGCGGACGCTGTGCGCAAACTCGTCGACAAGTACGGCGTCGATCACCGCGACCGGTTCAACCATACCCCGGCCATGCTGGCTGCGCGGTTCGGCAACGACGCGGTCACCGAGATGCTGACGGACATGGGCGCGAAGCTCGACCCGGTCAACAGCGCCGGACTGACCGCGTTTGAGATCATGCTGGCGGAAGCCTTCGCCGCGCCGCGCTATGCCGAGCGCAGCGCGCCGGCGCTGTTTCGCCGTCTCTCGCCCGGCAGCGTTTCCCTGACCGTCGACGACCGGCTCGTCAAGCTGCACGAACATCAGGCCGAGTTCCTGTTCTACAACCTGTTCGTCGCCCTGTTCCAGACCCGAACGACCGACAACGTAAGAAGCTTCAGGCTCGGCCTGCGCGCCGCCGATATCGAGGAAGCGCTCGGCCAGCTTCCCCCGGCCCACGTCCCGCCCTACCGGACCCGGCGCGCCTACATCTCGGGCATCCTGGCGAAGAACGAGAAAGACCGCGACCAGCCCTACAACCGCCGTCTGTTCAAGCGCACGCAGCGCGGCTTCTACATCCTCAACCCGGCCCTGAAGGTGCGCCTCGGCGCGGACTGGGTGCCCATCTACGAGCTGCTGGATCCTGAAACGCTATTCTGCGAAATCGCCGTCCCGCGCGAGATCGGGGCAATGGTCCGGCGGACCAAAGGGGCGCACCGGGCGTGGTGCATGGCGCACATCGCCGGCGGGAATCCGGGTCCGCCACCGTTCTGAACACAACGCCGTTGGCGGTCAATGGTTCAGTGGCCGTCCGCAAGAGAATCCATGCCGATACCCAGCAACGCGACCGGCAACGGTACGACCGGCACCCCGTTGACTTCGCCGGAACGTCGCTGCTTGCTCCATATCTCGCCGTTGCCGTAGCGGGCAATCTGCTTCAACGTCTTGGGCCGCAGCTGATTCGTCCACTTGATCTCGACGGGCCAGAACCGACCGTCGCGAATGTAGGCGATGTCCACCTCTGCCTGTGCCTTGATGTAGTACGTGGGGAAGAATCTTCGGAAGTGGTTCGTAACACAGGCTTCGACCACCTGTGACGCAGCAAGGTTAGGATCTGCTCCTCATGCGGGTCCGGTGTTGGATTCAACCAAGCCCGCACGGCATGCAGAATGAACGGATCGCGGAACATGACCTTCCTAGCCTTCTTCGGAGCCGCCACGAGTTTGTCTTCCTTGAGCGCAGGCACCACGGCCACGGCATCCATGCGTTCAAGCAACTCGACATAGGCCGCAACTGTCGCTGGGTGGTCGATGGACAAGTCTTGCGCCAATCCGTTCCAAGTGACCTGGCTGGTATACCGGTTGACGATCGCCGACAGGACTTCGCGCAGGTATGCCTCCTGCTTGCCACGTTTCAGAACATCGCCGCGAATCCAATCCGAATAGGTCGAGAACGTGCCCGGGCGAATCGCACCGTGCTCCGCGAGATCGTTGATGGCAGTCAGATAGCCGCCGTGGATGAGGTAGCGCCCAAACGCGTCGTACACACGTTCGATCAAATCGTCGATCATCGCCGTCGAAACGTCCCCGGGACCGTCTAGTCCATCGACCTCGCCCTCGAGCCCAACGAACTCCCTGAACGTCAGCGGGTGCAGGTGGAAGTCGCTGACCGCCGCCCGTCCCCGGCGTCCGGGGAACCGCATCCGGGCCTCCTGAATGAAAGAGAGATCCGATCCGGTCACCACCAAGGCCGTCTTGTCGAGCATCCCCGCATCGGCCGCATATTTGACCGCCATGTCCCAGTCGCGGATATACGTGACCTCGTCGACGATCAGGTAGCCGAACTCGCCGTCCGGCACCTCCGCCAAATGGGTCTCGATGTGACGGAGCAAACTGTGGTGGTCATCGATGAGTTCACCCGTGAGGTAGGAGATGGACGCGGGGTGCACATCGTCACCAAGCAATTCGGCCATCCACTGTTTGAGCAGCGTGGACTTGCCCGTCTGACGACCACCACCCAGGCTGTAGATTCCAGGCATTCGCCTCGGCAGCGCATCGAGCAATGCGGACCGGTGTTGGAATGCGCAACTGGCCAGATGTCGCAGCTGCGGATCATCGGTCGAGAACCGTCGAGCAGCATCGCGATGGGTATTGTGAGGAAGGAACCTCGGATCCATGCCCGGGCCACCGATCAGAATCAGCCGCCGATTGTTGACTAAGTTTAGTCAATGGTCAATGACTA
>CAZJRX010000164.1:0-8154 GCA_964548145.1 uncultured Pseudomonadales bacterium | reverse complement strand
GAATCTCGACGACCTCGAGAAGGATATCCAGGCGATAGGTCCAGGCGATGACGACAACGGCCACGACGGCCAGCGCGAGACCGATCAGGATACCCAGCCGACGGCTCATCGAGACGATCTCGCGAGTTCACGTTCGGTAGCGGAAGAGACCGGCCCTTCTAGCACGGCCGCCATCGCATCGACCAGTGTCTCGAAGAACAGATCCGCGTCGGGTCCGTCGAAGCTGCCGCCGGACAGCGCACGCTGCGAAAGCGCGAGGGCAGCCATGCGATGCATCAGCTCGAAGCGCCGGTCTGCAAGCGTCCTGGGGATCGGGAGCATCGCCCGAACGCGCGCCGCCACCGCCGCCACCGCTGCCCCCGTATAACGCGTCGCGCTGTCGAGGAGGGCATCGCTGGGCAGGAAGGCGAACTGACCCACAACCTTCAAGAAGAGCGCGAATTCCGGATCCCGCCGGGCGATCCGAACCGGCGGCAGCACCGCTACGGCGCACAACCGGCGAACGTCCTGCGTGTCACCGGATGCATCTAGCTCTGCCAGCATGCGCTCGCGCTCCTCGCCGACTTGTGCACCCCGCTCGGCGTAAAGGGCGTCGACCAGACCCTCCCGACCGCCGAAGTGGTACTGCAGCGCCGACTCGTTGCGCTGTCCTGCTTCCCGAAGGATGGCCCGCGTGGAGGTCGGGCCGATGCCGTGTTCGGCGAATAGTCTCTCGCCGGCCCGAAGCAGGGCTGTCCGGGTAGACAACCTGCCCTTTACGGCCGACGTCGATCTTGTCTGGCCACTCATCGCAACCGCACCTGTCCCGAGTCCAACGAAACGCGCCTAATGACATTCATTATTCACTATGGTCTAATGATAGCCATTATTTGTCTGGTACGCAAAGTCCCGGTATGCAACAACGTTCGTGCCACATCGCCAGACCACGCCCGCGGGGCCGGTCGACAGCCCGCAGGACAGCGCGCCTTCGGGCGACGCGTTCCATCGCCCTGGCGGTTGCCTCGGCGACCACCGCAGCCCTTTATGCGTCCGCGTCGATAGCAGCCGAACCTGCGACACCGGTTGCCTCGTCCCCGAACGTGGTGGTCGTGGTGGCGGACGATGTCGGCTTCTCGGATCTGGGCGCGTACGGCAGCGAGATCCGCACGCCACACATCGATGCGATCGCCTCGCGCGGGGTGCTGTTCAGCAATTTCCACGCCTCGCCGATGTGCTCGCCGTCCCGCGCCATGCTGCTCACGGGGGTCGACGCCCACCTGGCCGGGGTGGCGAGCCTGTACGTGGCGACCCCGCTTCGCCATCGCGGGCGACCCGGCTACGAAGGGAAGTTGCGCACGGACGTGGTGACCATCGCGAGCCGCCTGCGCGCTGCCGGCTACCGCACCTATCTCAGCGGCAAGTGGAACCTCGGACACACCCCGACCTCGCTGCCGAGCGCCCGGGGCTTCGACCGCACGTTCGCCCTGGATGCCACGGGCGCCGACAACTTCGAGAAGAAGCCCTACCTGCCCATCTACGGCGAACCGCCGTGGTTCGCGGACGGGGAACCCACCGACCTGCCGGATGATTTCTATTCCTCCGAGCACCTCGTGGACAAAATCGTCGAGTTCATCGAGGCGGACCGGGACGCGCTTGCCGAGCCGCAGCCTTTCTTCGCCTACCTCGCGTTCCAGGCGGTCCACCTGCCGGTTCAAGCGCCGCGCGAGTTCATCGATCGCTACCGAGGCACCTACGACGAAGGTTGGGACGCCCTGCGACGAGCGCGGCATCGCGGCGCCGTCGAAGCCGGCGTGTTTCCGCCGACCGCCACGCCTTCGGACAATCCCGAGCAAGCCGACTGGGCGGCGCTGACACCCGCAGAGAGGGCGTTCGCCGCCAAGAACATGGCCGTCAACGCGGCGATGCTAGAGGCGATGGACCACCACTTCGGCCGGCTCGTCGACTATCTCGGAGACGCGGGTCTGCTCGCCAACACCGTCTTCGTCGTGCTGTCCGACAACGGTCCCGAGGCCGGCGATCCGAGCGCGAGTTTTGCGTTCGACTCGTGGGCCGAGGACATCGGGTATCGCCGCGACCTGGCGACCCTGGGCGAGCGGGGAAGCTACGCCATCATCGGGCCACACTTCGCCCGGGCCGCGGCGGCACCTCTCGCCTATTACAAGTTCCACGGCGGCGAGGGCGGCATCCGCGTGCCTCTGATCGTCTCGGGGCCCGGGGTTGAAGCGAGGGGTGTCTCTTCGGCGTTCGCCTTCGTGACGGACATCGTGCCGACGCTTCTCGAACTCACGGGGACGACAGACGCGACGCCGTCCGGCAAGCAGCCGATCGGCGGGCGCAGCCTGGTTCCGGCACTTCGCGACGTCGCAGTCGACGTCCACCCCCCGCAGCAGGCCGTCGGATTCGAAACCGCAGGCCATGCCGGCGTCTTCAAGGGAAGCTACAAGCTCGTGCGGGTGGGAGCGCCCGTTGGCGACGGGCGCTGGCGGCTGTTCGACCTTGGCAAGGACCCCGGCGAGACCCGCGACCTGGCCGCCGAACAACCACAACGGCTCGCCGAGATGCTCGCCGACTACGACGCCTACGCGGCGCGCGTGGGGGTACTCGAGGTACCGGCCTTCTACTCGCCGGCTCGGCAGTTGTTGATCAACTACCTCTACGACCGTACGAGGGACTACGCGCTCCCTGTCGTCGCCGTAGCCGGCGTCGTGACTATGCTGGCGCTCGCCTGGCTGATCCGCCGCCGCCGAACACCTCGACCCCCCAACACACCACAGGAGTAACCCATGGAAACCCTGCGCACGCCCGACGAGTGCTTCGCGAACCTGCCGGGCTTCCCGTACGAACCAAACTACACCGACGTTCCCGACGGCGAGGGCGGCACGCTCCGCATCCACCACGTCGACGCCGGGCCGAGCGACGGGCCAATCGTGCTTTGCATGCACGGACAGCCGACCTGGAGCTATCTCTACCGCAAGATGATTCCCGTGCTCGTTGCCGACGGCGTGCGCGTACTCGCTCCCGACCTGGTCGGCTTCGGCCGCTCGGACAAGCCGGCGCGGCGCGAAGACTACAGCTACAACCGGCAGGTCGGCTGGCTTCGCGAGTGGCTGGTGGCCAACGACGTGCGCGGCGCGACCCTCGTCGGACAGGACTGGGGCGGCCTGATCGGCCTGCGCATGGCGGCCGAGGACCCGGATCGTTTCGACCGGATCGTCGCCGCGAACACCGGTCTGCCGCTGGTCGTCGACATGCCAGAGGATCGTCTCCGAGCCGTCAGGGAGTTCCTGAGCCCCGCGACGCCGACGCCGACGATGCAGGAGATGGCCGCCGCACTCTCTTCCATCGACCCCGAGGCGCGCGAGCGCAAGTTCGCGTACTGGCAGAAATGGACCTGGGAAACCGCGGATCTGCCCATCGGCATGATCGTCGGCATGAGCGTCGCCGGTGGCGGCACCACGCTCACGCCCGACGAGGTCGCGGCCTACGACGCCCCGTTCCCGGATGCGTCCCACAAGATGGGGCCGCGCGCCATGCCGACGCAGGTTCCGCTCCTGCCCGACGCGCCCTGCGTGGCCGAGCAGGTCGCGGCCTGGAAGGTGTTCCGCGAGTGGCACAAGCCGTTCCTGTGCGCCTTCACCGACAACGACCCCGTCACCGGCGGTGGCGATGCGGTGTTCCGGCAGCGCGTCCCGGGTGCCGCAGGACAACCTCACCGGATAATCGAGGGGGGTGGCCACTTTCTCCAGGAAGGGCGCGGCGAAGTGCTTGCGCGCATCGTGTCCGATTTCGTCCGTGCCGCTTGAGGGGGTTGCGCCGTGAAGAGCAAGATATTTTTGGGAATCGGCCTCGCCGTCGTCGTCCTGGCGATCGCCGTCTGGCTCGGACTGCCGAGATTGCTGGTTGGCATCGGGCTACACCCTCACTACGAGATTCCGGTGATGGATCTGGACGGTCGCCGCGCCCTCGTCGTCACGACCAGCCACGGGACGCTCGGCGACTCAGGCAAACCGACGGGGGTCTGGGCTTCGGAGATGACCGTGCCCTACTACGCGTTCACCGACGCCGGCATGGTGGTCGACGTCGCGAGCATCGAAGGCGGCACGATCCCCATCGAGCCCCGGTCCCTGGGCTGGCCGGTCGCGAGCCCGATGGACAGGCGGTTCCTTCGAGACGCGGTTGCTCGATCGAGGGTCGAACGCTCGCTCGCCATCGCCGACGTCGACGCGAGTTCGTACGACATCGTATTTCTCGCGGGGGGCTGGGGCGCGGCCTACGACTTCGGACAGTCGGCGACGCTCGGCGCGAAGGTCAGCGAGGCCTACGCCAGCGACGCCATCGTCGGCGGGGTTTGCCACGGCCCGCTCGGTTTGCTTCAAGCGACGGCCCCGACCGGCGACCCCTTGGTTCGGGGCCGCCGCATCGCGGCCGTCACCGACAAGCAGATCGAGGAACTCGGCATCACGTTCACGCCGATGCATCCCGAGCGCGACCTGCGCGCCGCCGGTGCCGAGTTCGAGAGTGCGACCCGGTTCCGCGACATGTTCGCCAACCACGTGGTCGTCGATGGCCGTCTAGTGACCGGCCAGAACCAGAACTCCGGTGCCGAGACGGCGCACCGGATGATGGAGATCCTGATGGCGTCCCCTATCGGATCTCATTGACGTCCCTCGACGCGTGCTACCGGTCGTACAGCGCTTGCTCGCCACCTGCAAAATTTTGACATTGCACGATCGCCTGCCCTCGATGCCGGGGCGCTCTACCGCGGCGCCGGAAACCTCTGATCTTCCGGCAAGGTGCAGATGCGCTCCATCCTCGTGACGCTGCCGTCAACGTACTCCCACACGAGATGCACGCCGTCCCGGTACCGCCGCACCACCACGGGCCCCCAGCCTAGGGCGTGAAATTCCAAGACGCCCCCGCTCCAGATCATGCTCGCCGATGTACGAGGGCAGAAGGCCCTGTCGCCGATTCTGAATACCACGCTGCCTTCCGTATCGTTGGTGTTCTCGCCCAGCGTGCTGTTCGGCCCGTAGTCGTGGATTATCCCGCTGCTGGTGACGACCACACGGCGCCCACACTGCTCGATGCGCTCCACGTGACCAATGCGCCCGCCTTCCACGCCCTGCCACAGACCCCGGATGTCGTCGGCGCCCTCGACTATGGGCTCGGTGCATTCCGCCAGGATCGGCAAAGGAAAATGCGTATAGCTGCAACCCGGGGTGTTGCCCTTGGGTATGTCAGCCGCCAGCTTGCCGCTGGCGTCGAGCAGGGGCAGATCGCAGTAGTCAACCGTGCTGCCGTCGCCCGCTAGCGTCGCCGGATCCGTGGTGAGGGGTGGCCGTGGCGACAGGAAGATCGCCCAGAAAGCGATCAGCAATAAGGCTGCCAAGACCGTCAGTGGCCACACAACGAGCTTCTTGATCATCGTGGGTCACCGCACGGGATCTGACGAACGTCTGGAGGGTGTCCACGTCGAAGGTTCGCATTCCGGCTCAGCATCTGTATGGCAACTCGCTACAGCAACGCCACGTTGTTAACACATTCCAACGGACTCGTTTCATTTTCCACACGGCGACCGAACCGCGGATAGCGGCTCTATGCGCCATACATCGCCCTACGCTACCCCGCGTTGCCGTAGACTCCGCGCCTCTGCCCACGTTTGCCTTGAAGGGACGCCGCATGTCCGCACCACTTCCCTGCGGCGACGCCGCAGCGCTCGGCTTCGACCGGGAGCGCCTGGAACAGATCGGTCCGGCGATGCAGGCCTATATCGACGATGGGCGCTTGCCGAATCTGGTCACGCTCATCGCGAGGCGCGGCCAGATCGTGCACCTCGACGCGCGCGGTGTACTGAGCTTCGAGACCGGCAAGCCGGCAACACCGGGCAGCCTGTTTCGCATGTTCTCGAACACGAAACCGCTTGCCGGGGTGGCCACCTGCATTCTCTACGAGCGTGGCCTGCTGACGCCGGACGATCCGGTGTCGCGATTCCTGCCGGAGTTCGGCGACACCCGCGTACAGGTTCCGAACGCGCCCGGCATGACCGAACGGGCCAAGCGTGGCATCACGGTGCGCGACTGCCTGACGAATACCACGGGCCTCGACAACCCCGGGACGATGCCGGCCTTCTACCGTGAACAGTATGCCGATGTGTTCGCGCGCATGTACGACGGCGTCGACGCACTGAAGACCCTCGGCTGGATGCGCCGCGATGGCGATCCGCCGACGACGCCCCCGCGGGAGCGCGTTCGAGCCCTCGCAGAACTACCGCTGGCGGCACACCCGGGGGAGACTTTCGGCTACCACGTCGGCTACCCGGTACTCACGGAAGTTATCGCGGCGGCCAGCGGACAGCCCGTCGACAGGTTCTTCCAAGAATGCATCTTCGACCCCCTGGGCATGGACAGTACCGGCTTCTACGTGAAGGACGGACTGGCCGAGCACCTCGGCGACAGCTATATGCCTCGGCCGACGGGCGACGCCGTCGAGCTTGCGGTTTTCGAACGCGGCGACACATCGGAGAAGATCACCGGCGCCGGGGAGTTCTGCGTCGGTGGATCCAGCGGCGGCATCGTCACCACCGTGGGGGACTACGCGCGTTTCGCACAGATGCTACTGAACGGCGGCGAACTCGACGGCGTCCGCATCCTCGGGCGCAAGACGGTGGACCTCATGGTCGGCAACCACACCGGGCGCATGGAGATTCCGATATCCGGACCGGGCTTCCACTGGGGCCTCGGGGTCGCGACCTACCACGGCCGGGGCCGCCTCGCACCCCTGATCCGGTCCGTCGGCAGCTACGGGTGGGACGGCGCCGCCGGCACCACCTACTGGGCCGACCCGAGCGAGGAACTCATCGGCGTCTGCCTGACCCAAGTGATGCAGGCAGGCGCGATGCCGAACAACGACTACCAGGAAACCTTCCAGCGTTTGGCTTACCAAGCGCTCGCGTAGTAGCCTCATTTGCCGGTCCCGGACACCCAGCACGACCGGAATTCATGGCCGAGCTACGCGCCAGACCCAGTGGCGCAGATGGTCAGAAGGCCTGCTCTCAAGCGCGTGCCGCCCTGCCCTTGTCGTAACAAGCCCGGGACCGCGTTACGCGCTGCCTGCCCGATGCGCGCAACTTTAGGTCGCTCAAGCGAACTTCCTCTTCATAGGGTCGAAGGTGTACCCCGTCTTCAGGGGTTCGTCGGTGACCACCGAGTCGCAGATCCGCCGCCCGTGTTCCGACAACAGGTCGTACATTTCGCGCGGCATCGCCGGTAGCTGGCGTTCGTGGAACCAAGGCGCGAGGAAAACGGCGTTCGGAATCGCCCGCATCTCGCTCGACAGGTTCGGCGTACCGCCATGCCAGGCGCGGACGTCCCGGATCAGCACCGACCCGGCCGGCGCGGGGCAGACCGTCGAGTACTTCATCCAAAGCGGCTCCTCGTCAAGCTCGGGAATCTTCTCCCGCGAATTCTGCGTGCCGCGAATCTGTCGGGTCGGACCGTTGATCCTAGTGAAGTCCTGGGCGAGGAAGTTGCAGCAGACGATGGGACATGGGAGATCGCGGATCGACAGAATACCGCGTGGGTCGCTGAACCCGCCGACGCGATCACCGATGTCCGCATGCAGGCGCTGGTACATCGCCCCCGGCAGGCAGAAGTCCCCCGCGGCCCGTCGCACATGGTAGTCGGAGGAGCCGAAGATCGCGGTGACGATGGGCGCGAGCGTCGGTAGGTCCACCAACATGACCCACTCCTCCCGATGCAGGACGGAGTTCGTGAGGCTCGCGCCGCCCCACGAGTAGCGGTTGCGGTGTCGGTTGCCGTCGCGGTTCGGGTCCATGGCGACGAGCGCGTCGGCTTCACGCTCACAGCCGCGGCGCAGAAACTTGACCTGATCCGGGGTCAATACGTCGCGGACGACGACGAAGCCATCCCGGTAGAAGATTCGGACCGCCGCATCGACCTCATCGGGACGCAGGATCTCGAGGCCCGGCATGCCGTTGTTGGCCTCCAGGTCTCGACGTAGCGTTTCGAGATCCGCACTCATGTTCAACCCGACGGTGCAAGCCGCGATTTCAGGGTGGGTGACAACCTGGCCTACCGAAGCGACGCGGCTTTCACTTCCTCGGCCCATTCCTTCATGCGCATTTGCCTTCGCTCG
>CAZJRX010000163.1:0-8190 GCA_964548145.1 uncultured Pseudomonadales bacterium | reverse complement strand
CACGAGATGTCGTAGCGGTCCTTCAACCGGGCGTTGGGATCTTCCTTTTTCACGGCCCGGAACGCCGTCGGCGCGACGAAGAAGGTCTTGACGCCGTGCTCGGCGATGACGCGCCAGATGGCACCGGCATCGGGCGTGCGCACCGGCTTGCCCTCGTAGAGCACGCTGGTGCAGCCCTTGATCAGCGGCGCGTAGACGATATAGGAGTGACCGACCACCCAACCCACATCCGAAGCCGCCCAGTAGACGTCCCCGGCAGCGCAGCCGTAGATCGCCCCCATGCTGTAGTTGAGCGCCACGGCGTGGCCGCCGTTGTCGCGCACGACCCCCTTGGGGCGTCCGGTGGTGCCGGACGTATAGAGGATGTAGAGCGGATCCCAGGCATCGACCTCGACCCAACCCGCCGGGTCGCTGGCCGCTTCCCACGTGGCCCAGTCGAGGTCTCGACCCTCGATGAGCGACGCCCGGCATTGCGGACGCTGCACGATCACCGTTCGCGCCGGTTTTGATTCGGCGAGTTCGATGGCCTCGTCCAGGAGGGGCTTGTAGGGGATCACCGACTGGAACTCGATGCCGCAGGATGCCGACAGCACGACCTTCGGTTTCGCGTCGTCGATCCGCACCGCCAGTTCCGGTGCCGCGAAGCCGCCGAACACCACGGAATGGACAGCCCCGAGACGGGCGCAAGCCAGCATCGCGATCACCGCTTCGGTGATCATCGGCATGTAGACGATCACGCGGTCGCCCCTGCCCACGCCGAGATCCCGGAGACCACCGGCAGTGCGCGCCACGCGTTCGGTCAACTCGGCGAAGCTGTAGCGATCGATATGACCGGTCACCGGCGAGTCGTAGATCAACGCGAGGGCATCGCCACGTCCCGCCGCGACGTGTCGGTCCAGGGCGAGCCAGGCGGTGTTCAGCTTGCCGCCCCGAAACCAGCGCGGGGTGCCGTTGGCGTCGGTATCGAGAATCGACGATGGGAACTCGAACCAGTCGATCTGCTCGGCCGCCCCGTGCCAGAAAGCGGCGGGGTCGTCGAGGGACGCCCGGTAGGCGTCGGCGTAGGAGCGATCCTCCAAGGCGCTTATGCCGCAGCCGCCGCCTGCACGACGCCGGACGACTCGAGTCCGCGAATCTGCTCCGCATCGAGGCCGATTTCAGCGAGTACGGCACGGGTGTCCTGGCCCGGGGTACGGGCGCCGTGGGAGACCTGCGGTGTGGTGCGGCTGAAACGCGGCGAGGGCGCGGGTTGGGTCACGCCGTCGACGGTGACGAAGGTCTCGCGGTGACGGTTGTGGGGGTGGTCCGGGGCTTCGAGGATCGACAGCACCGGCGCGAAGCAGACGTCGCTGCCTTCCATGATGTCGCACCACTCGTCCCGGGTCTTCCTCTTGAAGACCTCGGCGAGTTCCGACCGAAAGTCGCCCCACTGCTCGGTGGCCATCTGTGGACCGAAGCGATTCGGGTCGACGCCGGATTTCTCGACCAGTTCGGCGTAGAACTGCGGTTCGATGGATCCGACGCAGATATGCTTGCCGTCCTGGGTCTCGTAGGTGTTGTAGAAGTGGGCGGGGCCGTCGAGCATGTTCGAACCGCGTTCGTTTCTGAAGCCGTGACCCACCATCGAAAAGAACATCGCCATGAGCGATGCCGCGCCGTCCACCATGGCGGCGTCGATGACCTGGCCTTTGCCGGACCGGGACGCTTCCAGCATTCCGCAGACCAGGCCGTAGGCCAGCAGCATGCCGCCGCCGCCGAAGTCGCCGACCAGGTTCAGCGGCGGCACGGGCTTGCCTCCCGGTTCGCCGATGGCGTGCAGCGCGCCGGCGAGCCCGATGTAGTTGATGTCGTGGCCCGCCGCGTGGGCGATGGGTCCTTCCTGGCCCCAGCCGGTCATGCGCCCGTAGACCAGCTTCTCGTTGCGCGCCAGACAATCGTCGGGACCAAGACCCAAGCGCTCGGTGACCCCCGGCCGGAACCCTTCGAACAACGCATCAGCGGACTCGACGAGCTTCAGGACCAACTCGACGCCCTCGGGTTGCTTGAGGTCGACCGCGATCGAACGGCGGTTTCTCGCCAGCACATCCCGCCGCCCGCCCGAGCGGCCAACACGGTCGACGCGAATCACTTCCGCGCCCATGTCCGAGAGCATCATTCCGCAGAACGGCCCCGGCCCGATACCGGCCAATTCGATGACCCTGAATCCCGTCAACGGCCCCACGGCACCCCTCCCACAGTCCACGAGCCAATGAGTGTAGCGTAGGGGCCGCCGTCGTGGCGGCCCATCTCGCCCGGTTTCGGACACACACGCTTTCGGTCTCACGCCGTCGTAGGATGTCGCCCCATGTGGGCGTGCAGTGCAGTCCGAGTTCGCCCGCAAACCCCGGCGCCGTGTGGCTCCGGGTCTCGCCCCCGGATTCGGACACACGCGTCTTGGGTCTCACACGGACGTAGGAGGTTGCCCCGTGCGGTCGTACAGTGCAGTCCGAACCCGGCGCGTGACGCGCCGTTGTCTATTGGCCGTTGGCCGGCCGGCGGTCGCACGACTGTTGACAATCGGCCCGGCGATACCGGCGCCGTCCGTCCTCGTCGGCAGCTTGATTCGTCGGTAGCGCGTGACCATACTCGCCGGCCTTCGATCCACCGACGTTGTGCATGGAAACGAGCGACGAAGCCGGCCAGGTTGGACCCCGTCCCGCCCCGGTGACGGCGGGAGCCGCGCTGCTCCTCGGCAGTGCCGCGGTGCTGGTGCTTACCTGGGCTTTCGGCCTTGACAATGTCGAGAGCAACGGCGCGCGGGTGTTCTTCGTGGTCGTGTGGGGCTTTCTCGCCTATTCGGCCTATACCGGCGCGGGTTGGGTGCGGGGTGCCACGGTCGCCATCTTCGGCATCGCCATTCTCGGTTTCGTCAATGCACCGTCGTTCGTGCCCGCCGTGAGGGCAGTACCTCTCGGCGATATCGCCGCAAAGGCGTTGGCCCTCTCCGCGCTGGTGGCGCTATGGTCGCCGGCCGCGAACGCCTGGTTCAGGGCCGTCAAGTCGGTGCGGTTGGCCCAAGGGGGCTGACCTGTGACGGCTACGTGGATCGCTCCGATAGCTGAATGAGCACGCCGTGCGTCGAGCGCGGGTGAATGAACACCACCGGCTGGCCTTCGCCGATCAACCGTGCGCCGCCGGCCTTCAAGGACTCGCAGGCAGCACCGAGGTCGTCCACTGCAAATGCGACGGTGTGGATGCCTTCGCCACGCTTTTCGAGTGCCTGGCCGACCGCCGATTGCGAATCGATGGGTGCGACGACCTCGATGAATCCGCCCCCCGGCAGGTTGAAGAATGCCTGCTTGATGCCGAGCGCTTCGCTCTCGTCCGTGCGATCGAGCGTCAACCCGAGCGTGTCACGGTAGGTGGCGATGCCTTCGTCGAGGTCGCCGACCCGGACGACCAGATGATCGAATGCCGATAGCGCCATGTGATGCCCCTCTTCGGTTGCAAAGTTGGTTTGGTTGGATGCTATGGTACACGCACGATCACTGCCCGAGGCCTCGAGCAAACAGGTGGCCGGCGAAAAGGGACTGACCAACCACGAGATCACCATCGCGTTCGAGGGCGGCGCGGTATTGGGCCCGTTTCGCGGCACGTGGAGCACGGAGATCCTGAGCGACGTGCGCGAACTGTCGAAGGACTATGACGCGTTCCTGCAGGGCGCGAAGCAGAAGCGCTTCAAATACCACCTGCACGATCCCTCGACCCACGTCTCGCACTCGCTCATCATCGATTTCAAGCACGTCACAGCCATCTACGACCGCGTCGAACTGCACGAGCACCGTCGTTGACGCCAATCGGTAGCGCGAAGACGTACCCATGGATCCGGTGAGGATCGGCCTGATCGGCTGCGGCACCATCAGTCCCGCGTATCTCGGTGCCGCCGCCACGTTCGACATCCTCCGGTTCGCCGGTTGTGCGGACTTGGACCCGCAGGCCGCCAAGCGCACGGAAGCGAACTTCGGCGTCCCTGCCATGTCCGTGGACGATCTGCTGGCCCGCGACGACGTGGAGGTGATCCTCAACCTGACCATCCCCGCCGCGCACGCCGCCGTGAACCTCGCCGCCATCGAAGCCGGCAAGCACGCCTACTGCGAGAAGCCCTTCGGTCTCGATGTCGACGAAGGCCAGCGCGTACTGAATGCCGCGGATGCCGCCGGGCTGCGCGTCGGTTGCGCACCCGACACCTTCCTCGGCGGCGGCCATCAGACGGTCCGCGGGCTGATCGACGCCGGTGCCGTCGGCACCCCGGTGGCGGCCACCGCGTTCATGATGGGACCGGGCCACGAGGCCTGGCATCCCAACCCGGCGTTCTACTACCAGCCGGGCGGCGGACCCCTGTTCGACATGGGTCCGTACTACCTCACCGCCCTGGTAAACGCGCTCGGGCCCGTTCGGCGCGTGGCCGCGATAACGAGCCGCGGCCGGCAATCCCGGACCATCGCCTCCGAGCCCCGGCGTGGCGAATCGATCGACGTGGAAGTCGACACGCACACCGCCGGGACGTTGGAGTTTGACTCCGGTGTCGTCGCGACCGTGGTGATGAGTTTCGACGTCTGCCTTCACTCGAATCGCTTCATCGAGATTCACGGGGTCGACGCCAGCCTGTCCGCGCCGGATCCCAACGGTTTTGGCGGCAAGGTGCGGGTGTCCCGGCGACGCGAGTGGGAAGATCAGCCGCTGACCCACGGCTACACCGACAACATGCGCAGCATCGGCCTTGCCGACATGTGCGTCGGTATCCGCACGGGGAGGGACCACCGCTGCAGCGGCCGCCTGGCGCAGCACGTTCTGGAGATCATGGCCGCGTTCGGTCGATCCTCGGTCGAAGGGCGGCATGTTGTGCTCGAAAGCCGCGCGGACAGACCGGTCCCGTTGCCGAAGGGGCTCATCCGGGGCCAGTTGGACTGACGAACAAGGGAGCATCCATGGGACGTGTTTTGATCACCTGGGGCGGCTGGGACGGTCACGAGCCGGAACAGACCGCTGGCATTTGCGCGGATGCGCTGTCGGCGGCGGGGCACGACGTCACCGTCACCGACGTGCTGGATCCTCTTGCGGACGCGGCGTTCATGGCCCAGATCGATCTCGTCGTGCCGGTGTGGACGATGTCCCGGATTGATCGCGAGCAGGAAACGGGATTGCTGAAGGCAATCCGCGCCGGCACGGGTTGCGCCGGCTGGCACGGCGGCATGGCGGATTCGTTCCGCAACAACGTCGAGTACCAGTTCATGGTCGGCGGTCAGTTCATTTGCCATCCGGGCGGCATCATCGACTACGAGGTGAATATCGCCAGCGCCGACCCGATCGTCGCCGGACTCGACGACTTTCCGATGCACTCGGAGCAGTACTTCATGCACGTCGATCCGTCCAACGAGGTGCTGGCGACCACCACCTTCAAGGGCGAGCACTGGGGCATCGACTGGGTCAAGGACGTGACGATGCCGGTGGCCTGGAAGAAGCGTTACGGCGCCGGCAGGGTCTTCTACAGTTCGCTCGGACACGTGGCCGCGGACTTCGATGTCCCCCAGGCCAAGGAAATCATGCGGCGCGGTTGTCTCTGGGCGATGCGGTCGTGAGCGGCGCGGCCAGGTTGAATCCTGTCGCCGCGCTGTCCGCGTCGTGGTGCCATGCTCCGAGGAGCGGCGCAACGCGGGTCGGATGAGGTCACACCGAAGGAGGAAGTGGTGAGCCAAGACAGAATCGAAGCAATTCGGAACCCGGGGACAGTGGGACCCGGGGAAGCCACGGGTCGACCGTGGGTCCGTTTCCCTGTTTACGTTGGCGACGCCGACGCGCACAATCCCACGAACGACCAAACGATCCGACGACCGAACACTAAAAACATGAATCCGGTCCTTGCGCGCAATGAAATCGAGCCCCTTCTGGCCGAGTTGATCCGGCAGTTGTCCGTCGAAGGGCGCGCGACGGAACGGGCGATCTTTCAACGTATCCGCAAGTCCCTTTGCGAGGCGCAGGACTCGTGCGCGTTGAGCCGCCCGCTAAGCGATCTGTCCACCATGTCCCAGGTGCGTCGGCAGGCTTCCGGCGACGCCGATGTTCTCCTGGCGCGCATCCTCGAGAAGGCGGAGCGGCTGACGCTGCCCGACGAGGCGCAGCTGTACCATTGACGCGTAGGGCGGTGCCCGTCTACCGCCCCGTCGGCACCTCATTGAACGGAATCCCCTTGTCGACGCGGACGTCCTGGGGCAACCCCAGCACGCGTTCGGCGAGGATGTTCAGCATGATCTCGTCGCTACCCCCGGCGATCCGGCCGCCCGGCGCGCCCATGAAGGTGGCTTGAAACATGCCGTGGGCCTCGGCATGGGCCGGGTCCGAAATGGCACCGGACAGTTCGAGCAGATCCATGGCGAAGGACGCCATGTCCTGGGTCTTCGCCGCCCCGACGAGCTTGCCGATGGAGTTCTCGGGCCCGGGGGTCTCGCCCCGGGAGAGCGCGGTCAGCGCCCGGTAGCCGGTGTACTTGAGGCCCGTCTCCTGGGCGTACCAGCTGGCGAGCTTGGCGCGCACGTTGCGGTCCCGGATGGCGGGTTCGCCGTCGATCTCGAGCTTGTTGGCCAGGTTGAACACCTGCCGGAACCCGACGCCCATACCACCGCCGCCGATGGCCATGCGTTCGTTCATCAACGTGGTCAACGCCACCTGCCAGCCCTGGCCCACCGCGCCCAGACGTTGATCGTCGGGAATGCGTACATCGTTGAAGTAGACCTCGTTGAAGTTGGCACCGCCCGAGATCTGCTTGATGGGACGGATGTCGACACCCGGCGACTTCATGTCGAGGAAGAAATAGGACAGCCCCTTGTGCTTCGGGACCGTCGGATCGGTACGAACGACGAGGATGCCGTAGTCGGAGTAGTGCGCACCGGAAGTCCAGATCTTCTGGCCGTTGATCACCCATTCGTCGCCGTCCTTCTCGGCGCGGGTCCGTAGCGCCGCCAGGTCCGACCCACCGGCCGGTTCACTGAACAACTGGCACCAGATGTGCTCGCCGGAAGCCAGCGGCGGCAGGTGCTTGCGCTTGTGCTCGTCGCTCGCCCAGGCCATCAGCGTCGGTGCCGCCATGCCCTGACCGATGGCGAACACGCCGCCCGGCGTCGAGAACTTGCCTTCCTCCTGGTTCCAGATGACCTGTTCGATGGGGCTTGCGCCTCGGCCGCCGTACTCCTCCGGCCACCGGATGCAGGCCCAGCCGGCATCGTACTTGCGCTTCTGCCAGAGCTTCGACGCCTCGATCTCGTCGAGGCCCTTGAGTTCGTCGTTGCTCGGCACGTTGGCTTCGAGCCAAGCACGTGCCTCTTCCCGGAAGGCTGCCTCGCTGGGTGAGTCGTTGAAATCCATCGATCTCTCCTGTGTTCGTCTACGCCGCCGACGCTTCGGCGTCGCGTTCGAGGGCACTGATCAGCTTGTCCTGCCAGGTTGCCTCGCTGCCGATGTTGACCGACAGCAGCTTGGCGCGACGGTAGTGGAACTGGCAGTCGAACTCCCAGGTGAAGCCCATGCCACCATGGGTCTGGATGTTCTCTTTCGACGCGTAGTAGTACGCCTGCGTTGCGCTGACCCGCGCCGTGGCGGCGGCCAGCGGGAGTTCTGCGGCGTCCGTGTCGAGCGCCCACGCCCCGTAGTAGCCGTTGGAACGCGCCAGCGTGTTCTTGACATAGGCGTGGGCGAGCTTGTGCTTGATCGCTTGGTAGCTGGCGATCGGGCGGCCGAACGCGTAGCGCTCCATGGCGTAGTCCTTGGCCATCTCCAGCGCCGCGCTCGCGCCGCCGACCTGCTCCCAGGCAAAGAGGACCGCGGCGCGGTCGAGGAGGCGTTGAGTCAGCGACCAGCCTTCGCCGTCGGCGCCTAGGGGCTCCGCAGGGGTATCGTCCAAAACGATCCGGGCGTGCGAGCGGGTCGGGTCCAGGGTGGCAACAGGCGTCCGCTCGACACCGCTCAATTCGACCAGGTGGAGACTGGCGCCGTCGCCCGCGCCGTCCGCCTTCGCGACTACGACGGCGATGTCGGCAATGTCGCCGTCCACAACCGGGATTTTCGAGCCGGCCAGCTTGCCGTTGCGGGCCACGGTGGCGAGCCGTTGCGGCGAAGGCTGCCCAGGCCCCTCCCCGAGGGCGAAAGTGCCGATCGCCT
>CAZJRX010000162.1:0-8277 GCA_964548145.1 uncultured Pseudomonadales bacterium | reverse complement strand
GACGAACACAAGGCATTGGAAGGAGTATGTGTTCGGTGCGGCGACCGCAGTTGCCTTTTTGTATGACACACGGCTCCGATTCTTAGAAAACGGTACTGATTCCGGCAAGGGGGCACCAATGTCCTGCGCTATGGTGTACTGGGGGGCCGAGTACGATCGGTTCGAGAGGACTTTTTTGCGCTTTGGAGCCGTTGTGGATCTCCGTCAGTTGCATGGGAAGTCCATTGGCATGTACGAACTACCTCTCTTGGCGCGTGCCTCGTCGACAAATGAGAGCAAAACCAGAAGGAGTGCACGTTAGGATGTTGCTAAGCCATGCGCGCCACCCGGTAGCGCGGCCCGTTCCGTAGGGGCGGCCCTGCAGTCGCCCGTCCGGTCAACGACCAGTGGATGGGCTCCGGCATACGCGCGGTTCCCTTAACGCCGCCGTGCGGGTCAGTAGCGCCAGCGCACCTCGGGTGTGGCCACGTGTCGATCGCGAGGCCGAACAACCCCGAGATTTGCAGGATGTCTGTACCGGCGTTTCGCAGCACTAGAGGCGGTGAACGCGGTCAACGCGTCCGCGCTGACACATCCGCCGGATTGAGACCGGCGCGATGGGTCGATCGCGGCCGCTAGCGTTCTTGAGATCCGGCCATCTTTACAGTTGAGCCAAGTCCTTCGAGCAGCCGGGTTTCGCGGCACTACGCCGGTCTACGGACGTAGGGGCGACCCTGGGGCGACCCTACTGCGCCCGAAGGGCGCGATAGCCTCGCCCCTACGCGGGTTTCGGACCTTGTCGGTCTGAGGCGGAGCCTCGCTAATCCCCCGCTAGCGATGAGACCACGAACGCGTACTCCTCCGCGACTTCGTAGAGCGAGTCGAAGCGGCCCGACTTGCCGCCATGACCGGCACCCATTCAGAAGCAGCGGATTGTCGTCCTCTTTGAGCGTCCTGAGCTTCGCGACGTACTTCGCGGGTTCCCAGTAGGTCACGCGCGGGTCGCTGAGGCCCGCCGTGACCAGGATCGGCGGGTAGTGGCCGGACATGAGCTGGTCGTAGGGCGAGTACGAATGAATGTATTCGAACGCCGCCTTATCCTCGATGGGGTTGCCCCACTCGGGCCACTCGATGGGCGTCAGCGGCAACGATGTGTCGAGCATGGTGTTCAGCACGTCGACGAACGGCACGTGCGCGGCCACGGCACCCCACAGTTCCGGGGCCTGGTTGACCACCGCCCCCATGAGCTCGCCGCCAGCGCTGCCGCCCGCAATGGCGATGCGCCCCGGGCGCGTGAATCCTTCGCTGATCAGATGTCGCGCCACGTCCACGAAATCATTGAACGTGTTGGTGCGCCGATCCAGCTTGCCCGCCTCGTACCAGTGGTAGCCGAGTTCGTCCCCGCCCCGGATGTGGGCGATCGCATAGATGAAACCGCGGTCCAACAGCGACAGCCGTGTCGTCGAGAAAGTCGGCGACATGCCGCTGCCGTAGGCACCGTAGCCATAGAGATAGACCGGTGCGCTCCCGTCTGTCGGTGTGTCCCTGCGACGGACGACCGACACAGGCACCCGGACTCCGTCTCGAGCGGGTGCCATCAAACGCTCAGTCACGTAGGCCGACGCGTCGTAGCCGCTCGGAATCTCCTGGATCTTCCGCGTGCGCAGTTCGACCGCATCCAAATCGTAGTCGAACACGGTGTCAGGCGTCACCATGGACTCGTAGCCCAGACGCAGCGTGCGGCTCTCGAACACCTCGTTTGCGCCGATTCCGACCCGGTATGCCGTTTCAGGAAACTCGATATGGGTGCTTTGGCCGGCGCGGTCGATCAGGCGGATCTGGTCGAGACCGTCGATTCGCTCCTCGACGGCCAGAAAGTCGGCGAACACCTGAAAGCCCGTGATGTAGCGTTCGTCGGATCCGGCAAGTAGCGTCTCCCACGCGGCCTCGGAAGGGTCGTCGTCCGGTGCCGTGACCAGCCGGTTGTTCTTGTGGGTGTCGTTGGTGCGGATGACGAACCGGTCGCCCTGGTGGTCGACCGTGTAGTCGTGCTCCTCCCGCCGGGCAGCCACCAGGCGCGGATCGCCGTCCGGCGCATCGGCGGGAACGAGATGGACCTCGGCTGTCACGTGATCTCCAGACGATATGACCACGTACCGCTCGGAAGATGTCGACGACACGCCGACGAAAAAGCCCGGATCGCTCTCCTCGTAGACAATCGAATCGCTCTCCACCGGGGTGCCGAGCACATGGCGGCGAACCTGGTACGGACGCCAATTCTCATCGACAACGGCGTAGAAGAACGATCCGTCGTCTGCGCTCCACACCGGGTTGCCCGACGTGTTCTCGATGACCTCGCCTAGCATTTCGCCGGTGTCGAGGGCCTTGATACGCAGGGTGAATCGTTCCGCACCCGTCGCGTCCACGCTGTAGGCCATGAGCCGCCCGTCGTTGGAAACCGAGAGCGCACCGAGCCGGAAGTAGTCCGACTTCTCGGCAAGCGCGGGCTCGTCCAGTATCACTGCGGCTTCGGCCGTCGGACCCTCGCCGGCGTCCGGCCCGTCCGCCGGCCAGCGCGACCAGATGCGGTACTGCCCTTCCGCCTCGAAACGCCACTGGTAAAAGTGGTCGCCGTCCTTCACGGGGACGTTGGCGTCATCGGGCTTTTGCCGCGCCTTGATCTCGGCGAAGATCTCATCGGTAAGCGCCTTGTGCGGCGCCATCACCGCATCGAAGTAGGCGTTCTCCGCTTCGAGGTAGGCGAGCACGTCCGGGTCGTCGACCTCCGGATAGCTCTGATCCTTCAGCCAGTGGTAGGGATCCTCGATCGTGATGCCATGCACGGTGTAGGAATGCGGGCGCTCTCCGGCAACCGGCGGGACGGGAGCGGGTTTCACTTCAGCGCACCCCACGGCAAACAGTGTCACAACGGACGTGACGACGGGCAACGCCCGGCTTACGGCGATCAATCGGGTAACCCAAGGACCCGCTTGGCAATGATGTTGCGCTGGATCTCGTTACTGCCGCTGTAGATCGACGCCGCCCGGTTCGCGAGAAACGTGCGGGTGTCGGCGATCGCCGCGCCGTCGAAGCCGTCGCCTTCCCAACCGAGACCCTGGGTGCCGCGCATCTCGACGAGCAGCGACGACTTGTCCTGCTGCAACTCGGTGCCGTACATCTTGAAAATCGATGTCGCAGGACCCGGCGTTCGACCGTCCTTGGCTTCCTCCACGGTTCGCCGCTGGGTGAGACGGAACGCCTGGTTGTTGATGTTGTGTTCAACGACGCGCGTCCGCAGAGCGTCGTCGGCGATGCGGCCATCCCGATCGCCGGCGTATTCCTTGGCGCGGCCCTCGAGTGTCGGCCCGGCTTCGCGAACGGCGGCGCCGCCAACCAGCGACGCCATGCTGCCACGTTCGAACTGCAGCAGCCGTTTCCCGATGGTCCAGCCCTTGTTGAGTTCGCCCACAAGGTCTTCCTTCCTGGCAACGGCATTGTCGAAGAACGTCTCGCAGAATGGCGAACTGCCGCTGATCAGCCGGATCGGTTTCACGGTCACGCCGGGTTGATCCATCGTCAGGAGGACGAAGCTGATGCCTTCGTGCTTCGCCACATCCGGGTCCGTTCGCACGAGGGCGAACATCCAGTCGGCGAACTGCGCACCGGACGTCCAGATCTTCTGGCCGTTGATGACGAAATGGTCGCCGTGATCCACCGCCCGGGTACGCAGGCTCGCCAAGTCGGACCCGGAACTCGGTTCGCTGTAGCCCTGGCACCAGTTCACTTCACCGCGCACGATCGGTGGGATGTGACGCCGTTTCTGGTCCTCGGTACCCAACTCGAGGAGGGTCGGCCCGATCAACGACAGTCCCATGCCGCCGAAGGGAACCCCGGCACGGATCCGGCGCAGTTCCTGGATCAGCACCATGTATTGGTCGTTGTCGAGGCCACCACCGCCGTACTCGGTTGGCCACGCCGGCGCAGACCAGCCCTTCTCGATGAGGCGCTCCCGCCACACCCGCGCGTCGTCGCGACCGCCACGACCCCCAGCCCGCGCCCCTGACGGGCAGTTTTGTTCGAGCCAATCGCGGGTTTCGGCGCGGAAGTCCGCCAATGTCATCGTTCCCCTCCCCTGCAGTGAAGGCGTGGAAGCATCAGCGAAGCCGTGCCGAAAAATCAAGGCAATCCCGCAAATTCGACTTGGGCGGTCCCCCCCTTTCGGCGGAGCCGTATAGACTAGCGCCAACCCGATTCTCGAGTCGTGCGACGTGGCCAGGCGTAAGGACAACACCAAGGAAATCCGCACCGGGATCTTCATCGCCGTGGCGACGCTCATCCTCGTCGTCGTCGGCTACGGTCTCTACTACAGTCTCGGATTCGGCGGCGCCGCCAGCGGGGAGCCGTATATCGCTCTCGACAAGCCGGATTCCACCGGCGTGGTCGATGTGGTCGAGTACTTCTCCTACGAGTGCCCCCATTGCCGCAGCTTCGACAATCTGATCGACGACTGGCAATCATCCCTACCCGAGGGCGTCACCTTCAGCCGCGTCCATGTCGCCTACTCGACCTCGAATCGGCTGCTGGCGAAAGCGCACCGGGCACTCATGCGCCACGACGCGCTCGAAGCCAATCATCATCGGCTGTTCCGCGCCATACAGGACCGCAACCGGCAGTTCCTGACACCCAAGGCGCTTGCCGGATTCGTCGATGGATTCGGTGTCGACCAGGACAGCTTTCTGCGGACGTTGACGTCGGCGCGGACGTCCCGGGAGGTGGCATCCGGCGAGCGCCGCTTCGTCGCCTTGGGACTGGCGAGCGTCCCGGCGCTGGTGGTGGACGACAAGTACGTCATCAACATGGACATCGGCCGAAAACGCGCGCTCGCCGTGACCCGGGACCTTGTCGACGAACTACTGGCCAACCGGGACACCGGCGGTTAAGGGCATATCCGATGACCGTCTCGGCGCGACGGTCTCGTAACCCACCCCGGTAGCGGGAGGCGACGCGGCGAAGTGGCGACGCGCGGCAAATCGAGGGCCAAGGGGCGTCGACCCCGACGCAACCCGGTCCGAAGACGACGTTTCCGGCGCCGTTGGCTGCTTACCGCTGTCAAGTTGCTCGTCCTCGCCTGCACCCTTGGTGCGATCGCGGTCGCGGCCTACCTGTTCGTTCTCGACCGGGAAATAACGCACCGCTTCGAGGGCCGCCGCTGGACATTGCCCGCCCGGGTGTACGCGGCGCCGCTGGCCGTCTACGTGGGTCTCGCGATGCGGCCCGATCAACTGGTCCGGGAGCTGCGACGGCTCGGCTACCGCCATGTCGCCAACCGAGGCGCACTGGGCATCGGCCGCTTCTGGACATCCGCCAATGGTGTCCGGGCCACGTTGCGCCCGTTTCGCTTCGCCGACGCCGAGCGGCCTGCCCTACCGGTCGATGTCCAGTTCGAGGCCGGTCGTGTGGTCGGTGTCGACGGCGCCTTCGGCCCATTGCGCTATGCGCGGCTCGAACCCCCGGTCATCGGCAGCTTCTTCGCCTCCCATGGCGAAGACCGCCTGGTCATCGCGCCGCAGGAGACGCCTGTCCTGCTGATCGAGACGCTGAAGGCGGTCGAGGACCGCAACTTCGATTCGCACCACGGTTTCGACATCAGGGGGATGCTTCGCGCGTTGTGGGCGAATCTGCGTGCCGGCGAAATCGAGGAAGGTGGCAGCACGCTGACCCAGCAACTGGTCCGCTCCTACTACTTGGACAACCGGGTCACGCTGACGCGCAAGCTTCGGGAACTCGCCTTCGCCGTGATTCTAGACGCGCGATTCGAGAAGGCGGACCTGATGAACGCCTACGTCAACGAGATCTTCATCGGTCAGGACGGCGCGCGGGCCATCCACGGCTTCGGCCTCGGCAGCTACTTCTACTTCAACAAGCCGCTCGTGGAACTCGACCCCCACGAGATCGCCCTGCTCGTCGCGGTCATCAACGGACCGTCCTACTACAACCCGTTTCGTCACCCCGAGCGTGCCAAACGACGCCGCGACCTTGTCCTGGCGGCGATGCGGGAAACGGCGTTGATAGACCAGCGCGCCTTCGAGAACGCCGTGGCGCGCCCCCTGGCGTTGACGCGGTCCCGCGACGGCGGCCGCTACTACCCCGCGTTCATGGACATGGTCCGCCTTGAACTCGCGGCGGACTACGACCGCGAAACTCTGTCCGCGCAGGGCCTGGCCATACACACGACGTTGAATCCCCGCCTGCAACAGGCAGCCGAATCGGCAATCCGGGACACTCTCGCGGCGATCGAGCAAGACGGCCGCAACCCGGCGGGGTCGCTACAGGCCGCGGTGGTGGTACGCGCCGCCCAAACCGGCGACGTCCAAGCCGTGGTCGGGGGGCGCGAACCGGGCCGGCAAGGCTTCAACCGCGCCCTCAACGCACAACGCCCAATCGGCTCCGTGGTCAAGCCCCTGGTGTATCTCGCCGCCCTTCAGACGGGCCGCTACAGCCTCGCAACGCCGGTCCAGGACACGGCGCTGGTGCTGACCGAATACAACGACTACGCGCCGACCAACTACGACGGCAGATTTCACGGCACGGTGCCGCTTGTGCGGGCCTTAGGGGACTCGTTGAACGCCGCGTCGGTGCGCATCGGCCTGGACGTCGGCCTTCCAGAGATCGCCAACCGGCTCGGGACGGTGACCGGCAGGTATCCCCCCGCCTATCCATCCTTGGTGCTCGGTGCCTACGACGCATCGCCGGTCGAGGTATCCGAAATCTACGCCATGTTCGCGGGCGGTGGGTTCAGGACACCAGCCAAAGCGGTAACCGCAGTCGTGGACGCTTCCGGAAACACCATCAAGCGCTATCCCATCGATGTCGAACACGCTGCCGAGGCGCGCGACGTCGCTACGTTGACCCGGGCCTTGCAGATCGCCATGGCACGCGGCACCGGCGTGCGCTCGCCGTGGTCGAACACCGGCGTGGCAGGCAAGACGGGCACCTCGGACGACTACCGGGACAGTTGGTTCGCCGGCTACGACGCCAACTCCCTTGCCGTCGTGTGGATCGGCCGCGACGACAACAAGCCGCACGGTCTCTCGGGATCGAGGGGGGCGCTTCGGATCTGGAGTGCGCTGGCGACGGAGATGGACATCGCACCGGCACTTACCACGGCGTCGGCGACCATCAGCATCGACTACGCCACCGGGCTCCGCGCAATGCCATCCTGCGGCGGCACCGTTGCGATTCCAAAACCGGCCTCCCGGGAGATCGCTTGGAAGCCGGGCTGCGAACCGTAGCCGGTGAACGCCACGGCAAGGCACGCCTGATCAGTCCGTTATTGCCTATCACCACCACATCTGCTTTAGTCTCGCCATGGCAGTACCCGCGTCTCCCGAGTACGGGAGCCGTCCAAGAGCATTTCGGCGCGCCGTGCCCCAATGCAACCTGCGTGCGAACATCAACGGCGTTCAAGGAGTCTAGCCCGACGAGTGATGGCCAGAATACGGCTTCCTAATGCGATTCGAGCGACAGCCTTTTGCCGCGTTCGGTTGACTACAGCAGTCGCCTTCACGGTACCGCTGGTCCTGGTGTTGGGGGGCTGCGCGACTAACGCCCCCACCGAGGATCCCCGCGCGGACTGGCTAGTCGGCGAACGGGACACGCGGGACTGGTTCTGCGAGCCTGCGGAAGACGGCGGCTGGGACTGCGTGCAGGATCCCCAACGCGTGGCGAATCCTCGACCCGTGCGCTTGCCGAAGCCCCTATTCGCAGAACCCGGCGCTGCCGGGCAAGGACAGCCGCCTCCCCTCCCGTCTCGCGTGGCCCCACCACCCACCGCAGCGGCGCCCCCTCGAATCGAACCCGATGGCCCAGCGGCGATCCCCCTCTACCAGCGGCTGGCCTTTCAGCCGGATCGACCTACGGACATCGCCGACCTGCCGGGTTCCTACTACGCAATCCAGTTGATCGCCATGTCCTCCCAGGAGGATCTCGAGGGGTTCATCGCCGACAACAACCTGCCGGTGATGTCGGGCGCGGTCGTCGAGAGGGACGGTGAACGGTTCTACGCCCTGTTGGCCGGCATCTACACGGATCGCGACACGGCGGAGCGTGCGGCTCGGAGCCTCCCGGAAGAACTTGCCGCGCACACGCCCTGGGTCCGTTCCCTAGCGTCGCTGCAGGCGGCCATGGCGCGCGCCGAGCAACTCCCCGAATCCTAACCAGCGGGGGCACCCCAGCCCGACGAGTGATGCCGTGAATCGGCGAAGGCATGCACCTCAACCGGATCGCCCAGGAACCAGA
>CAZJRX010000161.1:0-8289 GCA_964548145.1 uncultured Pseudomonadales bacterium | reverse complement strand
GGTGGTACGTGAGTTCGGTGGCCACGGCATAGGGCGGCGCTTCCACGACGAACCGCAGATCCTCCACTATGGCCGCCCCGGCAGCGGCGCCAGACTCGAGGCGGGAATGACGTTCACGGTCGAGCCCATGATTAATGCCGGCAGACGTCACGTGAAGATGCTCCCCGACCAGTGGACCGTCGTCACCAAGGACCACAAGCTGTCCGCGCAATGGGAACACACGGTGCTGGTCACCGAAGATGGGTCGGAGATCCTGACGCGCCGTACCGAGGAGGCGTTCTGAGCACATCGGTCGCCGGCACCCGCGGCACGCAGTCCGATCAGGCCGAAACCCCCTCCGGGCGGTCCTCCGCAAACCCACCCGACACGGCGGAACTCAGGCGTCGCATCGCCCAGGCCGACCGGGCGTTGGCGGTCGAGTTCTGGAACGGTGCCGACATCGACGGGCTGGTGGCCGAGCGGGCGCGGTTCATCGACGCCTTCCTGGCCGAGATCTGGCAGCACTGGTTCGAGCGCAACGACAACCTGGCATTGCTGGCCGTCGGTGGCTACGGCCGCGGCGAGCTGCACCCGCATTCCGACATCGACCTCTTGATCCTCGCCAAGCGGCCGGACGCCGTGCGGGAGGATATCGCGGCATTCGTGCGGCTCTTGTGGGACTTGCGGCTCGACATCGGCCACAGCGTGCGAACACTCGGCGACTGCAAGCGCGAAGCGACCCGGGACGTCGTCGTGTTCACCACGATGATGGAACGTCGGCGGCTGGCCGGTTCCCACCTGCTGACCGCCAAGCTCGACAAAATCCTGGCCCGCAGGTCGATGTGGCCGCGCAAGCGTTTCTTCCGTGCCAAGCAGGACGAACAACGACAGCGCCACCGCCAGTACGACCACGTCGACTACGACCTCGAACCCAACCTCAAGGGTTCGCCGGGTGGATTGCGCGATATCCAGACCATTCTCTGGCTCACGCAGCACGACCACCAATCCCAGGAACTCGACGAGCTGGTCGACGCCGGTTTCCTGACGCCGCTCGAGGCGCGTTGGCTCACCGAGGGCCGTCGATTCCTCTGGCGCGTTCGTTTCGGCCTGCACCTGGTCGCCGACCGCAAGGAAGACCGCCTTCTGTTCGACCATCAACGGGAGCTTGCCCTTCGTTTCGGCTACCGGGACACCGATGCGCAACTGGGCGTCGAGCAGTTCATGCACGACTACTACCGGCACGTGCTGCTGCTTCGCGAGGTCAACGACATCCTCCTTCAGCATTTCGACGAGGCGATCCTGCGCGCCGGCGAGCGACCGAAGATCGAACGCGTCAACGACCGCTTCCACATCCACAACCACTACATCGAGGCCAGCCACTCGAACGTGTTCAAAGCGCGGCCGGCGTCCATCATGGAGATGTTCGTGATCATGGCCAACCGCGCCGACATCGCCGGCGTGCGTGCTTCGACGATTCGTCTGGTCCGGGAGCACCTCGATCTGATCGACGATGCGTTCCGCAACGACCCCGCGGTTACGGCGTATTTCATGGACCTCCTACGCGCACCCCACACCCTGGTGAGCCAACTCACCCGGATGCGTCGCTACGGCGTCCTCGGCCGGTACATACCGGAGTTCGGCCGGGTGGTTGGCCAGATGCAGCACGACCTGTTCCACATCTACACCGTGGATGCCCACACCATGATGGTCATCCGCCAAATGCGGCGGCTGCGGTTCCGCTCGGCCGCCGAGAAATTCCCGCTGGCCGCACGGGTGGCACGCACGCTGCCGAAAGTCGAACTGCTCTACGTCGCCGGCCTCTTCCACGACATCGGCAAGGGCCGGGGCGGCGACCACTCGGACCTCGGCGCCGCCGACGTGGTGAATTTCTGTCGCCGACACGGGTTGTCGGCGGCAGACACGGACCTCGTCGAGTGGCTGGTCCGCGCCCACCTGACGATGTCCGCGACCGCCCAGCGCCAGGACATCCACGATCCGGACGTGGTACGCGCGTTCGCCCGCCGCGTCGGCACCCAGACCCGCCTCGACTATCTTTATGCGCTGACCGTTGCGGATAGCAACGCCACCAACCCCACGCTCTGGAACGGCTGGCGGGCGACGCTCCTCGGGCAGCTCTACCAGAACACGCAGCGCGAACTGGAGCGGGGCCTCGACGCACTGGGCGAACGGGCCGCGGCCTGCCGGGAGGAAGCCATCGGGATACTGGCGCGGCACGGCATCGACCGCGCCCGCGCAACCTCGCTGTGGGACGACCCGGACGACGACTTCTTCGTCCACCATTCCCCCGACCAGGTGGTCGCCGTCACCCGGGCCATCGACCGTCACGACATCGACACCGGGCCGCTGGTCACCATACTCGATGTCGAGGACGAGGCCAGCGCCGAGGGGGCGACGGGAGTTTTCCTTTACGCCCGCGACCGGGACAACCTGTTCGCGGACAGCGTGCGCGCCATCGATGCCGCAAAGCTCTGCATTGCCGCCGCGCGCGTCGCCACGAGCGCATCGGGAATCTGCTTCAACGCCTACATCGTCCTCGAAGCCGACGGCACGCCGGTCTCCGGCGCCAAGCGCGATGAACTCGGCGAATCGTTGACCCGGGCGATGCGAGGCGAGGGTAGCGCACAGGCACTGCGCCGTGTTTCCCGCCA
Organism: uncultured Pseudomonadales bacterium; assembly: GCA_964548145.1. Classification (GTDB taxonomy): domain Bacteria; phylum Pseudomonadota; class Gammaproteobacteria; order Pseudomonadales; family Azotimanducaceae; genus VXYL01. The sequence goes on along the minus strand of CAZJRX010000161.1, from coordinate 5,641 downwards.
ACTCAAGCAGTTCGTCATGCCAACCGAAGTCGCCCTGGTCACCGAGCCAGGCGGGAGGATCTCCACGCTGCGCGTGATGGCCTCCGACCGACCCGGCCTGTTGTCCACCCTGGGCGGCCTATTCGACGAGCTCGACATCAGCGTTCGCGGCGCACGCATCACGACGCTGGGCGAGCGCGTCGAGGACGTGTTCGAGATCACCAACCGCGAAGGGCATCCCATCACCCACACCGGCGTGACGCAGGCGATCACCGAGACGATCCGCGCAACACTCGATGCCGAAATCGCACGCGGCCACCCCACCGCGACGCCATCCAGTATCCCGGCAGGCCGGTGAGTTCCTTCCTCGACCAGTTCCACACGTCCCCTTCGAGCGACCGAACGCGCGCCTCGAGGTGCCATGATGTCGGATGACTCGCTGACCGAGGAGGTATTGGCGCTCACGCAGTCGATGGTGGGACGTGCGTCGGTCTCCCCCGACGATGCGGGGTGCCAAGAACTGCTCATCGCACGACTCGAGGCGGCCGGTTTCGCGGTGGAAAGGATGCGCTTCGGCGTTGTCGACAACTTCTGGGCCGCCCACCGCGCCCCGGGGGCGGTCGAAGACTGCCGGCCGCGATTGGTTCTAGCCGGACACACCGACGTGGTACCCGGCGGCCCGTTAACGGCATGGACGACACCGCCGTTCGAACCCAGCGTGCGCGATGGCTTTCTCTACGGCCGTGGCGCGGCCGACATGAAGTCGAGCCTGGCCGCCATGGTCGTCGCCGCCGAGCGCTTCGTCGCCAACCATCCCCGCCATCCCGGCTGCCTGGGGTTCCTGGTAACAAGCGACGAAGAGGCGGATGCGGTGGACGGCACCGTGCGCGTCGTGGGGGAACTGAACCGCCGTGGCATCGGCATCGACTATTGCGTGGTCGGCGAGCCATCCTCGACAGCTCGGGTGGGCGATGTCATTCGCGTCGGCCGCCGCGGTTCGATCAGTGGCACGGCCACGGTCAAGGGGGTGCAGGGACACGTCGCCTACCCCGACAAGGCCGTGAATCCGATCCATCCCGCAGTCGGCGCATTGAACACGCTGGTCCATGCCACCTGGGACGACGGCGACGCCGACTTTCCACCGACGAGCTTCCAGGTAGCCAACGTTCACGCTGGAACCGGCGCCGGCAACGTCATTCCCGGCGAGTTCGAATGCACCTTCAACTTCCGTTTCAATCCCCTGCAGACGCCGGAATCCCTGTCGTATGCGACCGAACGCGCGTTCGAGGCAGCCGGTGCCGAAGCAGCCATCGACTGGAAGCTATCCGGAATGCCGTTCATCACCCGTGGCGGCAGGCTTATCGACGCGATCCGGCATTCAATCGCCGGCGTTACCGGCATCAACACCCGCACATCCACCTCCGGCGGCACCTCCGATGGACGTTTCATCGCACCCACCGGCGCCGAGGTCGTGGAACTTGGTCCGGTAAACGAGACCATCCACAAGGTGAACGAGCGGGTGGCGCTCGCCGACCTCGCGCCGCTTGCCCGCATCTACGAACAGACGCTCGTCCGGCTAATGCTTGGCGGGGGCTCTACCGAGACAGGGCGTCTGTGACAGGTCAACGATCCCGCCTCTGGGGCCGTCTAATATCTAAACGCGGGAAAAGGCTCTCACTCGCGTCGCATTGGCGATGCCAACCCCAACCGTGCTGAGCAAGCTTGCCAAGATACTCGCAGTCCTACTCGGGACCGTCCTGCTCCTCGCCGTAGCCACTGCGTTGTTGCCGGCTCGGGCGGTGAAGCTGGCAACCGAGCGCATCGATGGCTTGACCGTCGACGCCATCGAGGGGCGGCTGGTGAGCGGTGCCGCGACCATCGGCTTTCGGGGCCACGACCTCGGCCGTCTGGCCTGGTCGTTTCGCGCCCGCTCATTGTTCGACATGGCGCCGGCCGTCGATTGGCAGCTCAGCCACCGAGACTTCGCGCTATCGGGTTTCGCGGTGGCGCGACCGGGAAACGCCGGGCTCGCCGCCGACGGACACATCGACGCAGCGGCCATGAACCGTTTCCTGGCGGAATACCACATCGCCGTCGCCGGCGACCTTGAATTCGACGACCTCGACCTTCGAGTTGACCGGGGCATGATCGACACGTCTGGGACGATCCGCTTTTCGGGCGGGCGGGCTACCTACCGCCTGTCGAACGAAATGCATGACGTGGACCTGCCGGGCATGGTCGGCACGCTGGCAGTCGTCGACGGCGAGCCCGTTCTCGAGGTGGTCTCGGCGGACGAATCGGCACGTCTCCTGACGGTTCGGTTGGATGCCAACGGCTGGGCCCACATCGGCGTTACCGGGCACTTGACGAAACTGGCCGGAAGTCCGTGGCACGGTGACGACGAAGCCGTGGTCGTCACGGTTTCCGAGCGATTGTTCAAACCGGGCACCCACGACGCCCGGGAGAACCACCCTCGCGCCGGAACCGCGGCGTTCGATGGCGGTGTTGGTACAATGCCACCGTCGACGGACGGCGCTTCCTGGCGATTCAACGAGCTTTCCGACTCGACGAGCCCTGCCTCGAGCGCTTCCGGTCGTACATCGGCTAGCGCGTCTCCCGTGTACGGGAGCGCATCTCCCGGGTACGGAAGCCGTCCAAGGGTGTGAACATCAAGGGCGTTCAAGACACTAGCGTGATCAACATGGTCGACATCGGCAGGCTACTAGGACATCGACTCACCGGCATCGCCGCATTCCTTTGCGTTGCACTCGGTATCGCCGCAACGCTCTGGTGGGCTTTCGTGTTCTTCGCCTTCGGCCCCGAGCCGCTGCCGGTCGAGGCACTACCCGAGTCAACAACCCGCGGCATCGCCGACGTACCCATCGACCGTGTCGTCGCCATGAATCTGTTCGGCACGCCTACCACCGACGCCGCGCCGAAGACCGAGACGCTGAGCGAGACGAAACTCTCCCTGGTACTGCACGGCGTATTCGTCGCCGACGAGCCCGCCGCATCCACTGCATTGATTTCCCAACGCGGCAACAATCCCCGCCTCCTCACCATTTCCGACCGCCTCCCCGGCAACGCCCGGCTCGAGGAGGTACACCCGGACCGGGTGGTCATCAGCCGCGGCGGCGTCCGCGAGAACCTGAGCTTCGACAGGAAGAACCAGATCGTCCGACCCGGCAACGCGGCCCGGGCGCCCGCTTTACAGCGTCCCCGGTCCTCGGTCGCCGCCCCAAGACCGGCGCGGCCGGATAGACGGGATGCCCGAAGCCTGATCGAGCGGACACTGGCGAAACACCGGGACGAGATCGATCGCAATCCGGGCAAGTTCATCGAGTCCCTCGGCCTTAAGACCTCGGAGCGAGGCGGCTACGTGCTCGGTACGTTCGCGGACAACGATGCCGGGCTCGAACCCGGCGACCGGCTGTTGAGCCTGAACGGCAAGCCCGTGGGCAACCTGGTAGAGGACCGGGCGCAACTCGAGCGAATTCTGGCCGGCCGCGCCGTCGATATTCAGATCCAGCGCGGCGAGCAGTTGATCACCTTCGAGCTTTCGCTTGGGTCATGAACCAGCGGCGGCACGTAGCCGGCCGAGTGATGGCCATACTACGGCATCGCAACGCGATTCGAGCGAGAGCCTCTTTCCGCGTTCAAAAAGACAAGCGGCGGCACGTAGCCGGACGAGTGATGGCCATATACGGCATCGCAACGCGATTCGAGCGAGAGCCTTTTGCCGCGTTCAAAACCAGCCCAGTGGCGTCCAGACAACGATTCGTGCCGATCCAACGTCTAACGAAGACCGCCTTGAAGCGCAGAGCGGAGGTCGCCAAACGCCACGGGGGTGCGGGTCCACGACTGCGTTTGGGAAGTCCAGGAGGACATGAGACGACCATGACCAGCCGCCGACCCGCCAAGCGAGACGTGGTAGCGACATCCCGCCGGTGTCGGGTTCGCTGGCCCGCCGGCCTGCACGCGAACCTTGCCCGTTGCACCCCCATGCTCGTTGCCGCGACATTGTTTGCGGGAACCGCCGTTGCCCAATCCACATGGGTGGTCAACGGACCCGACATGCCCCTGCCGGAGTTCGTCAACCAGGTCGCCGAGATGACCGGCAAGACCATCATTCTGGATCCCCGCCAGCAGAACACCAAGGTAACCGTCTTCTCGAACACGGAACTCGACGCCGACGGTCTCTACGCGTTGTTCCTGACCGTGCTGAAGGTCCACAACCTCGGCGCGGTAGAGAACAACGGCATCGTGGAGGTGCTTCAGAATACCGGTGCGAAGCAGAGCGGTTCGGATGTCGTCGCCCAAGATCCTCCGGCAAGCCAACTGGTCACCCGTGTCATCCCCCTCTCCCACGTCCAAGCGTCCGAGGTGGTCAAGACGGTGAGGCCGCTGATGCCCCAGGCCGCCCACGTCGCTGCCCTCGATGAACCCAACGTCCTGATCCTCGCCGATTTCGCAAGCAACATCGCGCGCCTGATGGCACTCATCGAGCAGACCGATGTCGTTGACGAGGACGAGATCGTTCACCGCGAACTCGAACATGCCTGGGTCGGCACCGTGGCCGCGATCCTTGAGGAGATAGCACCCGATCAACTCGGCCGCGGGGCGAAGGGGCCGCAGGCCGTCCAGATCGTGGCCAACGAACGCAACAACGCCCTGATCCTAAAAGGGAAAATGGAACCCATCGCCGATGCGCTGCGGCTGATCGACAAGCTCGATGTCGCAGAGACCACGACCGGCACCGCCCGGGTGGTCCGCCTCAACCACGGTGACGCGGTGGCGGTGGCCGAGTTGCTGCGCAACCTGGTAAGCGCAAGGAACGAAGAGGGCCAGTCGATCAGCATCCAAGCGGACGAGTCGCTCAACGCCCTGGTTGTGCGGGCGGATCCCGCGACGATGAAGGAGCTTCTCGCCATCGTAGCGGAACTCGACGTGCGTCGCGCGCAGGTGCTGATCGAGGCGGCCGTGGTGGAGATTTCGGTCGACAACGTGGACGCCCGCGGCGTGGAGGCCGGTGCCGTGGACGCACGCGGCACCTCCGTACCACTGGTGACAACGTCGTTGAACGGCATCGTGGGCGCGTTGCTGAACCGTCTCGGCAGCGACGACGATATCGACCCCGCCGCCATCGTTGGCGCAGCCACATCCCCGACGCTGGCCGCTCTCAAACTCGACCGGGACGGTGTCTCGTTCGGCGCGATCATCAACGCGCTCGAAACCGATGGCCGGGCGAACCTGTTGTCGACCCCCAGCGTACTGACCCTAGACAACCAGGAAGCCAAGAACACCGCCGGTCAGAGAATTCCGTTCCGCACCGGATCCTTCACGACCACGACCGATGGTGCGAGCAACCCCTTCCAGACCATCAACCGGGAGGCCGTGGGCGTCGAGTTGCGCGTCACGCCGCACATCCACGACGACTCGTCGATCCGGATGGTCATCTTTCTGAAGGTAGGCAACGTCGCACCGGGATTGGGCCAGGGATTCGCGGACGTGGTCACCAACGAGCGTGAGCTGGAAACCACCGTGCTGGCCGAAGACGGACAGGTGATCCTGCTCGGTGGCCTCATCAAGGACGACGACCTGAGTTCGATCAAAAAGGTACCGGTGCTTGGGGACATTCCACTTCTCGGTCGGGCGTTTCGTT
>CAZJRX010000160.1:1340-8312 GCA_964548145.1 uncultured Pseudomonadales bacterium | reverse complement strand
GATATGTAGAGAGTTTCGTCACGGTACCAAGCGGCTGGTGAGAAATGCGGGCTAGCGTTCTCGAGCGCGCCCCGTCTTCCCGTTGAGCCAAGTTCTGCGAGGGCGCTGTGAATCGCTCTTGCACGCTCCCGTAGACGCGCTGGGCCAAGCGATCCGATTCAGGTGGGCAATGCGCGGGAGTGCTTGATCTCGCCCAGGCTGAAGCTCGACTCGACGTGGCGGACGCCGGGATACTTCAGGATCTCCTTCATGACCAGTTCCGAGAAATGGTCGATGTCCCGGGCGAGCACCTTCATGATGTAGTCGTGGCCACCGCTCATGGCGTGACATTCGACGATGTGCGGCTCGGCGGCGACGCGGGCGTGGAAGTCGTCCGTTCGCGAATCCGGCTGCTTGTCCATATCGACCAGGACGAAGGCGGTTACCGTGAATCCCAGCGTGCGCTGGTCCACCTCCGCCGCGTACCGCCTGATGATGCCGGCATTCTCGAGCTTCTTGACCCGACGAAAACACGGCGACTCAGACAACCCGATCCGATCCGCCAGTTCGACGTTCGACATGCGCCCGTCGTCCTGCAGCAGCGCCAGGATCCGGCGTTCGATTCGATCCAAAGTCATGGGACGGAAACGCTCCCTCAAACCGGCTATTGGGGAGACATTATGCCCTCTATAGCCTCGAGATAGGCAAAAAAGGTCATTTCTTGCCATGCTGGCGGCATAGACTCGATGCTACGTGCAGTTCGCGAGGAGCGCTGATGCCAGACGACGACAATCCCATGGGACTCGACGGCTTCGAGTTCGTCGAGTTCGCCGCGCCCAAGCGCGGGATCCTGGAATCCGTGTTTCGGACCCTCGGGCTCGAGCACGTCGCCGACCACCGCTCGAAGGCCGTGCAACTGTGGCGTCAGAACGACGTCAACTTCATCATCAACTACGAGCCAAAGAGCTACGCGTGGTACCTCGCCGAGGAGCATGGGCCGTGCGCCACCGGACTAGCATTCCGGGTGGCGGACGCGCACCACGCCTACAATCGCGCCCTCGCCCTCGGCGCCGAACCGCTGGATATCCCGCCCGGTCCCATGGAACTGCGCCTGCCCGCGATCCGCGGCATCGGCGGCGCCCCGCTCTACCTCATCGACCGCTACCAGGACGGCAGCAGCATCTACGACATCGACTTCGAATTCGTCGACGGGGCCGACCATCGCCCGCCGGGCAACGGACTCAAGGTCATCGATCACCTGACCCACAACGTCTACCGCGGCCGGCTTACCCACTGGGCGGGCTTCTACGAGCGGTTGTTCAACTTCCGTGAGATCCGCTATTTCGACATCAAGGGCAAGGCAAGCGGGTTGATCTCCCGGGCGCTGACCGCCCCCGACGACAAGATCCGCATCCCGCTGAACGAAGAACCCCCGGGCGGTAGCGGTCAGATCGAGTCCTACCTGATGGACTACAACGGCGAGGGCATCCAGCACATCGCCTTCGCCTGCGACGACCTGCCCGCCACTTGCGACCGACTCCTCGCCGCCGGCATGCGGTTCATCGAGACGCCGCCCGACACGTACTACGACATGCTCGAAGAACGTCTGCCCGGGCACGGCGAACCGGTCGACGAACTTGCCAAACGAGGCATCCTGGTCGATGGCGATACCTCGGGGGACGAGCCGAGTCTTCTGCTGCAGATCTTTTCCGAGGAACTGATCGGTCCGATCTTCTTCGAGTTCATCGAGCGCAAGCACAACGAAGGCTTCGGCGAGGGCAACTTCCAGGCACTGTTCGAGTCCATGGAGCGGGACCAGATGCTCCGGGCTGCCACCGGGAACGCCGCGTGAAAATACGCCGCATCCATCACGTCGCCTATCGCTGCAACGATGCGAAGGAGACCGTCGACTTCTACCGCGACATCCTGGGCATGGCGTTCCAGCTCGCCTTCGCGGAGAACGAGGTGCCATCCACCGGCGCACCCGACCCCTACATGCACGTCTTCCTGGACGCGGGCATGGGCAACGTGCTCGCGTTCTTCGAACTGCCCAACTCGCCGCCCATGGGCAAGGATCCGAACACGCCCGCCTGGGTCCAGCACATCGCCTTCGAAGTCGACTCCCGCCACGAACTCCTGGCCGCCAAGGGCCGCCTCGAGACCGCGGGACTCGACGTGCTCGGTCCCGTCGACCACGGCATCTTCGACTCCATCTACTTCCTCGACCCCAACGGCCACCGCCTGGAACTCGCCTGTAACAAGGGCGGCGAGGAATCCCGGGAACGCGCCCATGCGGTCGCCGAGCAGATGCTCGACGAGTGGACCCGCACCAAGCGGGCGCCTCGCCATGCGGCCTGGCTGCATGGGAACGATTCGTAGGGCGGGTTCCGCTCCATCTCAAGAAACCGCGCGCGGGCGACCGTCGCGAATCAACACAGGGTGCTGTTCACCTGGCACAGGCGACGGCGCGCCCTTCGGGCGCGTTGGGCGCGCCCTTCGGACGCGTTAGCGCCGCCCTACGAGGCCCCCACCGCCGCCGCCTCGCCGCCGCCACCTCGCCGCCGCCTAGTGACCGCCATCGCCCGCCCATCGTCATGTATGATCAAGGGTTGCGACAATTCGAAGAGGGGATTCGAACCCATGGCGCACGCACTGATCATTTCCGGCGGCACCGTCATAGACGGCAGCGGCGCGGAAGGTAAACGAGCCGATATCGCGATCGACGACGGTCGCATCAGCCGCATCGGCGACCTCGACGGCGTCGAAGCCGGCAGAACCATCGACGCCACCGGCAAGCTCGTGACGCCGGGGTTCGTTGACCTGCACACCCACTTAGATGCGCAGATCGGCTGGGATCCGGAAATGCGTCCGAGTTCCTACCACGGCGTCACGACGGCGCTCATCGGCAACTGCGGCGTAACCTTCGCGCCGTGCAGCAAGGACAACCGTCAATATCTCGCCGAACTGATGGAGGCCGTCGAGGACATCGCGGCGAACGCCATCATGGACGGCCTTCCCTGGAACTGGACCACCTTCGGCGAGTACCTCGACTGCGTGCAGTCCTTGCGGCCCGCGCTGAACGTCGTCGGTATGTGCGGCCACTCCGCCATCCGCTTCGAGGCGATGGGCGACAAGAGCTGCGACGAAGGGGTGCAGGCGGACGACCGCGAACTGCAGCGCATCGTCGACCTCGTCAAGGAATCCGTCGAAGGCGGCGCCGCGGGATTCTCGACCTCGCGCTTTCTCGGCCACCGCGTACCCGACGGTCGTTTGACGCCCGGCACCTGGGCCGACCCGCGCGAGACCCGCGCCATCCAGGAGGCCGTGGTTGAAGCCGGCGGCCGCGGCGGCATGTTCCAGGTCGCGCCCGATATGCGAACCCGCTACGAGATCGAGAAGCAGATGTTCGAAACCGGCGCCGAACTCGGCTGCCAGGTGCTGTTCTCCGGCGGCACCGGCGGCGAAGGCGATGGCGGCGTATCGCGTTGGGAGGAGTTCCTCGGCCGCAACAACGAGAACGGCCGGCGTATAACCTCCATCTGCCACACCCGGCCAAGCGGCTCGTTCTTCGGTCTTGCCCAGCAGGCGTTCCTGCGTACGCCGGCATGGCGCGAACTGATGAAGCTGCCGACAATCGAGGACCGTGTCGCCGCTCTCAAGGATCCCGCGACACGGGAGAATCTGGTCACCGAAGCCAAGGAAGCCGGCGGCTTCGGCCAGGTTGCCCGGATGCTGCACCCGATGGGCACGGGCGAGTTCCCGGACTTCGACCTCGACAACAACCGCAACCTGCAGAAGCTCGCCGACGATGCCGGCACGGACCCGGTGGACGTCTACGTCGAACGCCTGATTGCCTCGGAAGGTCGGGAACTGTGGAACCTGTGGGCTTTCGGCGGCGCATTGCAGAACCAGTGGAACTACATGCGCCTGCCACACGTCGTACCGATGCTCGGCGACGCCGGCGCCCACGTCGGTCAGTTCACCGATGCCGATTCACCGACGTTCCTTCTCGGCGAGCTGACCCGCGACCGCGGCGTCTACACGCTGCCGGAAGCCGTACACCGGATTTCCGGCAAGTCCGCCGAGGTGCTCGGACTCAAGGAACGCGGCGAACTCCGGGAAGGCTGGCACGCCGACATCAACGTCATCGACTACGAGAACTTGACGTCCCGCCATCCGGAATACGTCCGCGACTTCCCGCACAACGGCGGGCGCCTCGTGGTGAAGAGCCGAGGATACGATGCGACGCTGGTGGCGGGCCAAGTCGTGATCGAGAACGGCGAATACACCGGCAACCGGCCGGGCTCGGTAATCCGGGAGTTCATCCGGGGGTAGCGACTTCGCGCCGTTTCGTCGGCGCAGACCTGGACGGGACACCACGAGGGTGTCCCGACCCCTCGTTCACGATCGTAGGGGACGGGCTTGCCCCGTCCCGGCGCGCCCTTCGGGCGCGTGTCGAGAAGGCTCCGCATTCTCGTGGTGGTTTACGTCGATCCGGTCAATATCGATCATTGTTCGAAGTTCCGCGCGCGCGGCCCTGAGGTTAGTAGTAGGGAGCATTGCCTGTGAAGCGACTGATCGTGTGCTGCGACGGCTCCTGGAACACGCCGGAGATGGAGAGCCCTACCAACGTCGTCCGGCTCGCGAGCGCCGTGCGGTTGCAGGACGCCGAAGGGAATCGGCAGATCGTCTACTACGACGAAGGGGTGGGCACGCACGGTCGGATCGACAAGATCGTCGGCGGGGCCATGGGCACCGGACTCGACTTCAACGTGCGCGAGGCCTATCGCTTCCTCGCCGTCAACTACGAGGAAGGCGACGAGATCTACCTCTTCGGGTTCAGCCGGGGCGCGTACACGGTGAGAAGCCTCGCCGGCATGATCGGGCTCGCCGGGATGCTCGGCAGGCGCCAGATGACCGAAGTCGCCGAGGCATACGAACTCTACCGCAAGGAAAAGCATCGGGACGCCGCACCGGTCGCGGCATTCCGTTCGAAGCACGGCACCCGGGTGCCACCGATCAAGCTGCTCGGCTGCTGGGACACCGTCGGGGCGTTGGGCATCCCCGACAAGGTGCCCGGCATCGCCCTCGACGAACGCTTCAACAAGCGCTACCGCTGGGTCGATACGAAACTCGGTCCGCACGTCGAACACGCACTGCACGCCTTGGCCATCGACGAACGGCGCGTGGAGTTCGAGCCGACGCCCATGGAAAGCGCCATCGAAGGACAGACGCTGCACGAGGTCTGGTTCCCCGGCGACCACGGCTCGGTCGGCGGCGGCCAGCATCACAAGGAGCCGCTGTCCCACATCGCCCTCACGTGGATGGTGGAGGCGATCGCCGATCTCGGGCTCGGCCTCGCCATCGACACGCCCTTCGACAACCTGCTGCCGCGCGACCACAACGCCTATTTCAGCGTCAATCGGAGTCCGATCTACAGCCGCAAACCCCGCAACACCGGCCGCGACGCGGTGTTCCACGACTCGGCGCTGCAACGCTTCGTCGATCTGCCCCGGTACCGGCAGTCGGTCAGTGCGCACCAACGCGACCTTCTCGAGACCGCCGCGCGACAACGGGCCATCGAACCATCCCTGCGATGCCCGTCCACGGACACCGTGCTCCGGGTGGACGAACACGCCGACGCGATCATCACGGCGGAGCGGCAACGAAACGACACGAAGATCCTGATGCAGGCGAAGGGACGGTACGAACTATCGGTGGCGGAATCCCAGCACTGGCGAGACGGCGATCTGCCGCCTTGCGGCCCACGAGGCTGGCGGTTGGGCGACGCCAAGATGCAACCGTCCTTTCGCGGACTGGAGAGGATGAAGCGGCCGCTCATCCGCCTCGGTCGCGACCGCCGCGTCGCGTACAAGGCGAACTGGTTGGAGCTTATCGGCATCCTCGTCGGCGAAGACGGCAGCGAACACCCGGTTCGCATTGGCCGGGGCAAGACCTACACGGCACCCTCCAACGGCCGATTCCTGGCCATGGCGAACGACATCGCGTCGCGCGTCGACCTGCTCGACTCCTACGACGACAACGAAGGCTGGCTGTTACTCAACGTGCGCCGCGTGGCCTGACCGGCGGCACGGCGGCACCCACCCCTTCGCCCGTGTGGTACTGTCGGCGCAAAGTCTCTCCGCGCTATGCCATGTCCTCGCGCGCCATCGAAGAAACCGAAGCTCGGCCAATCCACGACGACTTCATGGACGACGACATGCGTCGCCTATGGCGCAGCATGGGGCCGTTGCCCGGGGAACTTCGCCTCTACGGCGGCACGGCGCTGGCCCTGTACCTGGACCACCGTGAGTCCGTGGACTTCGACTTCTTCACGCCGGCGCCCGATGTCCGGCGGGCCTCGATCTCGGCGCTGCCGTGGCTGGCCCACGCCCGGCTCCGGGGCAGGGAGGGCGTGATCGAAGCGTCCTGTCCTGGCGTCGAACGGGACATACTCGTGACGTTCCTCGAAGCGACCGGGCTCGTACCGCCCGCCCTCGATCCACCAGTTACTGCACCGAACGGCGTTCCGGTCGCTTCCCCGCGCGACCTCGTACGCGCCAAGCTGGAGGCAATCTGCAACCGGGGCGCCGCCAAGGACTACGCCGATGTCGCCGCCGCTTTCGAGGCGTGGCCCGAGATGTCCGCCGCCGCGTTCTGCACCATCGAGGCACGTACGGCCCACGACATCGCCATCGCGTTGGCCAACCCGCCCGCCGACGAACATCCGTTGATCGACGCGGCTACGATGGCCGCCATTCGTCGCCACGCCGCATTCCGGGAACGGCAGCGATGATCGGCGCATCCCCACCGACCAAACAGCTCGATCCCGTGTTCGGCGACCGGACCCGGCACCAGTCAGCGGCATTTCGCACGCATCCACCGGAAGGACAGACCGCCCTCTCGTTGGGCTACGACCCGCAGCCAAAGGTGCGCAACTGGCGCGGGAACTGGCTCCCGCCTTGCTATTACCCGCTGCCCCAGTCTGACGTC
>CAZJRX010000160.1:0-1302 GCA_964548145.1 uncultured Pseudomonadales bacterium | reverse complement strand
GCTGCGAAATTCCTCGTACTTCCTCTGGCGGGTCTGGGACTACGCGACTCCGGAACAGCTCGACTACGTACGCCGAGCCGTTCCCGACGATGCCTGGCTGCGCGCCATTGACGACGCGGTCCCAGGCGAAGTGTCGCGAGGTGCAACGACGCTCTGGGCGTTGCGGTTCAACCGGATCGCGCTAACGGACTACATCGACTGGCCGGATACCGCCCACCTCCGCGACTTTCGACCGCTGGCGAAGCTTTCCAAGGCGCAGTTCCTGGACCGGCTACGGTACTCGTACTCGCACACGCACTCAGACCGTCTTGGCAGCTAGCAGCCCCGTGCTTGGCCGGGTCGCCGCCCGCCGGTACCTAGTGCTCCGTCAACCCCTAATCTTGGCGTCAGTGGCAGCCGGAGTGTTCCGGGCAAGGCGCGGGCTGCGTAGGCGTAGCGGGCCTACTTCAAGCAGACGCAACGCCGCCCGGGGCGCTCCGGCTGCCACCCGAAGGGCGCGCCCGCAAACGCCCATCCGCGTTGTTGGCGCCGCTCGACGTAACCCCGCTATGCCTTCGCGGCGCCGCCTAGCGGGCTGGACGTTTGCGGACGCGCTGACGCCAAGATTAGGGGTTGACGGAGCACTAGGCGTTTGCGACTCCGCTTCAGTGTTGGCAACATTACCTTGACTTACCAACGTACGGACCGGCGTGGGAAGAACCAAACCAATGCTCGCCGCCACGGTGGCCATCGTTCTGGCCATCGGAGTTGGTGTCGAAGCGGATGTGGCGCCTGCGGCGCAGTACGACGAGGACGAGACCGGTACTTGGCAAGGGTGCCAGCCGGAAAATACTAGCCTGCGCAGGGAGGTCTCCGCATCGGAGTACGCCAAGATGGCCGAACCGGAGCTCGGTATTCCGCCATTGGTCGACTGCGGTGCGGGCGTGGAGCAGCCCATCTACGTTGACGGCGAGAGAATCACCGGCAACCCGGGCCTCCATCAGTGTGACAACCCCAGCCTGCAGATTGGGGACTGCATGTCGGGGTCCAGCGTCCAGCGCTATGTCGGCAAGGACGCCGACGGCTCGACCCGTCATGACGTCGTTTGGGTGAGCTTCTGCCGGCATGACGGCCGCGGCGACGTCTTCGGGTTCGACGTCAGCGACTCGGTCCAGATGATCGGCTACAACAAGGTGACAGGGGCGACAGCGTTCTTCGAGAGCGGCGACAACCGGGAGTGGACCTATGTCGATCCCGAAACCAACCGCCTGATGGGCAAGCTGCCGGGGATCGACGATCCCGAAGCCTTTGATCGAGCCTATG
>CAZJRX010000159.1:0-8323 GCA_964548145.1 uncultured Pseudomonadales bacterium | reverse complement strand
ACGCTGCCCGGGACGCACCCTGAAAAAGGCGCTTTCTTCACCCGGGGCACATCGCGGGACGAATACGCTGCCTACACCGAGGCGCCGGAACACTACAGCGCCAACATGGATCGCCTGCTCAGGAAGTGGGATACGGCGCGGGAGCTGATTCCGCCGCCGGTCATCGAAGATCGGGGACGCCCGGTTGGAATCATCTTCTACGGCACGACCGCGCTACCCATCCCGGAAGCCCGGGACCGACTCGTCGAGGACGGCGTCGAGGTCGACACCATGCGTATCCGGGGTTTCCCGTTCACGGACGATGTGCGCGACTTCATCGACCGCCACGAGGTTGTTTTCCTCGCCGAGCAGAACCGCGACGCGCAGATGAAGACCTTGCTCGTGAACGATCTCGGCATCGACCCGGCGCGCATCGACTCGGTGCTCTACTACGGCGGCTTTTCGATCTCGGCGGACACCATCTACGAGCAGGTCAGTGACAAGCTCATCGAATACAACGTCCCCCGGCTCCGGGCCGTCGGCGGCGGCGGACCGGGCACCGCACCCCGCAAGGACTGGGAGAACCGTCGATGACCTTCGTCGCCAAACCCCGGGTTCGGCACCCGCTGCTGCCGGTCAACGAACTGGGACTCACCCGGCGCGACTACGAGGGATCCGTCTCCACCCTGTGCGCGGGCTGCGGCCACGACTCGGTATCCGCCGCCATCGTCCAGGCGTGCGCCGAGTTGTCGTTACCGCCGCACAAGTTCGCCAAGGTATCCGGCATCGGCTGCTCGTCGAAAACCCCGAGCTACTTCCTTTCCCACTCGCACGGCTTCAATTCCGTCCACGGACGCATGCCGTCCGTGGCCACGGGTGCGAATCTCGCCAACCGCGACCTCTATTGCATCGGCGTCTCCGGCGACGGCGACAGCGCCTCCATCGGCATCGGCCAGTTCGCACATATCGTGCGGCGGCGCATCAACATGCTCTACATCGTCGACAACAACGGCACCTACGGGCTCACCAAGGGCCAGTTCTCGGCCACCAACGACAAGGGCTCGACCAGCAAGCGGGGGGTACCGAACCTCTACGAACCCATCGATCTCGTGTCCATGGCGTTGCAGATCGGGGCGAGTTTCGTGGCCCGGAGTTTCTCCGGCGACAAGGGCCAATTGGTTCCCCTCATCCAGGCCGGGCTGATGCACAAGGGCTTCGCGTTCATCGATGTGATCTCGCCTTGCGTCGCGTTCAACAACCACAACGGCTCGACCAAGAGCTACGACTACGTGCGCGGCCACTCGGAGCGACTTGTCAGCGCCGACTTGATCGCTCCCGGCGAGGAGATCACCGTCGACTACGACTCCGGTGCCCTGGAGGACGTCGCCATGCCGGACGGCTCGACGCTGCGCCTACGCAAAATCGATGAAGACTACGATCCCCGGGACCGGATTCAGGCGCTGACCCAGGTGCAGAGATCGGCCGAGGCCGGCGAGGTGGTGACAGGACTGCTTTATATGGATGCCGACGCTGCGGACTGCCACGACGTGCTCGGCACGACGACGTCGCCGTTGAACACGCTGGACGAGTCGATCCTTTGTCCGGGGGCCGAGGCGTTGGAAGGGGTCAACGCGCAACTGCGCTGAAGCCGATCCGGAGCGCTTTCCGTTACCCGGGCCGTCCGCCGGGTGCTCCATGCAATAGCCAGCTCACCCGGTAGGCAATCCGGCACGCGCTGGCGAACGCGCCGCCGGAGGGGTTCGAGATGAACTCCTCGACGTCCAAGTCCTCCATCGCCCGGAGGCTGCGTTTGAGCCCGGTCTCCGCCAGACGCCGGCTCCGTTCGTCGGTGATGTCGAGGCCCCCGCAAACGATGACCGACGTCAATAGCGCCGCCAGAGAATTCAGCCGGTACGAGCGCCAGCACGCCTCGAAGGTGAATTCCTTGGCACCCGCCCGACAGACGATGTCGTGGTACTCCTCGACGGCCTCACGCTCGACTTGGCGACGCACGGGGACGTCGAGGCTGCCCACCAGGAAGTACCCGACGTCGTAGAGTCCCGAGCTCAAGCCGCTCACCTGCCAATCGATGATGGCCACGTCGTCGCCGCCATCGGCGGGGAAGAACAGGTTGTCCAATCGGTAGTCGCCGTGGGTGAATGTCTGCGGGCCGTTGCCCAACGTGGCCATATGCTCGACCACACCGAGACCGAAGGCCTCTGCCAGTGCGCGGGTCTTGCTGGAGAAGCAATCGCCGAAGTGCTTGAGCGTGCGTACCAGGTTGGCGAGATAGACGACCTGTACGATGGCCCGCAGCTTCGGGTTGGTCGAATCGTACGCGCCGCGCAAGGGAGGCTCGTGGATTCGGTCCCAGCAGGCCCCGTGCATGTGCGCCAACGCGCGAATGGCCTGTTTGGCCTGAGCGGGGTTGGCGCCGGCGATCTGGTCGACGACCGTTAGCCCACGGATATCTTCGAGTACCAATACGAATCGGTGGCTCGACCGTTCGAAGTCGCCGTAGACGAGTCTCGGGGTCCGTACCGCGAGGTGGGATGCGAGGGAACGGTAGAAGTCGTATTCGCGTCGATACAACGCCAGGCGTTTGCCGATTCGCCGGTTCTTGGCGTTTACGCTTGGCAACTTCACGACAAGGCTCGTGGGAGCGGGGTCGTCTGCTTCGCCGTAGTCGAGGTGGCAACGCATGACTTGGCCCATGATTCCCGCGCCGACGCCGATCTCCTCAACGCGGATGTCTACCGGCGGTGCGATTCGGCCGCCGGCGGCGGCGAGCGCCCGGCGGATCCATTCGGTGTTGATCGAACTACCGTTCTCGGGGATTGGTGGTTTGGCTGTCATGGTTCTGCTCGTGAGCTGAGTCGCCGTCCGCAGGCGCTTGAACGCGGAAGGTACGGCAACGGGCGGCGGTTGAGCTTGGGATGTTCAAGTTTTCGTTTACATCGGCGCGTCGATGCCGATAATACGCGCCATCCTCTCCACGCCAAGGATGTGCCGTGGCCCTACCCAACCTTGAGGACTACTTCCCCGACTGGAAAGAGCGCGAGGCGCTGGCGGAGGCGATGATTCCGCTGATTGGCCAGCTCTACCGCAAGAACGTCGTCGTCTACTGCTACGGGCGGGCGCTGCACAACCGCAGCGTGACGGACATCATGAAGACCCACCGGTTCGTTCGCCAGGTGGCGGAGAACGAACTCTCCGAATTCGAGAGCTACCCGATCGTCGAGGCGCTGTCCAAACTCGATCTGGGGCCATCCCACGCCGATGTGGGCAAACTGGTGGTGCGCCTGATGGAGCGGCAGCAGGGCGGCGAGTCGATCACGCCGCTGGAATATGTCCGCGAGGCGAGTGCCCATGTCATCGGCCGACACGTCAAACCGCTCGCCAAACCCCAGGACGTCGTCCTGTTCGGGTTCGGGCGCATCGGCCGGCTGCTGGCGCGCCTCCTAATCGAGAAGACAGGGGGCGGCGACCAACTGGTACTGCGTGCCGTGGTGTTGCGACCGGGGCGTAACGATGACATTCACAAACGGGCGGCACTGTTGCGCCGGGACTCGGTGCACGGAGCGTTCAACGGCACGATAAGGGTGGACGAGGCGAACCAGTGCCTGATCGTCAACGGCAACGTCATCCGGATGATCTACGAGGCCGACCGGTCGACGATCGACTACACGCGCCACGGCATCGACAATGCGATTCTGATCGACAATTCGGGGGCGTGGCGCGACGAAGCGGGTTTGGGCGAGCACCTCAAGTCGAAGGGCATTGCCCGGGTCTTGTTGACCGCCCCCGGCAAGGGCAGCGTCAAGAACATCGTATCCGGCGTCAACTCGCACCGGGTGGGCGACGACGACCGGGTTGTGTCCTGCGCCTCCTGCACTACCAATGCCATCGTGCCGGTGTTGAAGGCCGTCAACGACCAATGGGGCATCGTTCACGGCCATATCGAAACCGTGCACGCCTATACGCCGGACCAGAACCTCCACGACAACTATCACAGGAGCGACCGGCGTGGCCGCGCTGCGCCGCTGAACATGGTCATCACGGAGACCGGGGCTTCGAAGGCGGTGGCGAAGCTGCTGCCGGAACTCGATGGCAAGCTCACGGGCAATGCCATCCGGGTACCGACCCCGAACGTGTCGTTGGCGATATTAATCCTTACCCTGCAACGGGACACCACGCTCGACGAGGTCAACGAGTACCTGCGCGATGTTGCCTTGGACTCGTCGCTGCAGCGGCAAATCGACTACACGTCGTCGAAGGAACGCGTCTCCAGCGACTATATCGGCAACCGGCATGCCTGCAGCATCGATGGTGGTGCGACGATAGTGGCTGGCAACCGGGTCATTCTCTACGCCTACTACGACAACGAGTTCGGCTACGCCTGCCAGGTGATCCGCGTGACCCAGAAATGGGCGGGCATCCGCTACCCCCTGATCCCGGACGATGTCGCCCGGACCGGCTTCGAGGAGATGCGCACCTCGGTGGCTGCGGGTTGATCGGGGTAATCGGCTGGCGACGACAAGGCTGACGCCGAGATTGCGATAGCATTCCACGACGCACCGCGCTGCGCTGGAATGACAGTCCCACCCACACCGCCTGCCGATGGCTGAGACGCGTGATCGCTTTGCGCGCGTGTTGAAAGCGCGCGCCGTACTCGCATTGTCCTTCGGTGCGATGATCGGGTGGAGTTGGGTTCTGATGACCGGCCACTGGGTTGCGACGGCCGGTAGCGTCGGCACGCTCTTGGCGTTCACAGCGGGCGGGCTGGTCATCGGCTTCATCGGCCTGACCTACGCCGAACTGGCGGCCGCCATGCCGAGGGCGGGGGGAGAGCACGTCTACACCCGCGCGGCTCTCGGCGCCAACTGGTCGTTCGTCTGCACCTGGGCGCTCTTGATGGCATATGCGACCGTCTGCATATTCGAGTCGGTCGCCTTGCCGACCGCCGTCGAATACCTTGTGCCCGGTATCCGGCTGGGCACCTTGTGGACAATCGCGGGTGCCGACGTCGACATCGGGTTCGTACTGGTTGGTGTCCTTGGCGCGGTCGTCATGACGTTCGTGAACTACCTTGGAATCCGCACCGCCGGACGGGTGCAGATCGTGGCAACGACAATGATCGCCCTGGCGGGAATCCTGCTCTTCGTCGGCGCCTTCGCCAACGGTTCGGTGGAGACCGCAAGGCCTTTCGTCGCCGTGCCGGCGGTTGGCATCCTGAGCGTGGTGATCATGGTGCCGGCCATGCTGGTGGGATTCGATGTGCTGCCGCAATCCGCCGAAGAGATCGACTTGCCGGCGAGGCGGATCGGCGTGCTGTTGTCGGTGTCGTTGGTCCTTGCCGTGGTCTGGTACGCGGGCGTGTCGTTTGCCGTCGCCAGCGCCCTTCCGGGGTCGGCATTGGCCGATGCTCGGATGGCGACGGCGGACGCGGCTAGTTTTCTGTGGAACAGCCCGTGGGCGGGAAGTGCCCTCATCGTCGGCGGCATCGGCGGCATTCTGACCAGTTGGAACGCGTTCATAATCGGCGGCAGTCGCGTCATGTTCGCACTGGCGGAGTCCGGCGCGTTGCCGGCGGCATTCGCGAAACTCCACCGCCGCCATCGGACGCCCTACCTCGCGATCATCGTACTTGGCGGGTTGTCCTGCATATCGCCGTTTTTCGGGCGCACGATCTTGGTATGGCTCATCAACACCGGCAGCCTGGCCGTCGTCGTGGCATACGTTTTCGTTCCGGTAGCCTTCCTGGTGTTGCGCAGGAATCGTCCCGCCATGGCACGACCGTTCCGGGTACCGCTCGCCGGATTCGTGGGTTGGACGGCGATCCTCCTCGGTTGCGCATTGCTGTGCCTCTATCTGCCCGGTAGCCCTGCCGCGTTGGCGTGGCCACACGAGTGGGGCATTGTCGCGGCGTGGGCGGGCGTGGGATTCTGGATCTGGTACCGGCGCGTGAGACGCCCGTTCTGCAGCGCCGAGGCCGGCTAAGTCGCTTCCGTAGAGCGGCGGGAGACTTGAGGCCACGACGGGAACTCGCGCCGCGCGTGCGGCGCCGTCGGGGGATCACTGACGCCGACAGCTTGAGGGAAGTGTGGCAAACTCCCTCGCTGAACACGTCGCCGCCGATCATGACCGAACTGTCTACCGAACGCTTGGTACTGTGCCCATTTGCCTTGGAGGACGTGGATGCGCTGCATGCGCTTTGGGCGGATCGGGAGGTCCGCCGCTACCTGTTCGACGGCGAGGTTCCCGCGAGGGATCACGTCGTGGAGATGGTCGAGGCCAGTGTTGTGGGGTTCGCGGACCTTGGCTACGGCTTCTTCTCGCTGCGTCGTCGGGAGTCAGCTGCGGACATCATGGGGTTCTCCGGGTTCCGACCGTTCGACGAGCCCGGCGTCGTCGAGATGCTGTTCGCGGTCGAACCCGCGCATTGGGGTCGGGGCTATGCCACGGAGGCAAGCCGCGCCGTGCTCCGCTTCGGGTTCGAGGAATGCGACATCCGCCGGGTGGTTGCGACCACGGATACGCCGAACCAGCGTTCGGTTCGCGTGCTGCAACGGCTTGGCCTGTTTTTTGAAAAACGGCGGGAGCGCCACGGGCTCGACACGGTCTACTACGCCATGACGGCGGGTGAATTCCAAGCCTCGCGTTTGGCGTCGGACCGGGCGGTAGGTATTGCGGAGTGACATGCTTCGCCGAACACGCCGCGACCTTCGCCCGGGAACGCTACCGTTCGATGTATTTGTGACGCAGGACGTTAGCAGGTGCACATTGGTCTTCTTGCCCTCGACTTCCACCTCGAGGGCTGTAGTTCGCTCAAGGAGAAAAGACGCCGCTTGGCGCGGCTGCGGGGCCGGTTCGGTAAGGTGCCAAACCTTGCCGTTTGCGAGAGCGCCTACCAGGATTCACACCGACGAGCACGCTGGTCGGTGGTAGCCGTGGCGAGTGATGCAGGGGTCGTCGAGCAGTCCCTCACACAAGTCGAGCGGTGGGTGGCGCAATCGGTGGACGCAACGTTGATCGATGTCGACCGGGAGGTGGTCGTCACGTGAGCGTGTACCTGATCGTGGCGGCGGTCGCCCTTGCGGCCCTGTTCTGGTTCCGGTCGGTGCAACGCGCCCGTTCGAACTGGGTTCGAGCCCTGGACCTGGTCGGGCAATGGGATCTCGACTCGGCCTCCGAAGGGGCAACGGCCGAAGCGAGGGCGCTAACGCTCTCGGGTGGCCCGCTGGCCGGTCCGTATGTCGCTCGCGATGGTGACGCGAGCTACCGCGGCACTTGGCGACTCACCGGCGCGACGCTGACGCTGGAACCGGCCGGCGGCCGGGCGGCCCAGTATGAACTTCGCCTGTTCGGCGCCGGTAGGATCGGCATCGACGGCCCGGGCCGGCAGCGCGAGATCTACGTGAAGCGCGACGACAACGTCATACCGTTTCGTGCCCGCTCCTGACGGGCCGATTGCGTCATTGGCACCGGCGTGGTTTCCGGCCGTCGCCCGAAATGTAAGATGGTGAATCGCGTAACCGGGCGTAGGAGCCCATCGTGGCGTTCGACGCGGAACCGTTCCTCGCGGGCCTGACGACAAGGCCCGGCGTCTATCGAATGGTCGGGGAGGACGGCAAGGTCCTCTACGTCGGCAAGGCGCGCAACCTGAAGGCCCGGGTAACCGCCTATTTCCGGGCCTCCGGCCTGACCGCGAAGACCATGGCCTTTGTTGCCAAGGTCCACGACATCCAGGTCACGGTCACCAGTAGCGAGACCGAAGCGCTCCTGCTCGAGCAAAGCCTGATCAAGTCGGAACGACCGCCGTACAACGTGGTCCTTCGCGACGACAAGTCCTACCCCTACATACACTTGACCGAACACCCGTTTCCCCGGTTGGCTTTCCATCGCGGCGCCCGGAAGGAAGGACGGTATTTCGGGCCATTTCCGAGTGCCGCGGCGGTACGGGACAGCCTGAACATACTGCAGAAACTGTTCGGTATCCGCCCCTGCGAGGACGGATTCTTCAAGAATCGCTCGCGGCCGTGTCTTCAGTATCAGATTGACCGTTGTAGCGCCCCGTGCGTCGGAATGATCGATCGCCAACGGTACGCCGAGGATGTTCGCCTGGCCGTGATGTTCCTCGAAGGCAAGAGCCAGGATGTACTTGCCGAATTCAAGGCCAAGATGGCAGCGGCAGCCAAGAAGCTGGACTTCGAACGGGCGGCCAGGTATCGGGATCAGATCGACCATCTGCGCCGCGTTCAGGAGAACCAGTACGTCCATGGGGCCGGCGGCGACGTGGACATCTTCGGCATCGCGCCGCTCGACACGGTGCAGCCCGACGATG
>CAZJRX010000158.1:7153-8388 GCA_964548145.1 uncultured Pseudomonadales bacterium | reverse complement strand
GGTCGAGCAGGCGAAGCACGACGGACTCGCCGAAAGTGCAGGGCACCGTGGAGACGCGGATGTCCATGTCCCTGCCCGAGATACGTTCCGAGATGCTCCCATCCTGAGGAAGACGACGCTGGGCGATGTCGATGCCGGCTATCAGTTTTATGCGTGACGCAACCGCGGGAAACCGATCAATGGGTTGAGTCAGGCGGGTGTGCAGGACGCCGTCGACCCGCATGCGCACAGCGAACTGCTCCTCCGAGGGTTCGACGTGGATGTCCGAGGCACCGAGATCCACTGCGGTCGACAGGAGGTTGTTGACCAGTTCGATGACCGGTGCCTCTTCCGCCATCTCGCGCAGCGCCTTGGCGTCGTCGCCGGAAAAAAGGTCCTCGATGGCGCGTTCCTTGCGGACGCCATCGAGCATCCGGTCGATCTGGTGGCTTGGCGCGAGGTAGTAGGTGATCTCTTCGCCGGGATAGAAATATCCGAAGGTCTCTTCCAACGCCCGGTCGCGGACGTCCTTTGCCGTGCAACAGACGCCTCCATCCTTTTCCCATAGCAGTGTCGCGTGATCCAAGAACCAGTCGAGCTTGATCGGCGACGCGGTCATGAAGCGAAAGACGTCGAGCTGCTCTGGCATCTCGGCACCCTCGCGGAGGTAGACGGCACCCAACTGTTCCGAGAGCGTCGACAACAGAATGTCCTCGGAGATCGCGCCCGTCCTGACCAAGAGCGCGCCGAGGCGACCACCCGCAGTCCTCTGGATGTAAAGGGCCTTGTCTAAGTCCGCAGGTTGGATAGCCCCGCGTTCGACAAGCAGTTCGCCCAAGCGTTTCATGCGGCCATGATACTCGGCGAAGACGGAGACGGGCGGCGACTGGCCCCCGCCTAGATCGCGCTCCCTCGTTGAGATCATGGCGATATTGCTCCGTGTCCCAAGGGTCTGCGTGTCCGGATTGCGCCAGGGCGCGATGGCTGTAACTGGCTGATATACCTTTATTCACCAGTACGGACAGGCACAAGGGACCAAAAGTTCCGTGGGAGGTTTACGTACGTTCCGATGTGGCAGAATCCTCTGGCAATGTGATCGAGCACAGTCCGAATTGTCCCTTAACAGCAAGCTTCCAACTGTCGGCACGACGATCTTCACCGTGATGTCCAAGCTCGCCGCCGACGAGGGCGCCATCAATCTCTCCCAGGGCTATCCGGACTTCGACGGGCCGCCACGGCTGCTCGAGCGGGTCGGC
>CAZJRX010000158.1:0-7143 GCA_964548145.1 uncultured Pseudomonadales bacterium | reverse complement strand
CCTGAGGAACGGCTACAACCAGTACCCACCGATGGCGGGCATCGAACCGTTGCGCGAGGGGATCGCCGGCAAAGTGCAGTCGCTCTACGGCGCGAAGGTCAACCCCGACACCGAGGTCACGGTGACCTCCGGGGCCACGGAGGCCCTGTTCTGCGCGATCACGGCAGTGATCCGGCCGGGCGACGAGGCGATCGTCTTCGATCCCTGCTACGACTCCTACGAGCCCGCAGTCACCCTAGCCGGCGGCACCTGTCGGCATATACCGCTTCACGCGCCGGATTTTCGTATCGACTGGGATCAGGTTGCCGACGCGATCGGGCCGCGGACGCGCCTGATCATGACCAACACGCCGCACAATCCCACGGGGGCGGTCTGGGATGCCGGCGACATCGATGGTCTCCGCAGCGTGACGTCGGGGCGCGACATCTATGTCGTCGCCGACGAGGTCTACGAGCACATCGTCTTCGACGGCCGCGCCCACCTGAGCCTCACCCGCTATCCCGATCTCTTGGCGCGCAGTTTCGTCGTATCGTCCTTCGGCAAGACGTACCACACGACCGGCTGGAAGGTGGCCTATTGCGTGGCGCCGCCGGCGCTAACGGCAGAGTTCCGGCGCATACACCAGTTCGTGACGTTCACGACCGCCACGCCGCTGCAATACGGCATCGCGGATTTCCTCGCCGAATGTCCCGAGCACCACGAGAACCTTGCCGCGTTCTACCAAGCCAAACGCGACCTTTTCTGCGGTCTCCTCGCCGAATCACGTTTCGAGCTGAAGCCGTCCGCTGGCACGTTCTTCCAGCTCGTCGACTACAGTGCGATCACCAACGACCACGACGCGGCGTTGGCGAAACGCTGGACGATCGAAGAGAAGGTGGCCTCAATTCCCATTTCGGTCTTCTACCGCGAGCCACCCAAACAGGAACTGTTGCGTTTCTGCTTCGCAAAGGACGACGCGACGCTGGAACGCGCTGGAGAGATCCTGTGCCGGCTCTAGCGTCCACACTTCGCGTCGCCCTTGTCCAAACCGCGACCGTCTGGCACGACCCGGCAGCAAACCGTGACCTGTTCACGCGGCTATTCGACCGCGTCGATGCCGCCGTCGATCTCATCGTGTTGCCAGAGATGTTCAGCACCGGTTTCACGATGCGTCCGCGGGAAGTGGCCGAGACCATGGCAGGCGACACCGTCGCATGGCTGCGCGAGGAGGCCGCGCGACGTGGTGTCACCGTCGTCGGCAGCATCGTTGTCGCAGACGGGGCGTACTACAACCGACTGGTGTGGATGCCGCCGGACGGCCGCGAGTCCGTCTACGACAAGCGACACCTTTTCCGGATGGCCGGCGAACACGAACACTACGCTGCCGGCAACGCCAGGACCGTCGCGACCATCGGTCCATGGCGCGTCCGTGTCTGCGTCTGCTACGACCTGCGGTTCCCGGTCTGGCTTCGTTGCCGAAACGACTACGACATCCTGCTGTGCGTCGCCAATTGGCCTGCCGCCCGACACTCGGCCTGGACGACCCTGCTTCGCGCTCGAGCCGTTGAAAACCAGTGCTACGCCATTGGCGTCAACCGGGTAGGCGCGGACGGCAATGGCGTCGAGTATCGTGGCGGTAGTACGGTTTGCGACTGGAACGGCCAAGCCATCGTGGCGGAAACAGACACCTCAGGCGTGTTCACTGCATCGCTTGATCTCGACGCGTTGGGC
Organism: uncultured Pseudomonadales bacterium; assembly: GCA_964548145.1. Taxonomy (GTDB): domain Bacteria; phylum Pseudomonadota; class Gammaproteobacteria; order Pseudomonadales; family Azotimanducaceae; genus VXYL01. The sequence goes on along the minus strand of CAZJRX010000158.1, from coordinate 5,433 downwards.
ATCTACCGACAGGACTTCCCCGCTTGGCGGGACGCTGACGATTTCGACGTCGCGCCATGACCGACAATCTCGCGGCGAGTCGCCGCACGCGCCGCACCGCGAGTTTCGCCTCGATCGTCGCGCTGACCGTGTTCTGCATTGGCTGCGGCCCATCGACCGATGTGACGGACCACCCCGGCAAAGCCATCTACCAGCGATACTGCTACGCCTGCCACCAAGCCGGGATCGCCGATGCGCCAAGGCTGGGCGACAAGGACGCCTGGGCACCGCGCCTCACCAAATCGCGTGCCGACCTGGTAGAAAGCGTGGTACGCGGCATGTCACCCGGCATGCCCCCGCGTGCCGGCTGCGGCACATGCAGCGACGAGGACCTCGCACAAGCGGTCGACTTCATGGTGCGGCGCGTCGAGTAGCCCGCCCCCGGGCCCCCGACGTCACCGGCCGGTCAGCCGTGGCGGGGGTCTCAAGCTCACGCTCCAGGTGGCGGCGAGCACCTTCGCCCGAGGTCAGTCGGGCAAAGGCACCCGCGGGCACCGCAGACCTCGCTTGCTGGCCCACGCCTTGAGCATTTCAGCGGAACCGTACGCCAGTTGAGGTTTGCTGAGCGCAACGAGCCGGGCTCTCCAACTCGACACCCGGTCGCCTTGAACGCGCGCCTGCCCGGGTGTCTGTTCCGCGGCGATGATCCCTTCGAGTAGACCTATGTAGTCGGCGAGTGTCATCTCCATGAATGACCGGTGCTGGCCGAGCCCCGAGGCAATGGGGCAAAGGTACGCCTTCAAGCGTTCCGGATCGTTCTCGCGCACCCGCTCGGCGATCGATGACTCGTCATATTCGTCCAGCCGCTCCGCGAGCTTCGCTCGCACTGGATTGAGGTCCACATAGGCCGCTGCAGCGATGATTGCCGCGTCGCTCAAGAGCGCACCCGAATAGAACCGCTCTTCGAAGAAGTGGCCCTTGCAGCCATCCTCGAGGTTGGCTCGGCGTGCAATCGGCTGTTTGAGGTGTTTCATGAACGAAGACAACGACCCCAAGGTGCGTCGTGCCCTCGCAAGCCGTTCCGGCTCCAACAACATCAGTTCGAGGCGGTCGGCCTTGCGTGACTCCCAGATCGAATCTGCCGCGAATTTGCCACGAACTGCCGAACTTGGCCTAGGCGGCGGAAACAGGTCAACCCAACGCCGCGCCACCTCCTCGTCGGACCAGGATTCGCACGCCTTCGGGTCGTAGAAGACCACCATGTGAGAGTGGTTACTCATGACGGAATAGTTCAGCAAGTCGACTGCAAAGCACTTGGCCAGCTGTTTCGCCCGCCTCACGAACCAGCGACGGCGATGTCCGTACTGTTTCTTCGACAACCGGTCCCACCCACACAGGAACATGCCGCGGGTGCATTTCGACACCAGGTGGTACGCACATGCGTTCTCCGGATCGACGAGAAATTTGCGGGGTATTGCCATGCGGATAGTGTCCCGCAAACAAACCGAGGACCCTGTACGCCGTCAGCCACCCGAACCGTAAGACTCAAGCACCAAAATGGGTAGGACAGGAGCACCGCTATCCGTAGGAAGTCAACCATCCCAAGCAATATCGCCGCAATATCACCCTTGGGCCCCGAAGCCCGGACTGTCCGGGATTGTCTTGATATCACCTTTGGGGGGCGAAGCTCGGACTGTCCGGGTTCGTCTGGGTAAGTCGCTCGCAGAGATTTCAGTTGACATGGCCCTGTATCGGTCTACGCTCGCACACCAACGTTCGGCCTATTTTTGGGAGTTGACCATGGCCTATAGACTCGTTTGGCTGGCTGCCGGTACCGCCGTCGTCATCGCGGCTGGTGTTGCACTGTTCATTGACGTGCACGAAGGCAAATCGGCTGGCCCCGCTGCGGAACTTGATGACACCGCCCGGGATCGGTTGGCGAGCGAAGCGGCAATCGCGCAGATCGCCGCCGAGAGCGACATCATCGACGCGCCGGAGCAGACCAGCGAACCGTTGCCAGTCGCCTCGGCTCCTCCCGGATTCGAGCCGGCGCCGGCGCTCGATCACCAAGCGGCGCCGCCGGCCGGTTACTCGTTCGCGTCCCACCATGGGGTAAAGACCGCGCCCATGGCGGCGTCTGACTACGACCGCACGCAGTCGACACCGCCGCCCGCGTGGATGACCTTCGGACCGAGCGAAGTGGCCGAACTCGCCAGCGCACAAGGGCGCGACTGGTCCTTCGGCTGGATCAAGCTCGCCGACGATGCGGACATCGAGTCGCTCACCGCCGTGCTGAAGGAGCAGGGCGGCGAGGTGCTCGGTCAATCAGGCGACCTGGTTCGCGCCCGACTTCCCGGCGATACGGCACGCCTGGCGACCGTCACGGACAACGCCACCGTCGCCGGGGTCGGTGCCGTCCCTGCGACGCGGAAGATCACCGACACCCTTGCCGAACGGGCACTGGCGAACGCCGGCGAAGAGGTCCCCGTGTGGATCACGCTCATGGACGACGACCCGACCGGGCGCTGGCGAGACGGGCTCCAGGAACTCGGCGCCCAAGTGGGACACTTCGACCCCACGATCCGCACCTACGCCGCCACCATCACACTGGACCGCCTAGGTCCGATCACCGCGGTCGACTACGTCCTCGCCGTGGAATCCATCGGCCGCGTCGAGCCAACCCTCGATCGCGCCGCGCCGGCGATGGGTGCCGACGCCGTGCGCATCTACGACGAGTCGGCAGGCACCTTCACGGGTGTAGGGGGCGCTTCCGTACCCATCGGCGTGATGGACACCGGCCTCAACGTCGACCACCCCGACATCTCGTCGAACCGGCGCAGCATCTGTGGCGCGAACTTCACCAATTTGCGTGACGCCCGGGAGGAAGACCAGGACCTGTGGTACGACTTTGGTAACCACGGCACCCACGTCACCGGCATCGTCGTCGGCAACGGCGCGGTGGAAAACGACCGCGTCGGCATGGCACCGCTGGTGCAGGACATCCGCATCGCCAAGGCGATCAGCAGCTACGGTTCGGCATCGGCTCTAGGCTGGAACCGCGCCATGGACTGGTTCACCGAACCGACGGCCTGCGGCGACGACATCCCCCGCAAGGCGCTCGTCATCAACTCGAGCCTAGGCGTATCTGGCGACATCTGGGAAGGTCGATCCGTGGTGGAGCGCAAGATCGACGCGACCGCCTGGACGGCACGGCAGTTGTTCGTGACGTCAGCGGGCAACGGTGCCGACGCGGTGCTGTCGAGCATGGCGGGCGCCAAGAATGCGCTGGCCGTGGGTGCCGCACAGAACATCGGCGACATTGCCGTGTTCAGCAGCCAAGGGCCAACCCAAGACGGTCGCCTATTGCCCAAGATCGTCGGCACCGGCGTCTCAATCTCGTCCACCGCCGGCCGGGGCAGCCGGTCCGGATACGCCGTCGCATCTGGCACGAGCATGTCGTCGCCCGCCGTGGTCGGCGTCGCGGCGCTCGTTATGGATGCGCTCCCCGAGCTTCGCGAAGAGCCGGCTGCACTACGGGCTCGACTGATGGCCAGTGCCATCAAGCCGGATGCCTATATGGGCGATGCCACAGCGTTTCCCCTCGACAACACCGACGGCCCAGGCACCGCGAACAACGTCTACGGACTCGGCAAAGTGTCGGCCCGCACCGCGGTTCTCGAACGCGACGAGGCGGACGGCTGGACCGGCGGCAGTGCCGCTTTCGACGTCGAGGCCGGCAGCTTCGCCTATCAGGACATCGTCGTACCCGAGGGCGCAAGCCGACTGGATATCGTCATGACCTGGGACGAACCGCCGGCAGAAACCATCGCCAACCCCGTTCTGCACGACCTCGACCTCTGGGTAGACCGGGGCGCTTCGTGCCAGGAGATCGGCGCCTGCGGCCATTACAACTCCCGCTCGCGTGTCGACAACGTCGAATGGGTCATCGTTCCTAATCCGGCGCCGGGCGTGTATCGCCTCAAGGTACTCCCCAACCGGATCTACGGCACCCCTCCCCGGGCCGGCCTGGCGTGGACCGTCATCCGCGGCGACTCGACACCGAACCTCAGCATCGCCGCCGATACCGACCGCATCGAAGTCGCACCCGAGGCGTCATTCGAGGTGCAGGTGACGATGTCCTCGGATTCCTACGTGGCAGCGGGCGCGAACCTGCAGATCAACTGCCGCGCAGTGCCGGGTTCCGAGGCTTGCGCGGATCTGACGGTGACGCCAACCGACAGCGTCGTAAACCGCGAAGACGGCCTGGAACGGTCGCTGGCGCGCGACGGGGCGGCGATCGTCGTCGGCGAGATCGGCCCGGACGAGGAGCAGACGGTCTCGCTGCATTTCGCTGGTAGCGAAACGGGGAGTTTCCGGCTGGAGTTCTCGGCAAGCGGCTGGAACGCGACCGGCGATTCGACATCGGTGGCCGTGATGGTCGGCGAACCGGACTATGACCCGCCGGCACCTGCGCAAAGGCCCTACAACGACGACTTCGCCCACGCCATGGAACTGGACAGCACCGGCGGTCAGGTTGCCTTCGACCTCGTCGCGGCGACACCGGACCCGGGTGAACCCCCGTTTGCGCTGGCCGCCGGCCACCCGTCCAGGGAGCGCTCGCTATGGTACGTGTGGACGGCAGCCGAGACCGGTCTCGTCCGCTTCGGTATCACCCCGGCACATGCGGGCGACTACGCGGACTTGGTGGTCGTCGAGGCGTATCGTGACGGACCCCTTGCCGGTCTCGAGGCGGTCGGCAGAGCGCAGATCGGCGGCGGCACGACCTTCTTCGCGAATCAAGGCGAGACCTACCGCCTCCGGCTGACGCTCCACCAAGCGGATCTCGCAGACGCCGTACAACCCGAAGCGCTCATGCTGAGTTGGGGGCCCGCAAGCCGCCCGGAGAACGACGACTACGCGATGGCCGCAGTCATCGAAGGCGAGAGTGGCGCGGTCACCGGCAACAACCAGGGCGCCACGACGCAGACGGCCGAAATCATGGGGCATTCGAACCCTGGAACTCCCCTTGACCCCCGAGGTTGGTCGAGCAGCGTCTGGTACCGTTGGACCGCCCCCGCAACCGGCGACTACCGTTTCAGCGCCAACCGTCGAAGCACCGTGGTCGCGGCATTCGTCGGCGACGGCGTCGGCGCGGCCAGAATGGTCTCCGGCATTCCGGCGCAAGGGCCAAACGCCATCGTATTTCCCGCTACCGAGGGCGTCGAATACCGCATCGGCGTTGCCACCGGCGCAGCGATCTGGTCCGGCGGGACGTTCGAGTTGTCCTGGTCGCCGGGCGGGCGCGAACTTCCCGGCAACGACGATGTCGCGAACGCCGGCTTCGCGTTCGGCAACTTCGCCCTCGGCACCGTCGACTTCAACAGCATGACCGTGGAACACGGCGAGTACTTCAGCCTGCCGCTCCGGCGGTGCCTGACCAACCTGTTCCAGCAC
>CAZJRX010000157.1:0-8651 GCA_964548145.1 uncultured Pseudomonadales bacterium | reverse complement strand
CTTGCCGTCGGGGCCCGAAACCAACGCGACACCCCGAGGCACGTTCTCGACATCTACGCTGCCGAGCACCTCGCCGCTTTCCGCATCGACGGTGAACAGCTTGTCCGAACCAGCAGCAGTCACCACGAGGGTGGCGTCGTCCTCGCTTATCTGGATGCCGAACGGGGTCGCCAGCGAGTCTTCCGGCGCGGGGTGATCTGGCGGCACCGGTCCTAGATCGAAGCGGTCCGGCTCCCCGCAGTCAGACGCCGCACCGCAGTCGACGCGGGTAATCTGGTTCAGGAAGGCCCGGTTCTCCATCTCGGCCATGCCGTGGTCCTGGCTACCGGCGAGTCCGTTGGCCGTGTTGCGTGCATCGGTCTGCGCAATGTAGACCCGGTGGTTGCTGTCCACGGCGATACCGTAGAGCAGCGTGCCGACGCCTTCCACGAATTCCACCTGCTCGTCCGTCGTGGTGTCGAACACGAACAGATCCCGGTCGGGCACGGCGTCGTCTTGGGTGATGTCGGCTTCGTAGTTGAGAGACAGGACGTTGTTGGTAGTGAAGACGTGCTGGACGGCATCGAAGGTGCAGCCGTCCCGGCCGATCTCGCCCGCGAAACACCCGGAGAGCTGGCTCTTGTTGCCGGACTCGAAGGCGACCACGTAGAGCCGCTCGCCGCGCACCGCGATGGCCCGGGGATCCTGGGCTCGGATCGGCAGACGTTTGGTCACCTCGCGGGTCGCCACGTCCACGACGGCGATCTCGTTGGCGGGACCAAGGGCCACGTAGGCCTTCTCGTTGTTGGCGAAGGCGATGCCCACCGGTTCGTCGAAGTCGGTGGACAGATTGACGTCGTCCACTGCCTGCACGGTGGCGACGACGTTCCGGAACGTCGGACTCCCGGGGTCCGTGTCGATGACGCTGACGGTGTCCGAGACGTGGTTCGCGACCCAGAGCTCCAGACCGTCCGGCCGGGGCACCACGCTGACCGGATCGATGCCCACGTTGATCCGGTTGACGATGGTGCGCTCCTCGGCGTCGATGACGTCCACGGTGTCGCTTGGCGTGTTCGCCACGTATACGAAGTCGTCCAGAATGGCGATGGGCCTGGAGTGCGGGCTCGCGAACACGGGATGGCCGATGCCTTCGGGCACGGGGGCTTGCACGACCTCGACGGGGCCGGCGGCGCGGCGCAGCTCGCCTTGGAGAAGCACGAGGAACCGTTCCAAGGCGGTGTATTGCGTCGAGCTCTCCGCGAACCGCCGACCGCCACCGTGGCCACTGACATTGGCGATCTTGTTCAGGATGTAGTCGCGGTCCACTTCGCCGAGGAGGCTCTTGAACTGGGCGAGGTTCTTGGCGAGGTGATCCGGGTCCGAGGCGTCGACGAACACGAGGCGCGTGTGGCCGGAGTCGCCGCCTTCGGTGTGGCAACCGATACAGACCGATTGGACGACAGACGCGGAGACTGACTCGGCGAACACATCCTCGGCCGTGTTCGGCAACACTGCGCCGCCGGGGGCGGTCGACAGGTTGGTCAGGTGCCCGGTGGGCGTCGCCAGCAGACTCATGGCGATGATCGGCTGCTCCGATTCGACGACGAGTTGCCACTTGCCTCGACCGTCGCCGAGTCCCGCGTCCTCTAGCCCCTCGGCGTCCAGCGACCGGCTTCCGCCGGGGGGCACGTCGATCTGAACCAGATAGTCGGAATACTCGCCCACATCGTCGATGCCCGTGATGTCAACCGTGGCGGTTTCGGCACCGGGGTTGACGATCCGCAGCCAACTCAACTGCTTCGTGTTTGAGCCCGGATTGAAGACTGCCACCCGGTGCCGGCTCTCCGCGCTGGGTGCGGTGTCGTGCATGGCGGTCAGGAACCCGTCCGGCGTGCGTACGTAGGCCAGCACCTCGATATCGAGATCGCTGGTGAGTTCCAGCCGCCAGTCGCCCTCGCCAGGGCCGGTGCCGGCGAGCCCCTTGCCTTCGTTGCCTTCCTCCAGGTCTTTCGAGTTGAAATGCAGGGTCTGGTTGGCCTCGATGGCGAGGGTGAGGGTCGGGTAGTCCTCACCGTCGTCGTCGTAGGCCGTAATGGCGACCTCGCCTGCCGTGTCGCCCCGGTTGATGACCCGCACGAAACCTTGCGGGCCGCCATCGATGTCGGGTGGGAACATCGGCACGGCATGGGTGTCCGCGTCGTCTTCGGGCGTGGTGGACAGGTTGGTCAGATGGCCTGTGGGGCTCTGCAAAAGACTCATCGCGTGAATCGGCTGATCGGCGCTGAGCTCAAGCTGCCATTTGCCGCTTCCGGAACCCAGCCTACCGGTCAGGTCGTCCGCGCCGCCGTCCTCCAACTCTTTCGCCGAATAGGTCCGCGAAGCACCGGCCGGCACGGATATCTGCACGACCGACATCCCCTCCTCGGGAAAGCCCACACCGTTGTCGTCGGTGCCGTAGACCGTCACCGTGGCATCGGCGTCCCCGGGGTTGATCAATCGCAGGAGACTGACTTGGTTCGCATTCCTACCCGGATTGAAGGTGGCCACGCGGTACCCGTCATCCGTTTCGGGAACCACGTCGTGCATCGCTGTCAGAAAGCCATCCTGGGTACGAATATAGGCCAGCACTTCGATGTCCAGTTCGCTGGCCATGTCGAGTCGCCAGTCCCCCTGGCCGGTCTCTATCGTTCCGGACAACCCCTTGCCGGCGTTGACCTCCTCCAGGTCGTTCGAGTTGAAGTGCACGGTCTCGCCCGCCCCGATGGACAACGCCAGTTCATGAGCATTGCCTTGGTCGTCAATGGCCTCGATGCTGATTTCGCCGTCTTCCTCGCCATGGTTGATAACGCGGACGAAGCCCTGGCGGAGGGTGTCCGACGCGGCGGGAACGAACGGCACCACATGGTCTTCGGCACCTGCGAATACGCCAGTGGACGTAGCCGCAAAGGCCATGCAGAGGGGTGTACAAACGTGGAGAACCCCCTGCCGCAGGGACATCGGTTTGCGTTTCGGCGGCGTGGAGGTGGCCGACCGGATCCCGCTGAGCATCATTTCCCTCCTTGTGACCTTTTGCCAAGTCACCGAGACGGGCGAGCACGGCACTTCGGAAACCCCTGCCATGGCCGTGGCATCGAACCCGTCTCACGCAGTTTCACTACGCGACGTAACCCTTGATTATTTGCGCTCGGAGGGGAAATGCAACCCTGTTGGCGGGGCCTCCGCTGAGAGTCAGAGGGCTTCGGCGAATTTCGCCTCCGTGCGGTGGTAGTTCTCCTGGCCGGGATTGGCGGTCATGATTTCGCGCCACTCGTCGGAACCGAAGACCTCGGCCATCACGCGGTGCCGGGTGGCGATGTCGGCCCAGCGGATGATCCATGTCACGGTGGCCGAGCCGAGTTCGTCGAGCGGTTTGCCGCCGACCTGGGGCGGTTCGTCGACGTTGACCCAGAAGCCGACGACGTCGAGGTTGGCTCGGATGTAGGGCAGTGCCTTGTCCCTCGCCCAGCGCCGGTACTGGTCGATGACGGTGGGTTCGTAGTGATAGTTGCGGATTTCGTAGACCACGGCGATAGCTCCTGAAGTGGTTAGGGAGTGAAGGCGAGGGCGTGTTCGAAGTCGAGGTCGACCGCCGCTAGGATGCGTGCCTTCGTCTGCGCATAGGCCCACGGATCCAGGTTGGCCAACCCGTTGAAGAACGGCTTCGCCGCGAGGCGCAGGTCGGCACCGGTCGGATAAACCCGATGGACCAGGCCGCGGGCTTCGGCGGTCGGCCCGTCCATGGTCTCGCCGAGGTAGGCGATGGGTGTCACGACGCTTTGGTTGACCAGCCGCGGCAGCTTGTAGGACCAGCCTTCCGCCGCCCAAAGCGCCCGGTGTATACGCGGGTCGCCGTAGTTCACGTCCTCGGTTGCGAGTCGGAAATCACAGGACAGGCTGTAGTCGTACCCGGAGCCGAGGGCATGGCCGTGGAGCAGCGCGACGGTTGGCTTGGGACAGTCCCGTAGCGTCGCGGCGGACGCCAGGAGGAAGGCCGGTCCCGTACCGAGGTCGAGATCGACCCGGCGTCCCTTCATCGGATCCTCCCCCTGGGGTGCTCCTGCCGTCAGGTCGTCGCCTGCGCAGAATGCCCGCCCCTCGCCGGAAAGCGCCAGGACGCGCACGGACTCGTCGTCGGCCGCCGCTTCGACCGCGCGCTTGATCCGCGCATGCTGGTCGAGGTCCAGGGCGTTGAGTTTGTCGGGACGGTTGAGGATGAGGTGGCGAATCGGCCCGTCGTCGCGAACAACCAATGCCGAGTCGTCGCTCATCGACCGCTGAACTCGGGTGGCCGCCGTTCCCGCCAGGCCTTCATTCCCTCGATGCGATCCTCGATGACGTGGGTCTGGCGAACGCCGAGGGAGTGCACCATGGCGGCGTCGAAGGGCAGGTCGAGCTGGGGCAGCACTTGAAGCTTGTGGATCTCCCAGGCCCGGGTCGGCAGCTTGGCGATTTCCTCGGCGAGTTCCCGTGCGCGGGCGTCGAAGGCGTCGTCCGCCAGTACTTCATGCACCAGTTGAATTCGCCGCGCCTCCGTCGCGTCGAGTGTCTCGCCGAGAAGCAGGATTCGCATCGCCTGGGACTGACCGATGAGCTTCGGCAGCAGGTAGGTAATCCCGGTTGCCGCGGCGCGGCCCTGGCGGATCCGCGGATCGCCGATGCGGCATGTGGCGGCTGCGAGGCGGATATCGCAGACGCAGGCCAGATCGAGGGCGAGTCCAAGCACCTCGCCGTGCATCAGCGCCAGCGTCGGCTTCATGAGACCGCGAAGCGCCTTGACGGCGTCCTGCTCCGGCAATGGGCCGGGACCGTGTGATCCCGCCGGGTGCCGATGCTTGAGCCGTGCCGGCCAGTCCCCCATGTTCGCCCAGTTGTCGCCACTGCTCCGACAGTCGAGCACCAGGGCACGGGTTCCCTCGTCCTCGGCTGCCGTGTTCACGGCATCGCGGAGCCCCTCCAGCATCGCGAAGTCGATCGGTTGCCCGCCGAATCCGACCGTGGTCACCGAGCCGGCCTGGTGAACCTCCAGCATGGTGCTTCCTTTCCCCAATGTCGGTCGGCATGATACGGGAGTTCATGGCCGCTGGAGGTGCCCCATGCGCAGTTGCCTCATCGTTTTCGGGTTGGTCGTTCTCACAAGCTGTGCCACCGCCAAACGCGGTGCCACGGAGACCTTCGAGGTGCGTTCCAGTCCCACCGGCGCGTCGGTGACGTCGACCAGCGGCTGGGAGTGCACGACGCCCTGCAGTGTCAAGGTCGCGAGGCGCGGTGACTTCGTGGTCACCGTACGCAAGGACGGCTACGTGACGCAGACCTTTACGGTCAAGTCCGTGCCGGTTGCGACCAAGCAGAAAGGACTCAAGGACCGCGTCGTGCTGGTGGAGACCGGGTACATCGGCCAGGCCACCGATTGGGCGAGCGGTGCCAATCGCGAGCACCAGCCGAATCCCCTCGACGTCGAACTGGTGCCTGAATAGCCGGACGCGAGCTACGGGCGCCGCTATCGCACCCGCAGGGCGCGCTGTCGTCCGTGCTGCTGAAGAACCTCAGGGACGTCCGAGGGTCGCCCTACGAGGCGCGAAGGGCGGCGATCCGCGCGGTGAGCGGCGGGTGCGACGCGAACAGTGCGCGAAGGCCTTGCCGGACGCCGCTCGAGATACCGAACGCGGCCATCGACTCCGGCATGGTGTCGGGCATGCCGCTCGACGCCTTCAGCCGTTCCAGCGCCGCGATCATGTTGTTCCTGCCGGCGAGTCGCGCGCCCTGGGCGTCGGCCCGGAACTCGCGTTGCCTTGAGAACCACATGACGACGATGCTGGCGAGTATGCCGAGCACGATCTGGGCGACGATGGTGGTGACGAAATAGCCGATGCCGCCTTCGTTGCGCAGGACCACCCGGTCGACGGCGAATCCGATGACCCGGGCCAGGAACAGCACGAAGGTGTTAAGGACGCCCTGGATGAGCGTCAGGGTAAGCATGCGCCAACACCGCGAGTTGGACTACCTGATAAAATGAACGCCGCCCGCGCTGCACGACGTTGATCCGGTGGAACGGTCCCGAAGGCACATTTCCCGAGCGACTTGGCCGGTTCGAAAGTTCCGCCTCGGCGAACAACCCGGTGCCGACCTCCGCGCTTCAACCACGGCAGAGGAGCGATTGAGGATGATGTGGACGCTCGCTTGCGACGCGTGGGCGGTGGCGGGCCGACCGATCCCTGATTACGAACGCCGCAATGCGCCCATCCGCATTGTCCGCCGCGCGGACCGGAACGACGTCGATTGAATCCCGACTTCCTCGACTTGCTGCGAGCACTGCACGAAGCCGGCGCGCGTTTTCTGGTCGTGGGCGCTCAAGCGATGGCCGCGCACGGCGTACCCCGCGCTACCGGGGATTTGGATGTGTGGGTCGAACCAACCCAGGACAACGCGTTTGCCGTGTGGGCCGCGTTGCTCGCATTCGACGCGCCGCTCGAAGCATTCGGCCTCTGTGTCGACGATTTCGCGTGCACCAGGAACGTGGTTCAGATCGGCGTCCCGCCGCGTCGTGTCGATCTGATGACCAGCATTGACGGCGTGGAGTTCGACCCCGCTTGGAGTAATCGGCTGGTGGTCGAGGTGGGCGACTGCCTTGTACCGTTTCTCGGTCGCAGCGACCTACTGCACAACAAGCGCGAAGCCGGTCGACCCAAGGATTTGCTGGACATCGAACTGCTCGCCGAGGCGGATGGCGACGAGTCGCGCCAGGATTGAGCCTACTCGTCCGCACGTCGCGAACGACGATCCGCTTCCACCCGGGCGAGGGCAAGGTCTTCGGGCGTGTTGATGTTGAAGAAACTCCCTTTGGGGAACGCGACCTCGTCGATGTCGTTGGCCGCGAGCCACCGGTGTACCGCGCGTCCGCCGGATCGGTAGAACTCGGCGAGCGATGTCGCACATCGGTGGTCGAGGAGCATCGACAGGTTCTGGCGGTGGCCGCCTGCCGAGACCACGGCCGCGCCTCGCCGGACGCAGGCCGGTGCCAGGGCCGCGACGAGGTTCGAGGGGAGGAACGGCGTATCCGCGGGGGTCGTCAGGATCCAAGGTGTCCGTACCGTCGTCAGGGCGGATACGATGCCGGTAAGGGGGCCTTGGCCGGGGTCGTTGTCGGCGACTACGGGGTAGCCGAACCGTTCGTAGTGCTCGCCTTTGCTGCCCACGGACAGCACGAATTGGTCCACCATCGGTTCGAGCCGCGCGAGCACATGGGCAAGGAGCGGTTTGCCACCCAAGTCCGCCAGCGGCTTCTCGACACCGCCGAGCCGGGTTGCGCGGCCGCCGCAGAGCACGATGGCGGTGACGGCGGGCCGTTGGTTGGTGTCAGACGATGCGCTGCGGCGCGTTGTAGACATTGAAGGTGTCGGCTTTCAGGAATCCGACCAGGGTCAGTCCAAGATCCTCGGCGAGCTCGACCGCAAGGCTCGATGGCGGGCCGATGGCGGCGACGAACGCGGCGCGAGTCATGGCGGTCTTCTGGATCAGTTCGAAGCTGGCGCGCCCTGAGAGCAGGATGCCGCAGCCGCCGAGCGGTACTTGGCACGTCGGCAGGTAGGATCCGATCAGTTTGTCGAGCGCGTTGTGGCGTCCGACGTCTTCGCGCAGCCGCAGGATGCGCCCGCCGGGGTCGAAACAAGCGGACGCGTGCAAGCCCCCGGTTCGATCGAACTCGGTTTGACTGGCGCGCAGCGTCTCGGGCAACCGCTTGAGGTCGGCCGCGGCGATCTCGAAGCCGTCGCGTTCTCCGTCCGGCAACTGGGCATGCAATGCACCGAGGGAGACCTTGCCGCACACGCCGCAACTCGACGATGTGAAGAAGTGCCGCGTCAGGGTCGCCGGGTCGAAGCGGACGTGGTCGGCGAGGGTTACCTTGACGACGTTGTGCAATCCCTTGTCGGGACTCGGTGGGCCGCAGTGCCCGACTTGGTCGATGTCGGCGTGGGTCTCGATCACGCCTTCCGTGTAGAGGAAGCCCACGGCCAGGTCGACGTCGTCGCCGGGGGTGCGCATCGTGACGGAAATGCTCTGTTCCGTCGGGCCGTCCTCGGTCGTGAAGCCGAGGCGAACCTCCAAGGGCTCTTCGACGGTGACGAGGTCGGTGTTTTCAGCGGACTCACGACCGTGGAAGGCAACGCCGACCGGCACGCTCTTTGCCGGCTCGGTAGCCTCCGGTACGGATCGCATGGGGTTCGAGTTCGCCACGCGAGCCGGCGACGCGACCCGGCTAACGACCCGCCGCGGCGAGTGCCTCGGCCTGGTCGCGGGCGCGCGCGGCGAAGCGGTCCTGCCATTCGGAGCGGTGGTTCGCCGGTCTGACTTCCACAGCCGTCACCTTGTACTCGGGGCAGTTCGTGGCCCAATCCGACAATTCGGTGGTTACCACGTTGGTACCGGTCTGGGGATGGTGGAACGTGGTGTACACGACGCCGGGCGCGACCCGTGTCGTTACCTTGGCGCGCAGCGTGATTTCGCCGATACGGCTGGTGACAGAAACCCAATCGTCGGTGCGCACCCCGCGGGTTTCCGCATCCGCCGGGTGGATCTCCAACACGTCCTCGTCGAGCCACTCGATGTTGTCGGTGCGCCGGGTCTGGGCACCCACG
>CAZJRX010000156.1:0-8678 GCA_964548145.1 uncultured Pseudomonadales bacterium | reverse complement strand
CTGGTAATGCAGCGACGGGTCGAGGGCTCGGGCGTCGAACCGCTGCGCCTGGTTCCGGGCATCGGTGATGCGCGTTTCGGTCAGCGGGTGGGTGAGGAGGAACTCGGGGGGCTTGTCGACGAACCGAAACGCAGTCTGCATGCGTTCGAACATGCGCGCCATCGCGGCGGGATCGAGGCCGGCCCTCTCCAGGGTGTTGAGACCGATCCGGTCGGCCTCCTGCTCGCGTGACCTGCTGAACCGCAGGGCCTTGTCGTGGGCGTACGCCTGGGTCCCGAACAATGCCGCCAAGCCGGCTTCGCCGCCACCACCCGCAGCGATGGCTAGCGAGGCGAGCAGACCGGCGAGCATCCACGGTGTCATGGCCCGTTGCTCCTCGAGGCTGCGGGCGTGGTGGCGCTGGCCTAGGTGCGCCAGTTCATGGGCGACAACCGCGGAGTATTCGCTCTCGTCGTGGGCGTAGAGGAACAGGCCGAGATTGATGCCGACGACGCCACCCGGCACCGCGAAGGCGTTGATCTGCGGGCTGTCGACCAGCACGGTGGTCAGGGCGGGCTCGGTGATGCCGGAGAATTCCGCCAACCGGTGGACGTTGACGTTGACGTAGTACTTGAGGATGGGATCCGCGATGGTGTCGAGGCTCGAACGGATCTGCTTCAGGGCCATCTGGGCGAGTTCCCGTTCGGCCGTCGGCGATGCCAGGCCAGAGGATCGGTCGCCGAGTTCCGGCAACTCCGCAGCTTGCGTTGCTGCAACGACAATAGCAGGCAACGAGATGGTAAAGGCACGTAGCAAGCGACGAACCATTAAGCCTTCGCGAAGCGGTGGAAGCTCGATCATACGCGAACTATGACCACGGCAACGTCCATCGGTGCCCTACGGCTGTGCCATAATCCGACCATGACCGAATCGGAAACGGCCACCCGACTCGACGTCACCGGTCTCAACTGCCCGATGCCGTTGTTGAAGGCCAAACAGGCATTGAACTCCCTGAATCCGGGTGACCATCTGGAGGTGATCGCGACGGACCCGGGCTCGGTTCGGGATTTCGAGGTGTTCTCGGCACAAAGTGGCCATCCGCTTCTGGACTCGCGGGAGGAGGACGGTCGATACTACTACCTCCTCGAGAAGGGCCGTCCGAACAACGCACGTGCCTGACCTCGGGCGATGAAGTTCGTCAGGGTCATAGGCGGCTGGATAAACCGCTACTTCTCGAACGAGGAAGCCATTTTCCTCGTGATCTTTCTGGCCGTTGCGCTCCTGATCCTGATCTTCTTCGGCGCCGTGCTGGCACCCATTCTGACCGGCCTCGGCTTCGCGTTCCTGCTGCGCGGAGTCGTCGCTCGGCTGGTGGCTTGGCGCGTGCCGAGGCTCGTCGCGGTGGGCGTCGTGGAGCTGCTGTTCCTGGGTGCGATGACGGCGCTGGTCATCGTCATACTGCCGTTGGTCTGGCAGCAGCTTCGCGACCTGGTGAACGCGCTGCCGAACTTCCTCGACGAACTTCAGGAAATGGCGTCCGCACTGCCCGTGCGCTATCCGGAGTTCTTCTCGGAAACCACCGTCAGTAGCTGGATGGGCGCGCTTAGCCAACAGGTCACCGGCTTCGGCGGCGACCTGGTGCAGGGCGTGCTGCTGCAACTGTCGAACGTGGTCGGACTCATGATCTTCCTCATCCTGGCACCGGTGGCGCTGTTCTTCTTCCTGAAGGATGGCGAGAGGATGCTCGCCGCGTTCGCCTCGCTGCTCCCCCGCGAACGACGCCTGCTGAACGAGGTCGGTCGCGAGATGAGCCTCCAGATCGGGAACTACCTGCGCGGCAAGCTGGTCGAGATCGTCATCGTCGGCGGCGTGACCTACCTCGCGTTCTGGATCCTCGACGTGAACTACGCGGCACTACTCGGACTGCTGGTCGGCGTCTCGGTGCTGATCCCGTTCGTGGGGGCCATCGTGGTCACGATTCCGGTGGCAACGGTGGGACTTCTGCAGTTCGGCTGGAGCGTCGACTTCCTGGTGTTGATGGTGGTCTACCTGGTGATACAAGCGCTCGACGGCAACATCCTGGTGCCGCTCCTGTTTTCCGAAGCGGTGGATCTGCATCCCATCGCCATCATCGCCGCGGTACTGGTGTTCGGTGCCATCTGGGGGGTCTGGGGAGTCGTCTTTGCGATCCCGCTGGCGACGCTGGTCAAGGCCGTATTCCATGCGTGGCCGGCGCAGGATCCCCCGGAAGGCTCGACGCCGAGCCCGGCATGAACGAAGCACGACACCGATGATTGTCGAACTCGGCCACTTCGCCACGATCCTCGGCCTTGGTATGGCGGTCGGACTGGCGTTCGTGGGCTACCTGAGCGCCACGAACGTCTACTGGCAGCGTCCCGCGGTTGTGTTGGCAGGTGCCCAGTTGCTAGCTGTGGGCAGCGGATTCGCGGCGCTGGTGTACGCCTTTGCGACGAGCGATTTCTCGGTTCTATACGTGACCGAAAACTCGAACACGGCGCTCCCCTGGTACTACAAGGTCTGCGCCACGTGGGGCGGTCACGAGGGCTCGTTCCTGCTGTGGACGCTCATGCTCGCGGCGTGGACCTGGGCCGTCGGCGTCGCGGGCAACCGCGTTCCGCGCGAGATTCAGGGTCGGGTACTCGGGACGCTGGGATTGCTGAATGCCGGTTTCCTGCTGTTCCTGTTGAGCGTCAGCAATCCGTTCGAGCGGCTGATCGGTGGCCCCACCGAGGGTGCCGACCTCAACCCGCTGTTGCAGGACTTCGGGCAGATCGTACATCCGCCCATGCTCTACCTGGGATACGTCGGCTTCGCGGTGGCGTTCGCGTTCGGCGTGGCCGCGTTGCTGGCGGGACGCCTCGACGCGGTGTGGGCGCGGTGGACCCGGCCATGGGCCAACGTCGCGTGGGCGTTCCTCACCGTCGGCATCGCCCTCGGGAGCTGGTGGGCCTACTACGAACTGGGTTGGGGCGGTTGGTGGTTCTGGGATCCCGTCGAGAACGCGTCGTTCATGCCGTGGCTCGCGGGAACGGCGCTGATCCATTCGCTGGCTGTCACCGAGAAGCGGGGCGCGTTCAAGAGTTGGACCGTGTTTCTCGCGATCGCGGCGTTCTCGCTGTCGCTGCTCGGCGCTTTCATCGTCCGTTCCGGGGTGCTCACATCCGTACACTCCTTTGCCGTCGATCCGGAAAGGGGGCTGTATCTCTTGGCATTCCTGGTGATCGCAGTCGGCGGTGCCTTGGTCCTCTACGGCATGCGGGCACCCGCGATTCGAGCCCGGGCGCAATACTGGGGTCTTTCCCGGGAACTGATGCTGCTCGGCAACAACCTGCTGTTGGTGTTGGCGCTTGTCGTG
Source organism: uncultured Pseudomonadales bacterium (assembly GCA_964548145.1). Lineage (GTDB taxonomy): Bacteria > Pseudomonadota > Gammaproteobacteria > Pseudomonadales > Azotimanducaceae > VXYL01. The sequence goes on along the minus strand of CAZJRX010000156.1, from coordinate 5,323 downwards.
ATCCTGATCTACACGCTCTACCCGGTCGCCTACGAGGCCGCGACGGGCGGCGACAAACAGTCCATCGGCCCCCCCTACTACAACCGCGTGTTCGTGCCGCTGGCCCTCGGGCTCGCGGCCATCCTTGCCGTGATGCCCGTCTCCCGGTGGCGGCGCACGCCCGTGGTGCTGTTCAGGAACGTGGGTCTGATGCTGCTTGCGGCCGTTGCCCTCGGCGTGGTTGCGCCGTTGATTCTCGTTGGCGAGATCGCCATCGGGGCGATGCTGGCCGTTGCACTCGGCCTGTGGATCGCCATGACCCACGCCGCCGACCTCCGCAAGCGCAGGCGGTCGTTGACAAGAAGCTACCTAGGCATGATGACTGCTCATCTCGGCTTCGCCGTTAGCCTGGTGGGAGTCGCGGTCACCAGCGAGTTCTCGCATGTCGTGGACGCCCGCATGACCGAGGGCGACACCGTGACGCTCAACGGCATCGACTACCGGTTGAACCACGTCGAACAGGTCGAGGGACCCAACTACACCGCGGAACGGGTCGAGTTCACGACTAGCGCCGGCGTCACCCTGTATCCGGAAAAACGCCATTACCCCGCGCGCGACCAGGTGATGACGGAAGCCGGGATCGCGCCCGGGTTCATGGGCGACCTCTACATCACGCTCGGCGAGCGGTTGCCGGACGGTTCCTGGGGTGTGCGCATCAACGACAAGCCGCTGGTGCGCTGGGTCTGGCTCGGTGCCTTGATGATGGCTATCGGCGGTGTTCTGGCGGTCACCGATCCGCGCTACCGTCGACTGGCTCGGCGCGTCGGGCGCGACACGCCCGTCTCGTCGCAGGGGACGGTTGAACGGCAGCCGGCGACGTCGTGAACCGCGCCAGGTTGTTCGTGCCGGCGACCGTCTTCGGCGTACTCGCCGTCGTACTGTATTTCGGATTCACGCTGCGGGATCCCAAGCTTCTCCCATCGGCGTTGCTCGGCAAGCCGTTTCCCGCGTTCGACCTGCCGCTTCTCGCGCAGGACGAGGGACGGTTGGAGGCGCAACCGCTGGCATCCCGGAGCAGCCTGCTCGGCGAAGTCCGGTTGGTGAACGTCTGGGCGACGTGGTGTCCGACATGCCTTGCCGAACACGACCAGCTCATGCGAATCCGGACCGTGTCGGGACTGTCGATCGTGGGTATCAACTACAAGGACGACGTGGCTGCGGCGCGGTCCTGGCTCGTGCGGTACGGCGATCCGTACGACTTCAATATCGTCGACGCCAACGGCGATCTCGGCGTGGATCTCGGCGTCTACGGTGCGCCCGAGACGTTCCTGGTCGATGCCCAGGGCGTTATCCGGTTCAAACATGTGGGTGACGTCAACGCGGCCGTTTGGGAGGACCAATTCGTGCCCCGCATCGCTGCGCTCGGGGTGTCCGCCGAACCGGGTCGGGAGACTACGCGGTGAGAGTCGTGGGACGACACCTACAGACGGAGTGCGTCGACAGGCGTGGCGGTCGCGGCAGGAGTCGTGCCGGCCTGGCGCTCTTGGTTGCCATCGCCACCTGCCTGGGTGCTTCGGCCATCGATGGATTCGGATTCCCGGACCCCGAGACCGCCGAGCGGTACCAGCGTCTGATCACGGAGTTCCGTTGTCCGAAGTGCCTGAACGAATCGATCGCGAGTTCGGGGGCGCCCATTGCGGTGGATCTGCGCCGTACCGTTCGCCGCCTCATGGAGGAGGGTGCCTCGGACGAGGCGATACGGGAGCATCTGCAGCAACGCTACGGTGATTTCGTACTCTACGACCCGCCCTTCAAGCCATCGACCTACTTTCTGTGGTTTTCGCCCGTGATCCTGCTCGGCCTGGGTGTTTTCGTGCTGGTGCGCGTCGCTCGCCGAACCGCGTCGCACGAGACCGGGTCGGCTGACCTCGACCGGGCGCGGCGGCTGCTGCGGGGAACTTCGTGATGGCGGTCTATCTCGCCGTTGTCACGCTGGGCGTCCTCGCTGTGGCCGGTGTCGTGGTCGTCGCGGTTCGCGGCGGTCGGCTTCGAGAGCCGGACTCGCTGCAGGCGTTGTTCACCGACCGGCGTCGCGAGCTCACCCGGGAGGCGGCTGCCCAGGATCTCGGCAGGGAGGAACTGCGCGTCCTTGAGGAGGAACTGGCGCTGAACCACCTCGATGAGTCGACGCTGAACGACGCGCCGGGCGAGGCCGTTGCCGGTGGCCGGGTGCCGGTGGTCCCGCTTCTCGCCTGCTCGGCGGTGATGCTGGTGGTCGCGGTTGGCCTCTATACCGTCTGGGGCGAGCCGCAGGCGGGTGTGCTGGCGCGCGCGACCGAGATCATGCGCGGCGAGGACCGTGCCGAGATGAGATCCCTCGAGAGCGCGCTTGAGAGTCGTCTCGACAGGGTGCGCGGCGACGTCAACGCCTGGTTCCTGCTCGGCCACTTGCGAATGCAGTTGGCGGACTACGAGGAAGCCGCCGCGGCCTTTGCCGCACTCCACGGTGTCGCGGGACCGGTAGTGGATATCGATGTGGCGTGGGCACAGGCACGGTACCGGGCCGACGACGGGAAGATGTCGACGTCGACCCGGGCGATCGTCGACCGAGTTCTCGCCGAGCGCCCGGATCACCCGACCATGCTCGAGCTATTGACGGTCGATGCGATTCACCGGGGCGACTACCGGGAAGTCGTCGACTACCTGTCCCGGGCGTTGCGTCAGCCCATGCCCGCGACACGGCGATCGTCGCTGGCCGATGTCCTGGCGCTTGCCCAGGCTCGCCTTGCCGATGGCGATGCCGCGGACCACCTGGATGCGGGTCCGAAGACTGCGGTCGGTGTTTCGGTTTCGGTGTCCCTGGGGGTTCCGTTGGAGGTGGATTCCGCAACCCCGGTCTTCGTCATCGCCCGCGACCCCGACGCGCCGCGACCGCCGGTGGCCGTGCGACGTTTGACGGTGGGCGACCTGCCGGCTGAGATCCAACTCTCCGATGCGGACGCCATGATGCCGGGACGCGGCCTCGCCGACCTCGACTCGGTGGAACTACTGGCTCGGGTGAGTCTCGGCGGTTCCCCGTCGGCGCGTTCGGGCGACCTGCAGAGCGACGTGACGACGGGTGCTCCCGGGGGCGAGGTCGCCCTGCGAATCGAACACCGCGTGCCGTAGGATTAGAATCCGGCTTCTTGGAATCCGGCGGCATCCACGGGACGATGAACGAATTGACAGCGGGCACGACCGTTCTCGCCGCCGACGGTCGGGCGTTCACCGTCGATGCCGATCTGGCGGCGGCATTTCGCCCCGGTGATCGCCTGGTGGCCGATGTCGAGGCGGGACTGCTTCACATCCCTCTCGCCGAACACGATGCGGCGAAGCGCGCGGTGAATGCCGCCGCGAGCGCTTTCGCCGAAATGGCCGGCGTCGACGACGGCGCCATCACCGCCTTCTACCACCACGCCGCTGCCGCACTTGCCGACGATGCTGTCTGGAGGAAGGTTGCCGAGGTCAACGCCGGGGATGTCGAAACCGCCCGGCGGCGGGGCCGGTCGACCACCCGGCTCGGCGTGTCGGAAGCCATGCGCGGCAAGATGATCGAGGGCTTGCGCGGCTGGTCCGCGATGCCGTCCCGGCGCGGCAGCGTGCTGGATACGGTACGCCACGACGGATTCGACATCGAACTGGTGGGTGCCGCCCTTGGCGTGGTCGCGTTCGTTTTCGAAGGCCGCCCCAATGTGCTCGCCGACGCCTGCGGGGTGTTGCGGGGCGGCAATACGGTGGTGTTCCGAATCGGTAGCGACGCGCTGGCGACGGCGCGGACGATCATGCAGCTTGCCATCGCGCCGGCGTTGGCGGAGGCCGGGCTTCCGGACGGGACGGTCTCGCTCGTCGACAGCACCGCCCACGCGGCCGGCTGGGCCCTGTTCCAGGACCGGCGGCTTGCACTCGCGGTTGCCCGGGGCTCCGGTTCTGCGGTCGCCGCTTTGGGGTCGCTCGCACGGAGCGCGGGGACGCCAGTCAGCCTCCACGGCACCGGCGGGGCTTGGATGGTGGTTTCGGACAAGGTCGATGAACGTACCGTCGAAGAGGCGGTGTTCCGCTCCCTGGACCGCAAAGTGTGCAATACGCTCAACACCTGCTGCCTCGTGAGCGGTCCCGGTTGCGATAGGCGGGCCGCCGCCGTACTGCGCGGCCTTGGGCGCGCCGGTGACGCCCGGGGCGCCGCCTTCAAGGTGCGGGTGGCAGAGGGCAGCGAGAAACTCGTGCCGGAAGCGCTCTTCGCCAACGAGATCGACGTGATGCGTGCCCAGGGAGCGGTCCGGGAACCCCAGGCGGAGACGATTGCTTCGGCCGATCTCGGGATCGAGTGGGAATGGGAGGAAACGCCCGAAGTCAGCATCGTCGGCGTGGAATCCGTGGACGAAGCGGTGCGGCTCTTCAACGACCTGAGTCCGCGCCTCGTGGGGACGCTGCTCTCGCGAGACGCCGCCGAGCAGGAGCGTTTCTTCAACACGCTGGACTCGCCCTTCGTGGGCGACGATCACACCCGGTGGGTGGACGGTCAGTACGCCCTCGGCAAACCCGAATTGGGATTGTCCAACTGGCAGCACGGACGCCTGTTCGGACGAGGCGGGGTGCTTACCGGGGACGACGTCCACACGGTTCGGCTTCGGTATCGTTCGAAATCCGCAGCCACGCGACCGTAGGAATCGACCTGCCCGTCGGGATCACCCAAGGCCTACGGGACTCAGCAGCACGACAGCCGCGATCTCACTCCGGATGACGTAAATGCTAATTAGATCATTCGGTTAACCCGCGTTAACCGAACTCTAACACCGCCGTTTCGGGGGGCGCAACCCCTTTTTGGCCGCTTTTTTTTGGCCCGTTTCTTCGCCCGTTTCTTCGACTTTTCCTCGGCGGCGCGCACCCGAGCCACCGCGCCCCCGGGACGCCTCCTGGCCGCGCACGTAGTAGGCAGGCATGTCGGGCGACTTCCAGCGGCCCGCCTTCTGTATCTCGACCAGCGACGTGCCCTCCTCCGCCAGCCTCTGCGCCGTGCCGATGCGCAGCGAGTGGCCGGACACCCGGCCCCGGATCCCCGCCTCGCGCGCCCGCCGCTTGATCGCGGCGCGCACAGAGTCCGGCCCGAGACGCTTGTCCGAGACGGTTCCCGAGCGATCCACCGGCCGGAACAGGGGACCGCGCTTGATCCCGGCGGCCTTGATCCAGGATCGCAGGTACTTCGTGGCGACCGCGCCGAGGTGCACGACGTCGCCGCGGGCGTACTGGTCCGTCTTGCTGCGCCGGATGAGGACCTCCGCCGTGCCGTTCCGCCGGAACGACACGT
>CAZJRX010000155.1:0-8684 GCA_964548145.1 uncultured Pseudomonadales bacterium | reverse complement strand
GTGACCGGCTATGTGCAGAATGCTTTCGACGAGATTGGGCTGCGCGAGTACATCGTCGATTACTTCAACATTGGTCTGGCCATGGGCCGGCTCACCGAGCCGCGGCAGTTCGGCCTGCAGGTGCGCTGGCGTCCGGACGTCAACTGACGACAGGCGAAGAGTGACGGCGCCGGCGCCCTTTGGGCGTCGGAGCTGTCCGTTTGGCCCTCGATGTTGAAACGGGACGATTCGAGCTACCTTCCTCCCAAGGCGCTCGCTGCCCTGTTCTTGAGGACGTGGCCCTACCTGCGCCCGCAATGGCGTCACCTGATCGCCCTGGTGGGTTTGATGTTTGCATCGCAGGGCGTTCTGGTTGGCGCCGGTCTAATCGGGTTCGACGTCTTCAACAACAAGGTGCTCGTCGGCGAGAAGCTCGAACCCGCTCAGGCGGCCCTGCTGAGGCTCGGTGCAGACTACGTCCGCTCGCCGGCGACGGAGGACATCACGCCTCAGGCTGCGGCGAACGCGTCGGCGGCTACCGGACCGGGCGAGCAGCTGACGACCGCCGAACGGCGCGTCGTCCGCAACCGGCTGATGGTCGTCTTCGGCATCGCGGGAATCCTCCTGCTCAGCCTGGGTCCGCTCTCGGACTACTACCGAACTTGGATCATGCAGCGGATCAATCAGTCCTTGCGGGTGCGAATGATCGAAAAAGCAGAGCATCTGTCTCTGCGTTACCACTCGCACGCGCGCACCGGCGACGCGATCTATCGCGTCTTTCAGGACAGCGCGATGATCACCAGCGTCGTCAACCAGGCCATCATCTTCCCGCTGGAGACAATCGGCTACCTCGTCTTCAGCTACGTGATGATCAGCATCTTTAGTCCGACCATCGGTTTTGTTTTCCTGGTCGGCGCGCTTCCCGTGGTCTGGTTCGTCGCGTGGTTCACGCCGCAGGTCCAATGGCGATCGCAACGGGCACGGGAAACGAACAGCGCCCTGACGTCACGTATACAGGAAGCGTTTGCCGCGATTCGTATCGTGAAGGCCAACGTGGCCGAGCACGTCATGGCCGACCGGTTCGATCGTGATTCGACCATGGCGCTGAATGCGGCCTTCTATTTCCGACTGAACGCGATGCTGATGTGGGGCGGTGTCGTCGTGATGACCGGGTTGTTGCTGGTGGCGGCGTGGTACTTGATGGCCAGCTGGACGATTGCCGCCGAGCCGACCTTCGCGGCGGGCGCCATCGCCGTCGCCGGGTTTGCCGTCTGGAACCTCGGTGCGTTCGAGTTCTCGCGCGCACGGGTGAACGAGACGATGGGCTACGGTCACGCCCTCGCTGCGACGTGGAGCGTGCTGCAGGACATGGCCAAGGGCCTGGAGCGCGCATTCCTACTACTCGATCTAGAGCGCGAAGTCGTCGAGCACTCGGATGCACGGGACGTTACAACGCCGATCCGCGAGATTGCCTACGCGAACGTCAGGTTCGGCTACCAGCTGGATACGCCGATCCTGCTCGGCGCAAGCCTCACCGCACGGGTCGGGACGGTGACCGCGATCGTCGGCGCGAGCGGCGCCGGCAAGACGACGCTCACATCGCTCTTGTTGAGGCTCTACGACCCCGACGCCGGCGCGATCACGATCAACGGCACGGACCTGCGCGAACTGAAAGTCGCCAGCCTGCGAGCAAGTATCGCCACGGCGTTGCAGCAGAACGTTCTCTTTGCAGCGTCGGTTGCCGACAACATTGCGTACGCCCGCGAGGGCTCGACCCGTCGCGAGATTGAGTCGGCCGCTCGAGTCGCTTGTGCCGACGAGTTCATTCGGGCGATGCCGCACGGCTACGACACGGAGCTCGGCGAGCGAGGCAGCAAGCTATCCACGGGGCAGCGGCAACGGCTTTCGATCGCTCGCGCCGTCGTGCGCGATACGCCGATTCTGATTCTCGATGAGCCGACGGCTTCGCTCGACGCCGAGACCGAACATCGCGTGCTCGAGAACCTGGGCGCCTGGGGCAGGGAGCGTATCGTTTTCCTGATCACCCACCGCTTGTCCACCATCCGCAGTGCCGACCAGATCGTTTTTCTCGACGATGGCGTCGTCAAGGAGCAGGGCACGCATGAGGAGCTCTTGGCGCGAAACGGCGCTTACTGGCGTTTGGTGCATGCCGAAACCGTAGGTTCGGCGCAGCCGGAGCACCAGATCGTATGACCGTGTCGGCGGCAACGAAGGAGGCCCCCACCCTCGACGGAGGCGGTCGCTTCGATGATCGGATCGACGTCGACACGAAGATCACCAACCCGGCGGCGATTGGCATTCTGCTGCGGGCGCCTAGGCTGTTCGGATTGAAGCTGCTGTTCTCGGCCCTGGCCCTCATCCCGGGGCTCTACACGGTGTGGCTAGGCAAGATCCTCATCGACCAGGTGCTGCTCGGCGAACCGTTCGACACGACCACCGTGGCGTTTCCGCCCCACGTCACGCCGCTGGTGACCTTCATGGACGGTTTCACGCCGCTCGAGATCATGGGGGTGCTGACGCTCTGCATCGTAGCGCTGCTGATCGGCTTCGGCCGCGTTCTCGAGTGGGGTGGCGAAGGCATGTGGCTGCAGCCCGCACAGGGGGAAGACAGCGCGACTCAATCCGAGAACGCCCTGAACGGCGGCAGGAGCGCCGCGACCGGGGTGCTCGGCATCGCCGACGCGCTTGTGCAAGTAAGGCTTTCCCAGCGCTTGAGCAACGACCTGCGTACGCGGCTCTACCGAAGGATGTCCGGTCTGCCCATGACCACACTCGACGATCACCGGATCGGCGACGCGGTTTATCGGGTCATGTACGACGCGCCGATGGTGCCGGAGATGGTCTACCAGCTTACGTTGACACCGCTCTTCACCCTCATCGGTGCGGCGATCGCGTTGTATCTCATGCACTACAGCTACGGCGCCGTGGCGCCGGAGCTGATCTGGATCGCCGCGGCGATGGTCCCGGCGGCCCTCGCGCTCACGATTCCGTTCTCAGGTCTAAGCCGCCGCGTTCAGCAAAGCAGTCGGGCGGCGGGAAGCGCGACCTCCAACGCCGTTGAGGAAACGTTCAGCAACATGGCGGCGGTGCAGAGTCTCGGCGGGGCGGAACGGGAGAGGGCCCGTTTCGAGACGCGGAGCAACGAGTCCTTCCGTCGCTTCCGTCACGTGCGCATCGTGCAGATAGCCGTCCAGCTCACCACAACCGGCGCGGGGATCGTGGCGGCGATCTTCGCGGCGATTCTCATCACGGACCGGATCATCGACGGTTTGATGACACCAGGCGACTTTGGCGTGTTGTTCGGCATCACAATCCAGCTCGGCCAGTCGGCGATGGCCATCGGCATCGCGTGGATCAACCTCCAGGCCAACGCGGCGGCGGTACGGCGGGTGTTCTTCTTCATCGACCTGCCTTCGGAAACGACCGGTTCGCGATATCGACCGCCGCGTCCGCTCACGCAATCGGTTCGGATAGAGGACGTCGACTTCAGGTACCCCGGAGGTCCCCTCGTCCTGAAAGGGATCGACCTCGAGATGCATGTCGGCGAGCTGATCGCCGTCGTCGGGCCGACCGGATCCGGCAAGAGTACGTTCGCCTACCTCATCCCCGCTTTCGTGCGCCCCGAACGTGGCCGCGTGCTGATCGACGGCCAAGACATCGCCGAGGTGGACGTGTCGTCGCTGCGACGCCAGGTCACCTACGTGTTCCAGGAACATCTGCTCCTGTCGGAGTCGATCCGGGACAATCTGCTTCTCGCGAATCAGCGGGCATCCGAGGACGACATGCGCGAGGCGCTCGCGACCGCCGGCGCGCTCGCTTTCGTCGACGCCTTGCCCGACGGCCTCGATACCGTTCTGGGCCGTTCGGGGGACACCTTGTCGGTTGGGCAGAAGCAACTGCTTTGCATTGCCCGGGGCCTCGTCCGGCCCACGGCCGCTCTCGATCCGCACACGGAGAATTCCCTCGTTCGGGCGTTGCAGCGGATGAGTGCCGCCCGGCTGGTGATCGTGATCGCGCATCGGCTGTCGACCATCCGCAAGGCAGACCGCATTGTGTTTCTGGAGGACGGCGAGATCAGGGATGCGGGAAGCCACGATGCGTTGATGGCGAACCTGAAAGGTCCGTACCGTCGATTTGTCGAGCTTCAGGGTGGCTGAGGCCAGCCAGACGATCGCCGCGTCGCGGAGCGCAACGAGGAGGAGGTTTGGGGGCCAGCGGACTGAGATCTGCCGTCGTACGGATTCTTGGCCAGCCAGGCTAGCCCGTCGCGTCCGAACGTCCGAAGGACGCGCCTTCGCCATCCGCTGAACGCCGCCTCCGGCTCACCCGCGCCGGTCTGATGGCCTCGGTTCGATCAGCACGGGACGCCACAAGGGCGTCCCCTGCAAGCGCGCCCGATCAGCGCGGGACGCGGCGGGTGGCGTGCCTATAGCTCCCGAACGACCCGGACGCCCCGGGTCCCGCTGCCGCGGCTGCTGAACGACCGGAAACTCACCCTGGCCTGATCGGGCGTCGAATCCCAAGCGCCGCCGCGCAAGACGTGGGTGCGGCAGTTGCCACGACGGGCACTCTGGTCGGTCGGTGCATTTCGGTAGTCATCGCGCCAGCAGTCCGCCACCCACTCCTCGACATTGCCGATCATGTCGTGAACGCCGAAAGCGTTGGCGGGGAAACTACCCACTACGGCCCAACGCACGGTACCGTCGGAACAGTCGGCCACACCCGGCTTCCTATACCGCGTCGAGTAGGCGCGATCGGCAATGTTGGCGTGGGCACACAGGGTCGCCGCATCGGACCCGAAATAGTAGTCGTCGGTCGTGCCGGCACGTGCCACGTATTCCCACTCCGCTTCGGTTGGCAGGCGATACCGGTGCCCGGTCTCCCTGCTGAGCCAAGCCAAGTAGTCACGACCGTCCTGCCAACTCAGGCGAGCCATGGGCAACCGTTCCAGGGACTCGACGGTCGGTGTGTCGTCCGGTTGAATCGCTTCCGAGACCGCCTCCGCCCAACCATTGACCGAACGGAACCTGCCGTATTCGGCTCGGGTCGTCTCGAACACGCCGATGGCGAACGGTTCCGCCACCACCACGGTACGAACCGGACTCTCGTCGGGCGAACCGTTCGTCGAACCCATCCGGAAACTGCCCGTGCCGATCACGACTAGAAGCGGCCCTTCGCCGCCCGACGCCAGCTCATCCCGGAAACGGCGACCGGGTTGAACCCGGTACCTCTCGAGCTGAATGGTGTGCTCAAGCGTTCCGGGTCCTACCGTGAGCTGCCGTTCGTAGCGCCGGTAACCAGGCGCGGCCGCCCGCACCGTTACCGGACCGGTCGGGATGACCATGGCTTCCCGATAGGGCTTCCAGCCGCCGCCGTCGGGGTAGGAGACCGAGACACTGGCATCCGTGGGCCTGACGGCCAGGGCGAGGGTTCCCTTGAGGCGCACCAGACTGATCGCGCGGTCGTTGCGACCGCGCGTGAACTCGATCGATCTGTCCACGGACGCGTAGCCGACACGCCGGGCTTGCAGCCGGTAGGTACCCACCGGCAAGGTCATCCCCGGTTCATACGGCAGACCGTCAATCTCCAGCTTGGCGTCGCGGGGTGTGCGCGAGACGTAGATCTTGCTCATCGGTACCCGTTCGAGGTCGACGGAGACCTCCGCGTTTTGGCGAGGCAACACCTCGATCGTCTCGGTCTTGCGTTGCCGGCCATGGATCCACGTCGTAACCTCGAAGGATCCCGTCGGGTGGGGGGACAGTAGCACCGGTGTGAGCCGATCAATCTGCTTGCCGTCGATGGCAATGGTCGCGCCACGGGGATTCGTCAATATCTCAAGGCTGCCCGTCGACGGCGGGAACTCGATATGAATGTCGATAACCTCTCCCCGACCCGGCGCCAGACGTCGCGCCAAGGCATCGTGGAAACGGTGGTCCACGCGCAGCACGAACTCGCCGGGCAGCACGGCGTGCCCGGAAAGAGGCGTTTGCCCAACCGCCTCGCCATCGAGGAACACCCTAGCGTCGTCGGGCGACGACGTGACGTTAAAGGTGGCAGACCCCAGGACCATTCGCGGGACCATGCCCCCCGCATACCAGTCCGCCAAGCCAACACCAACCACGAGGATCCCAATCAAGCCCCAACGCAGCGTGTTGCCATGGGGTTTCCGCGTAGCCAAGTCCGTTCCCGTCATGCGACTGGTTCTGCCGAGGATACTCGGATTCCCCGCGCCTCGTCTCGCGCCCGGTGGTCTGCGGACGTTCAACGGCCGGCCGGGGAACAACGTGTCAGTCGGCGGGCGTCTCCTCGATCGAAAGCAGCGCTCGGGCCACGTTGCGGGCTTCCTCCAGCGTTTCGACAAGCTGTGCGGGCGGAACCTGCCGGAGAATGTTGAGGGCATGGAGGGTGTGGGAAACCGTACCGGAGAGTCCCATCAGGATATAGGCCGTATTCTCTCTCCTGGCGACATCCATGAGCTGTTCGATGACCATCGCGGCGCTGTCGTCAAGATACGAGGTACCCGAAAAGTCGAAGATCACGACCTCGTGATCCTTGATGTCCTCGGCGATCACGGCGACAAGCTTGTGCGAAGAAGCCACCGTGATGCTGCCTTTCAGCACGACCAGTCCAACCCGCGCCGAATACGGATCCGGCACACCCATCCTGCCGAGGAACTTCTGGTCCAGGACCGGCACCGAAACAACGCTGTCGAGTTCCAGGCGTTCGAGCTGACGTGCGTGAGCCATACCGGCCGCGATAAGCCCCACCGCCACTGCAGTCACCAAATCCACGAATACGGTCAAAGCCAACGTCGTCAACATGACCACGAGGTGTTCGCGCTGCAATCGATGCACCCGGGCCAGCAGTCGCCAATCGATAATGTCCCAACCGATTTTCACCAAGATGCCGGCGAGCGCGGCATGGGGGATGGGCTCGACCAGACGACCAAGTCCCAGAACCAGGCCAAGCATCAGAACCGCGTAGCAGATGCCGGACACCGGGGTTCGCCCCCCGGCCCGGATGTTGGTGACCGTCAAAATCGGTGACCCCGCCCCCGGGACGCCGCCAATCAAGCCGGCGACGACGTTTCCCACGCCCTGCCCAACCAGTTCGCGGTTCGGGCTGTGCTGGGTGCGCGTCAGCGAGTCGGCGACCAGGGACACGAGCAGGCTGTCCACCGACCCCAGCAAGGCAAGGATGAGCGCCGGTTCCACCGCCCGGGCCAGGAAACTCAACGCGGGCAGCTCGGCCTGCATCTGCGGCAGCCCCATTGGCACCGTACCGATGACCGGCGCATCGGCAAGCCACAGAACACCGAGCAATGTGCCCGCCAACAGCGCCGCTAGCGGCGCGGGAAAGTACTTCGCGAACCGCCGTGGCCAAAGTACGGCGATGGCGAGCGTCGTCGACGCAATCGCGAACGCGCTGACGTTCAGCTCCGTCAAAGCCGCAGGCAATGCGGCCAGCGCGCCAATCGCCCCCCCCGCCGCCGAGACACCGCCAACGAAAGGCAGTAGCTGGATCACCACGACGATGATGCCGATTCCGGACATGAAGCCCGATATGACGATGTGCGGCGTGTAGGCGACGAATCGGCCAATCCTCGACAGGCCGAGCAACACCTGCAGGAGGCCCGCCAGAACGACGACCGTGAGGGCTTCCGCAAGGTTGCTGGCGTAGCCGGTGACGATCACGGCCATCGCCACGGTCATCGGCGCCGTCGGGCCGGATATCTGCGACCTGGTGCCGCCGAAAAGCGCCGCGAAAAAACCCGATGCGATGGCGCCGTAGAGGCCAGCGGCTGCACCCAAACCGGACGCGACACCGAAACCTAGGGCAACGGGAAGCGCGACGACGGTTGCCGTGATACCGCCGAAAAGGTCGCCCCTCAGCGATTGCAGTCCGTACGTGCCGAGCAGTCCCTGCATCGAGAATCAGACTTCGCACGCGTCCTGGATCAGGATCCGTTTGCACGCTTCAGGACGGTTTGTGATCGACGGTGCCACGATGAACGTTCGCTCCCCCGTCGCCATTGAATAACACAATGGGAGAGAAACAGGAGGCACGTGCTACGCAAACCCTCGCCCGGCGTCAAGCCCGGCGAGGGTACCCGCGTTGTCCGAAGCGCGTTAACACCGGCGGATCCCGTCGGATCGAGCCGACGCTCAACTCGAGCTCAATGCCTCTGACAGGGCCTGCTCGATCTCGTCCGCGGTCGCACCTTGCTCCCGAGCCAGCCGCGCCTGGGCTTCCTCTTCGCGCCGCTGCTTGCGTTCCTGGTGGTAGGTCAAGCCGGTCCCGGCCGGTATCAGCCGGCCGACCACGACGTTCTCCTTCAACCCCCGCAGGAAGTCCCGCTTGCCGGTCACGGCGGCCTCGGTAAGCACCCGGGTCGTCTCCTGGAACGACGCCGCCGAAATGAACGACTCCGTGGCCAGGGACGCCTTCGTGATGCCAAGCAGGACGCGCTCGTAGACCACGGGTTTCAGCCCATGCGACTTCAGACGCTCGTTCTCGAGCAGCACATTGACGTACTCGGCCTGCTCGCCGCGGATGTAGTCCGAATCGCCGGCGTCGACGATCTCCACCTTGCGCAGCATCTGCCTGACGATGGTTTCGATGTGCTTGTCGTTGATCGTCACGCCCTGCAGCCGGTACACCTCCTGGATCTCGTTGATGATGTA
>CAZJRX010000154.1:5123-8727 GCA_964548145.1 uncultured Pseudomonadales bacterium | reverse complement strand
CCGGACGGCGAGTGCGCCCCCTTGCGGGCGCGTGCGAGCCGTCTGGCGGCGTTGTTCCTGGACGCGACCGCATTGGCATAGGGTTCGTGAAGGTGTCGGCAACGAGAGCACGAGCGCTCGCGCGTTTTCAGTCGGCGGCGAGTACCTGCTCGACGCGCGCAGCTCGTTGGGGATCCCACCACCAGGTCTCCGGGAATCCACCGCTCAGTGCCAACGTTTCCGGCCTGCCGAACTTGTTCCACATGACCAGACGCTGGCCCTCAACCGCCCGCACGGGGATGAAGTAAAAGCCCCAGTAGAGCACGCGGTCCAGCGCGCGGCTCGCGGCGACGAGAGCGTCGCGATCGGGTGCGCTCAGCACCCGTGCCACGAGTGCATCTACAGCCGGTGAAGCCAGGCGCGCGAAGTTGGCGTTGCCGTGGCTTTGCGACGCGTAGTAGGCCGCCACTTCCTGGTTCGGCGGCATTGCCGTTGCCAAGCTGCCGAACACGGCATCGCCCTTGTTCCGGCGACGCATGTTGATGTATTGCGCGATCTCGAGCAGGCGGATACGCGCGTCGATGCCGAGCCGTTGGAGCCGGGCGATGTAGGGTAGGAGTTCCCGCGCCGGGCTGGCGACGAGGAACTCGATCTCGAAGACCTCCCCCGCATCGTTCACCAACGCGCCGCGATCGAGCCGCCAACCCGCGTCGGCCAGGAGCGACTGCGCGCGCAGCATAGCCTGCCGGCCACGCAGTCGCCCGGTGGCACTCGCGGCAAACGGGGGTTCTGTGAACACGCGCTCCGGCAACTTCCCGCGAAACGGCTCGAGAAGTTCAAGCTCGGCAGCGGTCGGCAAGCCCACCGCGTTCAGGAACGTGCCGTGGAAGAAGCTCTGCGGTTTCTCGTAGGCGCCGTAGTCGAGCACTTTGTTCATCCAGTCGAAGTCGAAGGCGAGGGTCAGTGCTTCCCGGACGCGCACATCCTTGAATCGCTGCTCGGTTAGATTGAATGCCAACGCCCGGATGATGCCCATGTATTCGTGGTAGTCGTGGATGTGCAGTTCGAGCAACCCCCGGTCCCGTACGGGCAGGTCGTAGCCCGTCGCCCACTGCGCGGCGCTGCCTTCCACGAACACGTCGATCAGGCCCTTGCGTAGCGCCTCGCGCTGCACGGTGGCGTCGCGGTAGACGTCGTAGCGGATCACATCCAGGTTGTGCTGGCCCGTGGTGAAACCGAGATCCCGTGCCCAGTAGTCGGGTACGCGCCAGAACTCGATGAACTTGCCGAGCTCGAAGCGACCGACCCGGTAAGGCCCGCTCGACAATGGCGCCTCGATCGTCGTCACGCTGTTGTCGCGGTCGCGCCAATAGTGCTCCGGTAGGATCGCCACCTTGCCGAGAGCCGTCACGGCGTTCAGGTTCATGGGCCACCGATAGCGGAAGAGGACATTCCTGTCGTCGAGTACGACGATCGCCTCGATGGGCGCGTATGCCGCCTTGACGCCCGGGAAGGCGTGGTCGCGGATGTGCTCAAAGGTGAACTTCACATCCGTTGCGGTCACCGGCATGCCATCGTGCCAGCGCGCTTCGTCGCGCAACAGCATGCGGACCTCGGTGACGTCGTCGTTGACGGCTATGCACTCGGCGAGGTTGCCGTAGAAGACACCCATCTCGTCGTCCGACGGGCGCATGAGCGAGTCGTAGGCGATCTGCTCGCCGATCACCCCAATGCCGGGCGCGGACACGCCCTTGGCGATGAACGGTGTAAAGTTGTTGAAACTGGCCCCGATTGATCGAACCAGTATCCCGCCCTTCGGCGCATCGGGATTGACGTAGTCGAAGTGTGCGAAGCCCTCCGGGTACTTGAACTCGCCAAAGTAGGAGACGCCGTGCCTGCATTCCGCCTCGGCCAGGTCCGCTGCGGCATCGAGGCCAAATGTGCAACCGATGAGGAGGGTCAATCCGTGTCTTAGCATCGGACCTCGTGTCGCGGGTCACCCGGTCGTGCTAGCGCCGACGGGGCGGCCACCCGCGTTTCGCTCGAACGTGGGTGATCGCAAGGGTAGCGATGTCGGTGCGCTGGATCGAGTCCGATGTCGATGGGTGCCGGCTCGGCCGCGGATGCCCTGCATTTCGCTCGAACTCGCGGATGACAGCCCTAGCCCGCATTTCTCACCAGCCGCTTGGTGCCATGACGGAACTCTTTACATATCCGATGATTGCGGAGACTACCCATGGATTTGAGCGATCACACACCGCGCTGGCCGCGCCCGGCTGCGCTTCGCGCAGGCGACCCTCGCCGGTCTTTTTGTCCTGTGTGCGCACATGCGACCTCAAACGTAGTCCATCGCGTCGCTTGCGACGCGCCTATGCTTTTACATGCGAGGGGCAAGCCCCTCGCGCTCCCCGGCTGAAGGCTCCCGGTCGCGAGCGCGTGCTGGAAGCACGTCCACACGGAACCAAAATCCTCGGCCGCGCCCGCCAGGGTGCGCATCATCGCGGCCACTGGTGAGAAATCCGGGCTAGCGCGTCTCCCGAGTACGGGAGCCGTCCAGGAGCAGTTCGACGCGCTGTGCCAAATGCAACCTGCGTGTGAACATCAGCGGCGTTCAAGGAGTCTAGTCGAACAAACCCGAGGGTACGGACTTGGCACCGGTGAAGTCCGGTCCTTCGTCGCGCCAGCCGTTGAAAACTCGTTGGCCCATCAACCGGGCGAACCGGGGCTCGTTGGCGTAGCGTTCGAACACCTCCGGGTAGCGCGTGTCGCCGCGCCGCTCCTGGGTGGACAGGTGGGGGCGACAGAAGTAGGCGGCGAGGTTCATCCGCACGCCGGGCAGGTCGCGCCGCCAGCCGCCGTGCCACGAATTGCCGTGCCAGATCGCCGCGTCGCCGGGCTTGAGAGCCATCGTCACGGCACCGGGTGGGGCGGTCCATTCCAGTGCGTCGATTTCACTCGGTTCGAGGCCTTGGTCAAGGACCTCGGCCATCGTGGCGCCATTGACGGTCCAGTTCTCGTGGGCCGTCGGCTGCCGGTTCCGACGATGGCTGCCGGGGAACAGCACTAGAGCGCCGGCCTCTTGCGTGTAGGGGGTCAGTGCGTAGTTGCAGTTCGCAACCTGCGAAACCTCGGTCATACCCACGCTAACGCCATCGGCATGCACGCCGAGCGGCAGGCCGCCCGGGCCCCTGAAGTGACAGCCCATCGACGACAGGACACAGCTTTCGCCGAGCAGATACGTGATCAGCGCGAGCGGCTTGCGCTGGAGAAGAACCTCGGGGAAGACCGGATCGTCGAAGATCAGGTAGTGCTGGTAGGCCATCCCGTTGAAGTCCTCGGTGGTCGCGGTCGCGGGATCGATCTTGCTGCCCTTTTTCGATTCGACGCGGTGCAGAATGGCCACCTTGGCGCGCTCGATTAGCTCATCGGACAGGGCGCCCTCAACAACCGTGAATCCCTGCACCTCCAGTTCCCGGAGATGATCGTTGAGCCCCAACGCTTCGATCTCCGTCAGCACGCGCTTCCGCGCCGATCCGTTGTCGCCGCGCAGCCGCCTCGTGATTGGCGATTCGCGATGCGCCTTGCTCTCCTTCGCCACGATTAGTTCGCCTTTCAGATCCGATAG
>CAZJRX010000154.1:0-5113 GCA_964548145.1 uncultured Pseudomonadales bacterium | reverse complement strand
CACCTGCACACCGAACGTGCGGGGCCGCCCGTACCGGTAGCCGACCTGGTTGAGCTCGTAGACCACTGTCTCATCGGTCAGGTTGCGGATGTAGGCGCCCAACTGCCATTCGTCGCGACCGATCAGCAGTTTGACGTCGAAGGTTTGGTAGGCCGGTGCGGGCCGTTCGTTGTTCGCCGTGTTCCAGGATTCATCGATGGCGTAGCCGTCGACCCTCGCCTGGGCATCGTAGCCTGCTAGCACGAAGTCGTAGACGAGCGATGCGTAGAGGCTGAACTCGGGCGCGTTTGCCAGCCGGTTGCCCGGCACGATGTCGACGCCGCCGTAGCGACCCTCGCCCGCAGCGCCGATTTCGGCCTTCCAGTTCCAGTCGCCACCGATGTTGAGTCTCAGGTTGTCGGCCAGCACCGTCCTCACTTCGACCTCGAGGCCTTGGCTCTGGGCACTGCCGCCGTTGATGTTGTAGGCGAACGGCAACGGGGTGACGCCGGTCACATCGGTGATCGAGTCGCTGACGCTGATGATGGTGTCCTCCCAGTCGAGACGGTAGAGAGAACCGACGAAGCTCGTCCGTCCGTCGGCGACGGTGGCCTTGATGCCGAGTTCAAAATTGAGTACCGAGTCGCCGTCCACGTCCTGCAGGTCCACCAGGTTGTCGTAGTGTTGTTGCGCGATCGAGTTTGCGGCGCGCACCGCATCGAGTTCTGCGATCTTGCCGGCCAGACCGGTATTGACGATTCCCGGCCGGAACCCGGACGAGTAGGTGCCGTAGATCATCCAGTCCTCCTTCGGCCGCCAGGTGACGGTGACCTTCGGCGATACGAATCGACTCACCGTCGAGAGGGAGTTGACCGGATCCCTGCGTGAATCGATGCCGGGCCGGGCGACATCGAGGTCGTATTGGACGCGAGCCGAACGGGCACCGACGAGCACCTCCCATTGATCGTTCAATCGATACGACACTTCGCCGAACGCGGATTCCTCGCCGAACGTCCGGTAGTTGGTGTTGCCCGGGACGAGTGCGTTCAACCACAGTACAACCGCCCGTTGGGTTTCGATCGGCACGCCCTGGTGGAACGAGTACTGCAGGAAACAGTGGGTGTCGAGTCCATCGTAGAGGGGCGAGCCGCCCTTGTAGCAATCGGTGTGGCGGGAACCTTGGGATTCGTCGTCCTTATAGTAGGCGCCGACCGTCCACTGCATACGGCCCTCGGTGTTGGACACCAGCCGCAGTTCCTGCACGAAACGCTCGGTGGCCCGGTAGAAGGAGCCGTCGCCGCCGAGACCCGCCAACGTGCCCGGCCCGCACCCGGCGACCGCGCCGAGGCAGTACGCCAGGTTGACCAGACCTCGAAGGCCCGCCGAGAAGCGCGGGCTGGTCTCCTCCGAATAGTCGGTCGCCCGGTCGAACAACGACGTCGATGACGTCACCTTGGCGAAGGGCAGTTCCCATTCGATGTTGAAGTTGTACATCGCTTGGTCGTCGCCGCCGCCGCTGGTGTGCGTTGGGTGGGCGAGATGGGTGACATAGGGGTCGCGCCCGAACTGGTCGAACTGTCCGGCGCAGGTTACCCCGGGAAGGTCGTAATCCGGGACTTGGCCTGCGGGGTCGGAAGGCGTCGACTCGGTAAAGCAGTGATAGCCGAGGCCGGGACCGCCGTACTCGCCGTTGATGATGTTCGCCATGGCGGTGAGCTCCAAGGTGTCGCTCACGAACCAGGCGAGCTTGATCCGGCCGCCGTTCTCGACGAAGGTGTCGACATCCTTTTTGTTGCGTGGCGCCACCTGGTCGAGAATGCCGACGCGGTCGCGCCGGTAGGCGACGATCCGCGCGGCCATGCGTTCACCTAAGGGAAGGTTCAGCATCCCGTCGGCGCGGTAGGACATGCCGTCCGCTTCGCCGATGGCCTCGATGTTCGACTGAAACGAGTAGTCGAGGCCGCTCGGGTCGGGCTTCTTCGAGATATAGCGAATCGAACCGCCGAGGTTGCCCTCGCCGTACAACGTGCCCTGTGGACCCTTAAGCACCTCGACACGCGCCATGTCGAAGAGCGCGCCTAGGGTCTGTGACAGGCCGCCGGTGTTGCTGTCGGTCATCGGCAGGTTGTCGACGTAGACCCCTACCATGGCCCCGCCGCCGCCCGATGGCGGTGTCAGCCCCCGTACGGACAGCGTGTTGTAGGTCTGGGAGTTGGTGCGGTAGGCAAGCCCGGGAATGGACTGGTAGAGCGTCTGGATGTCCTCGATTCCCTTGGCGATGATGTCGGCATCGGTGAGAGCTGAGATCGTCAACGGCGTATTCATCATCCGCGTGTCGCGGTAGGTTGCGGAGACGATTACCTCCTCGATATTTTGATCGTCGGCATCTTCATCCGGCTCGTTTTCCTCGGCCAAAGCACAAGCGCTACCCCAAAGAAAGCCCGCGACCAGCACGGGACCGAAAAGGCGAAGCAGGCAAGTGACTGTCATTGTGTGCCCCCCATGGTGACGATCGACAACCCACTAAATGTAAATCTTTACACAATCGTTGATGCGGCGCAAAGGCGCTCGGTCGGTATGGTTGGGACTGGGCTTGGGATGCACGACGGATACGACTTGGGCGAATGTGTGCTTGAATAGGGGGCTGTAACGGGAACGGGCGAAGGCAAGCGTAGTATCTGGCACCGGCTAACGGGCCCCATGAAAATCACGCGACGCGAACGAACACGGCTTAAGCTACTCGATAGTGCCAATCGGGTGCTCGTCGAATACGGCTACGAGCGCTCGACCCTTGCCGAGATATCCAAACGGGCAGGCGTCCATCTGCAAACCTTGGTGCGCCACTTTCCGACCAAGTCGGCGATGATGGCCGCGATTCACCTCGCCTCCCTCGAGCGGTTCGAGGCGTTCTTTCGGCAACGCGACGGAGAAGCGCTACAGGCATGGCGGGAGTGGGTGAGGATCCATGCCGAATCGTCGCCCGAGATACTGGTGTTCCCCAACGACAGCTACCGGTTCCCGGTGACGACCTCCGAAGCCCAGGAGGCGATCTACCAGATCCGGGAATTGCTCGCCGAGGGCATCGCCGAGGATCTGGGCGTGAATCGCACTTTCGACCTGCGGCCCACGCTGATCGCCTGCATGGTTCTCGGGGCTAACGCGCACGTTGCCCAAAGCTGGCGGGGCAGGCGCTTCGACCGGGGCGCGTTCGTGGCATCCCTGCTCGAGGTCGTCGACCTCGGCGAGAAGATATTGCGAACGCAGTACACGCCGGAGAAACGTGAAGCGCGCACTCGTCAACAGGTAGCCTCGTTGGGCCAGTAGCCCTTGGCGGAGGCGTCTCGCGGTCGCACGAGCGCGTCGCCCAGGCGTGTCGCCAAACGCCGCCGGTGTGTGAACATCACGGCTGCTCGAGGAGTCTGGCGTGCGCATGGCCGTCAGACACGCTGCGCATCCGATCAAGGTCCTGGACGATCTCGCCGTGGCGGCGACGGTTGATCCGATAGCGCAGATAGAATAGGAGTGCCAGCAGCGAAAACACGGACGTTGCCGGTCCTGCGATCAGGCCGAGGTTCCAAACGGTTTCGGGTGACACCGAACCCCGCGTCGCATTCTCGGGGAAGTCGATCGCGGACAGCAGGATGCCGCCGAACAGCGTACCGAATGCGGCCGTTGCCTTGGTGGAGAAGGCACGCACGGCGTAGAGGACGCCCTCGCGGCGGATGCCGCTCTCCAGTTCGTGTTCGTCCGCGACGTCGGCCAGCATCGAGTTCTGCGTGGCACCGATAACCGGTGCGGCCAATGCGCCGACCATGGATGCGCCGAGGAATATCCACAATACCCAGGTCGACTCGTTGCTTGGATACCACGGCACGTCCAGGAGCCGCAGCACGATAGGTACGTTCACGGCCGTGATCCAACAGGCCAGCGGCAGCATGACGGCCATCCGCTTGTCCAAGAGGCGGGTCAGCGTCGGGATGAGCACGAAGGCAATGGGAAACGCGATGAACCCGACGATCGCCAGGTAGGAAAGGTCTTCCGTGGTGAACCCCCAAAAATGCACGCCCATGAAAGGCGTGAAGGCGGATTCGACGCCGCCCACGATGGCACCGAGGACAATGGCCGCGAACAACGCACGGAAGGACCGGTTCGTGAACACCGCGTGCATTTCCTTGAAGACCGTGAACGGGCCGAACCGCTCCCGGTTCTGCGTTTCCCGCAGGTTCGGAATCTCCCGCGCCGTCCCGATCACGCACAGCACGATTGCCAAGACCATGATGGCAGCGAAGTGCAGCGACAGCACCGGATAGCGGTCGGCGGCCAGCAGACCCGGGTCGAACTCGGCCGTGGTCGGGAAGTAGTAGCGCATGATGAGCCCGTAGGCCACGGCCACGGACATCGCCCCGATGAAGGCCGAATAGGCGAACAGCGTCGAGCGCTGATCGTAGTCGTGCGCCATTTCGGCGCCCAGCGCGAGATGGGGGATGTTGTAGAACGTATAGGAGGCTCGCACCAGCACGCCGAACACCATGAGCCAAAGGAAGCCGCCGAGGTCGGACATGCCTGCGGGCGGGTTGAAGAGCGCGATGAACGTTGCCGCTAGGGGCAAGGACGCCACCAGCAGCATCGGATGCCGGCGGCCCCAGCGGGTGCGGATCCGATCCGACCAGGTTCCGATGAGCGGGTCGGTAACCGCGTCCATCATTACCGCGATGGCGATGGCGAGTCCGACGAGCGCGGCTTCGACGCCCACCACCTGCTGGTAGTAGAACAGCAGCAGAACGCCCCAGGCGATGTTCTTGAACGCACCGGACGCCTCGCCTATGCCGAAGGAAAACATGGTCAGGACGCTCAGCCGGCGTCGAGAAGCCATCACGCCCCCTGTTTCATGGTCCAAGCGGGCACGCTACCCGAATGCGGACCCAAACGGGAATTGCCGCAGTGCGGTCAGCCGGCGGCGACCGTCTCGGTGCTTGCGCGGGGAACGACCTCGCTCTGCGTCTCCCGGTACGGGAACCTGTCGTTCAACCCGGTGACCTCCCGATAGACCTCGGGATTGTCGCAGTCGGCCACCATCTCCTCGGTGGTCTGTCCCGGCACGTCCTCCTGGGGCAGGGTGGCCGAGTGCCGGTGG
>CAZJRX010000153.1:6007-8805 GCA_964548145.1 uncultured Pseudomonadales bacterium | reverse complement strand
GGCAGCCGGAGCGTCCCGGACCGCGTTGCGGCTGCTTGGAGTAGGCCCGCTACGCCTGCGCAGACCGCGCCTTGCCCGGAACGCTCCGGCTGCCACTGACGCCAAGATTAGGGGTTGACGGAGCACTAGGAGCAATGTGGCACCGTCACGCAAGCGTACGGGCACTTCAGGGCGGAAAGCGGAACCAGACGAACGTGTTGTGGTGCCTAGGGGGGGAGTCGAACCCCCACGCCACGAGGACACTGGAACCTAAATCCAGCCCGTCTACCAGTTCCGGCACCTAGGCGGTGGACGCGAAGCATAGGCGTCCGCCCCTTGACGGGCAACAACAGCACGTGGCGCGTATCCTACCGACCACGCCCGGGTGGTGAAATTGGTAGACACAAGGGACTTAAAATCCCTCGGAGCAATCCGTGCCGGTTCGACTCCGGCCCCGGGCACCAACAGGCCTAGCCCGCATTTCTCACCAGCCGCTTGGTACCGTGACGAAACTCTCGTGTCTGAGAAAACGAACCTCCGCACCTGTTAGGTGGTCCTTCTCTTCCACAAGGTACGTACCGATCGCGCGATGCAGTTCATCAATGCTGTGGATCGTGATTGTCTCGCCGTACGCCGTGCGCTTTCGTTCGTATCCGTTGACTAGATACACATCCGCTAGCCCGCATTGTCGGTAGTGATACGGTCCGGTTTGTCCCATGGGTCTCGCTCCCGCCGCTCGACGACCGCCTGATCGCTCAGACAACAGTAACTATCACGAGCTCTTTGCTGGCCGGAATTGCTCGAAGCTCATGGACTGGTGTCCGATGTCGCCAGCACAAGCATAGGCCCGGTTGATGTGTCGCGAAAACCGAGCGTGCGGTCGACGGCCTGTCGGAACGCCCTGCTGATAGACTTGCGCCATCCCGCCGCAGTGCCGCGGGCAGGACTGCGCGTGGTGGAACGGTTCTCGCCGCTCGACGCGAACCGTCTGCTCTACCGGTTCACTGTGCACGACCCGGATCACGTGACGCCCTATACCGGCGAATATCCGTGGCCCAGGACGGATACCAGCCTCTACGAGTACGCCTGCCACGAGGGCAATTACGCGATGTTCAATACGCTAGGCGGCGCGCGGCATTTGGAGAAGGTTTGGATCGAAGAGCACGGGGAACCCGGCGAGGCGGCGCAAGGCGAATAGGTCTCGGTCGTCGACCGAGTGTTGTGCCGAAGACTCGGCAGCGGGACGGGACAAGCCCCTTCCCCTACGACCCGTTGTCCTTGACGTCCATGCCTATAGCAGATCTGCCTCTTCGTCTCGGGCCACGGCATCCGGATCTCGATATACCGGGTTTCCGGTTCCGCCCCCGCCGGGCGTCTCCATCACCAAGGTGGCCCCGGCCGGTATGACATCCTGTCCCTTGCCGCGCAGTTCCTCGCCGCCCTTGATGTAGACGCGACCCGGGGAACCGGCTTCGCCACCGCGACGCCCGCGCGCCGGATGGTGAATCCGCTCGAACATCTTCGAGATCACGAATGGTGCGCCCTCGGCGTGGGCGATCTCGATGGTCTGCCCGAGTCCGCCCCGGTGTTTCCCCGCGCCGCCCGAACCGGGACGGTATTCCCGGCGCTGAATGATCAACGGCGCGGTCACTTCGTTCACTTCCGTCGGGGTTGTGCGAACACCGGAGGGAAAGGCGGTGGTCGACAACCCATCCTTGGCGGCCCGGGCGCCGGTACCGCCGTTGAAGATGGGGTTGATGACGAAGGGATCGTTTGTGAAGTTGCCGCCGGCGGTCGCCACGGAGCGCAGCACCGGGTTCCAGATGCACGACGCGCCCTCTGCGGGCACGACGCCCGGAATCGCCTGGTCCAGACAGCCGAGCACCACGTCCGGCAGCATCTGCCCCAACGCGTGGCGCGCGGATACCGCTGCCGGCGGTTCCGCGTTCAGAATGGTCCCTACGGGTGCCCGCACGGTGACCGGTTCGAGGGAACCGGCGTTGTTCGGGATGTCGTTGCCCACCACGCAGCGGACGCCGAAGGACGCGTACGCCTCGGTGTAGTTCAGGGGCACGTTGATGCCGAATGGCGACAGTCCGGAGGTGCCGGCGAAGTCGACGTCGATGATGTCGCCGGCGATGGTGAGGGCACACGATACTTCGATGGGCGCATCGTAGCCGTCGACGATCATGCGCCGCTGGTAGACACCATCGGGCAACGCGCGAATCTCCTCGTGCATGGCGTTCCGTGACGTGTCGATGATCCACTGCCCTACCGCGTCTAGTTCGTCGAGATCGAAGTCGCGCATGGCCTTCAGAAGTTGCTCGCCGCCGTTGTGGTTGCAGGCGGCGAGCGAGTAGAGATCTCCCTCCGCGACGACGGGGTCGCGTACGTTCGCCCCGACCAGCCGCATCAGGGATTCGTCGATCTCGCCCTTATCGAAGAGCTTCATGATCGGCACCCTTAGGCCCTCCTCGAACACTTCGCCGGCGTCCGGTCCGAAGCCGCGGCCGCCGACGTCGGCGATGTGGCTGGTGGCGGCGAACAGCGCAACCGGGCGTCCCTCCTTGAACACCGGGGTGACCACGGTGAAGTCGTTCAGGTGCCCGGTGCCGTCCCACGGGTCGTTGGTGAGCAACACATCGCCGGGTGCAAGCCCCGCGAGTGGATACCGGGCGAGGAACTTGCCGACGCTCGCGGCCATGGCGTTGACATGACCCGGCGTACCAGTAACGGCCTGGGCGAGCATGGCGCCCACGGTGTCGAACACACCGGCGGACAGGTCGCCCGCTTCCCGGACCACCGCCGAGAATGCCGTC
>CAZJRX010000153.1:0-5997 GCA_964548145.1 uncultured Pseudomonadales bacterium | reverse complement strand
CAGCAGGCGGTTCCAGACCAGTTGATCGCGGATGGTGTTCATGGCTCGCGGCGGAGTATGACATTGCCGTAGTCGTCGACCCGGGCCGCGACACCCCCGGGAACGACGGTGGTTGTCTGATCCTCGACGATGGTGACCGGACCGACGAGCTCATCGCCGGGCGAGAGATCGTCCCGGGCGACCCGGGAAGCGCGAGGTGGCCGGACGGGGCTGACCGACGGCTTGGATGCGGCGATTGGTGAGATTCGATTGGTTCCCGAACCGCTCCGGGCGGCCCGCAGTGTCAGGGTCCAACTCAGGATCTCGACATCGAGGCCCGGTATCAGGCGACCGTAGAGTTGCTCGTAGGCAGCGTCGAACGCATCGCGTAGGCCCGCTGCCGTTCTGGCGTCGACGTCCACCGCGATTTCGTAGCCCTGGCCAACGTAGCGCATGTAGGCCCGTCGCGACTCGACCAGTTCGCCCTCGGCAACAGGCCCGACCACGGCTTCGGCTTCGGTTCGCATCTCGGCCAGCACGTCCTCCATGACCTGGGATTCGAACGCGGACAGGCGCAGGTAGCGGCTGCGTACGACCTCATAGGAGACGGGTGCGGCGAGAAATCCCACCGCCGACCCGACCCCTGCGGCAGGCGGTACGAGAACCGCATCGAGTTCGAGCTTATCGGCGATCTTCGCCGCATGGATCGGCGCCGCCCCGCCGAAAGCGATCAGGGTCCGCGAACCGATCTCCTTGCCCCATTCGGCCGCGTGGGCGCGAGCCGCTGCAGCCATGTTCTCGTCCACCACCTCGCTGACGGCATCGGCTGCGGTCGCAACCGCATCGGATCCCCAAGGTTCGGCGACATCGGCCTGCACGGCGTCGCGTGCCGCATCGACATCTAGATGCAACGTGCCGCCGGCAAACCGCGCCGGGTCTAGCCTGTCAAGCACCACGTCCGCGTCGGTCACGGTGGCCCGGCTGCCACCCCGGCCGTAGCAGGCCGGACCGGGTTCCGAGCCGGCGCTGTGCGGGCCGACCTGTATACGACCGAGGCGATCAACCGAAGCCAGCGAACCGCCGCCGGCGCCGATCTCCACCATTTCAACCACCGGGATCCGGACCGGCAAGCCACTGCCCTTCTTGAATCGGTAGCTGCGGTCCACCTCGAAGGACCGGGACAGCAGTGGCGCGCCGTCGTCGATGAGGCAGATCTTGGCGGTCGTGCCGCCCATATCCAACGAAACGACCCGATCGAGCCCCAGTTCGACCGCGATCTGGGCGGCCAGGATTGCGCCCCCGGCGGGACCCGACTCCACCAGCCGGATCGGAAACTCCCGCGCGGTCGCCACCGAGCACAGACCGCCGCCGGACGTCATCATCAGGAATGGGCAACGGACGCCGAAGTCGTTGAGACGATCCCGCAGATCGGCCAGATAGCGTGACATCAACGGCTTGACGTAGGCGTTGGCGCAGGCCGTGGAGAAGCGCTCGAACTCGCGGATCTCGGGACAGACGTCACTCGCCAGGGTAATCGAGAGGTCCGGCAGTTCCGCGTCGAGTATCTCGCGCACGAGCCGCTCGTGGGCGGGATTGGCATAGCCGTGGAGGAACCCCACCGCAACGCTTTCGATGCCGGCTTCGACAAGCTGCGGAATCAATGCCCGCACCGCCGCCGTGTCCAAGGGCGTCAGAACCTCGCCGCCGGCGTTCACGCGTTCGGGCACCGGCAACCGCCATCGCCGGGGAACCAGAGGCTGCGGACGGTCGATGTTCACGTCGTATTGTTCGAAACGGTTCTCGAAGGCCATCTCGAGCACGTCCCGGTGACCCTCGGTGGTAATCAGTACGGTCTTGGCGCCGCGCCGTTCGATGAGCGCATTGGTGGCAAGGGTGGTGCCGTGCAGGACGACGCTGATGGCGTCGCACGTCGTCCCCGCCTGCTCAAGGACCCGGGCCAGGCCGTCCATCACGCCGTTGGCGGGTTCGGCGTGGGTCGTGAGCATCTTCGTCGTTACCCGACGCTCGCCCGTCTCGAGGACAACGTCGGTAAACGTGCCGCCGATGTCAACGGCCAGACGGTCAGGCACGGTCGGTCTCGAAGTAGAGGTGATGGTGCAGCCTACACCCGGGATTGAAGCCGGTGCCGCAGTTCGGACAGGTTGATTCGCAGTTCAGGTAGTCGGCGATGGCGAGTTGGATCCCGCAGGCCCCGCAAAGGACGGCAAACTCGTCGCGCTCGGCAATGGGCCATACCACCGGTTCGTGGCCCGCCAGTGCCCGGTGGCAGTCGATGCACGGATACCACGCATCGCAGCACTTGAGGCGGATTGCGACGACATCCGAAGAACCGTGGTAGTGCGCGCAGCGGGTCTCCGCGTCGACGTGGAGTCCGACGACGTCGACGCCGTGGATCCGACGGCGCAACCGTGCGGCCTTGTGCTAATCCGACGATGTCGTCGGCGCGTCGGTGTCCGCGCCTGGACTCGCCTCCGCAGAGCCCTTCTCGATGGCGACCCGCACCTTGGCCGGACCGCCGCCCGCGGACATCTCGCCCAGAAACGCCGGCAGTTCGATTCCCGCCATCTTGGCGACTTCGTGGAACGGCGGCAGAGCCTTCGTCAATCCGCCGAGAAAATTCCCCACCGTGTCGCCGTTGCCGCTGTCGTAGACCACGACCTTGTCGAAGTCGATATTGCTGATGGCGCTAGCCTGGACCTTGGCGATCTCCTCGAGCTTGTCGACGATCATCAGGCGCGCGGCCTTGTCGGGATCGCCCACTGCCGCGCCGACAATCTCGCGGAAGCCATCGGCCATCTTGGTGAGAATCTCCATGCGGCCCATGGCTTCGCCCGCGAGTTTCGCCTGCATCGCCTCGCCTTCCGCCTCGCCGGCCAGGACCTCCTTCTGTTTCTGGCCTTCGGCCTCGGTACGGACCCGGTCGCGTTCGATCTCTGCTGGTACCACGATGTTGGCGTATTCGGTGGCGCGGTCGCGCTCGGCTCTGGCCACCTCCGCCTGCTGCTCGGCGGCATAGCCTTCCTCCTCGGCGGCGGCCGCCTTGACAGCTTCTGCCGCATCGCCCCGGCGCTTGGCCTCGGCCTGGGCCTCTCGCAGGTCGGCGCCGGACGCGGCTTCCACCGCCTTGGCCCCGTTTTCGCCGGTCACAGCCCTGGCATTGGCCTCCGCCACGCTGATCCGCTGCTCCTGTTCGGCCTGGGCCGACCCGACCGCCCCATCGCGCTCCTGCTGCGCGACCTGAACCTTGGCCTTGTTGATCGCCTCGGCCGCGGCCCGCTGGCCAAGGGCTTCGATGTAGCCGGACTCGTCGGTAATGTCCGAAATGTTGACGTTGATCAGGCGCAGGCCGATCTTCATCAGTTCGGACTCGATGTTCTCGAGCACGCGGGACTCGAATTTCTCCCTG
Source organism: uncultured Pseudomonadales bacterium (assembly GCA_964548145.1). Classification (GTDB taxonomy): domain Bacteria; phylum Pseudomonadota; class Gammaproteobacteria; order Pseudomonadales; family Azotimanducaceae; genus VXYL01. Next base: position 2,591 of record CAZJRX010000153.1, on the reverse strand, counting down.
TCGCCGTTGATCTCCTCGATATCCATCATGGCAATCGTGGCCCGCAACTGGCCGTAGATGATGTCCTTGGCGGTGTCCTCGATCTGCCGGGTGTCCAGCGACAGGAGCCGTTCGGCGGCGTTGTTCATCAGTTCCGGGATGGTGCCGATACCGAAGGTGAACCGGGAAGGGACGTTGACGCGGATGTTCTGCTTGGACAAGGCGCCGCGAAGGTCGATGTCGACGGTCATCGGCGTCAGATCCAGGAAGCGGTAGCCCTGAACGACCGGCACAACGAACGTCGTGCCACCGTGGATCGCCTTGGCCATGCGGTCGCCGCCGACCTGGCCGTACTTGACGAGAATCCGGTCCGAAGGACAGGTCTTGATTCGGCGCATCGCTGCGATGGCGGCGACCACGGCGAGGACCACCAGCAGGACGATGACAAAGACTGTTGGGTCGAATAGGGACACGGCGTTCTCCTTACTTTGATCCGCGTGGATACGGCGGCAACTGATCCGCAGCGCCGGGCTACAAGGTGGCGACCACCAACTGGCTGCCCGAAATGTCTACGACGGTGACGGCTGAATTGCGTTGCAGTCCACGGCCATCGGTTACCGCGTGATACTCCTTGAGGCGCCCCTGCAAAGACAGGCTGACCTTGCCCACCCCCGAGCGTCCCTCCGGCACGGCGACTGTCACCCGCGCTTCCCGGCCGACGGCGTTATCGAGATTCACATTGCCTTCGTGCTTGACCATGGCCATCAGTGCCAGGAAACCAATGTTGACGCCAACGAAGACCGAACCCACGAGAATCCCGATCAGGGTGGTGAAGACGGCATGGGTGAGACCCCAGCTATACGCCATCAGGCCGCCCCACGACAGCCCCATGAGGAATGAAACGCCGTTGCGTATCGTGAAGATGTCCCCGAAGGGCGTCCCTTCGCCGCCGCCTTCGCCGAGATCCAAATCGTCGATCTCGCCAATCCCGAACAGCGTGAAGATCACCTGGATTGCGAACACCGCAGTGGATATAGCGGCGATCACGAAGAGCGTCTGTTGAAGCCCGGAAAGCTCGGCGAACCATTCAGCCATATCGTTCTCCCACCCGTCTGCTATCGGTCAGTATCAAACGCCAGCCCGTTCCCGGGCCAAACCCAAGGTGGTCGACCCCGAGCCCCCTACAAGCTGAGCGCTACGCCAAGGAGAAGCCCTCCTCGCTGATCGGCAGCGTCCGGATCCGGTGCCCACAGGCGGCGAATATCGCGTTGCAGACGGCCGGTGCCAGGGGCGGCAGCGCCGGCTCGCCTAGTCCCGTGGGCGGGTAGTCGCTGTCTACGAAGTGAACGGCCACCTCCGGCGTCGACGGCATCCTGAGCATCGGGTAGCGGTCGAAGTTGCTCTGTTGGACACGCCCGTTCTCGAACGTCACCGAAAGCCCCGACATGGTCGACAAGCCGTCCACCACCGAGCCCTGCATCTGGTTCTCGGCGCCGCTCAGATTAACGATCGGGCCCACATCCGCCGCAACCGTCACCTTGTGAACCTTGACCTCTCTGTCGTCGTTGACGCTGACCTCGGCAACCTCGGCAATGTGCCCGGCATGGCTGTAGTAGAACGCGACGCCCATGCCATGACCATCCGGCAGGTCGCGACCCCAGCCCGCTTCCTTCGCGGCCAGTTTCACCACGCCCGCCGCACGCCCCGTATGCATGCCGCGCCGGCCACCCATCTGGCGGGGCTCGCCGAGTACCTCGAGAAGCACCTCCAGCGAATCCCGCTCAGCCGCGTGTGCCAGCTCGTCGAGGAAGCTTTGCACCACGAAGCCAAACACGTTGGAGCCCGGGGCCCGCCAGGCGGCGCAGCGGTTTTTCCATGGCAGCGCGGTCTGCTCCACCCGTACGCTGTCGACCAGGCCGGCCGGGAACACGCCTGGGCTCATCCCGCCACCACTCACCGGACGTCGGCCGTCGTTCGTAAAGGTGATGAACCGGTCCCGCCAACCCGTGACCCTGCCGTTCGCATCCACCGCGCCGTCCATCTGGTGGAAGCCGCCGGCCCGATACAGGTCGTACGCCATGTCGTCTTCACGCGTCCATTGCAGCTTGACCGGCACACCCGCACGTTTGGCGATCGCGGCGACCTCGCAGGTGAAATCGTTGTAGAGCCGGCGGCCGAAACCACCACCCCCGCGCAGTTGATGCAGGGTTACCCGATCCGGCGAGATGCCGACAACCTTCGCTGCGCTTGCGATGCCCTGCCCCGGTGTCTGGGTTGGCGCCCAGAGCTCCAGGGATCCGTCCTTGTACCAGGCGGTGCAGTTCTGCGGCTCGAGGGTGGCGTGGCTGACGAAGTGGTAACTGTAGAAGCCGCTGGCCTTGCCGGCAGCGGCTGCGAATGCCGCATCCACGTCGCCGGTCACCACCACCGCCGGCGCAGACTCCTCCCGCAACCGGGCGGCCTCGGCCTTGGCATGGCTCCAGCTGTCCTTCGACGCGTCGGTCTCATCCCACTCCACCTTGAGCGCACGTTTCGCCTGAATCGCCGACCAGGTGTTGTCGGCGATGATGGCGACGCCCGGCAGGAGTTCGCCGGCGTTGCCGTTGCCTGTA
>CAZJRX010000152.1:1036-8806 GCA_964548145.1 uncultured Pseudomonadales bacterium | reverse complement strand
AGGGCGAGGGCGTCGAGTTCGGCGAAGGAGACGCCCGGCTTGAGATGCTGCGCGGCGTTGTCGAGCGACTTGAGCTTCTCGTAGGGCGTCGCCACGTTGGCGTAGGGATAGCGCTTGGTCACCCGGCCGTCGTCGCCGACGACCTCGACGGGGAAGTGGCACGGGCGGTGGTAGTTGAGGAACGGCGACAGCACGTCGCGGGTGAAGCGGTTGACCAGGGGATCGCTCCCGTCCAGAAAAGCGCGGACCTCGGCCAAGGTCCACAATCGTTCGGTGTCGAGGTTCAAGATCATCCTCCGATGATCCCAAACCCGCCCCGTTCAGGTTCATGCCACGTGGGAACCACGTGCTGAGTTCAGGCTCATGTCACATGTGACAAGGCTCGGCCTTGCCCCGCCACCCGCCCCGCCATACGCTCGGTGCCGATTCCCGACTTTGGCAGGTACGAACAATGGCCTCGGTAAGGCATCCGTCCCCGACCCGCTGGGTCGTCCATCTGGCGTCGACATCGGAGGCCGACAGCGAGGTCACGGTGGAGCTGCGCATGAGCAAAGCGACGGCGGAGAACCTGGTCCACGCGGAGTGTTCCGGGACGGCGGCACCGAATACGGGTCGAACTAGGCACGACTTGGGCTCGGCGGTTCTCGGCATCATCGCCTCGGTCGCGGCGATCGAACGGGTGAAGGCGCGTTCGGCGGCGCTCGACCAGGACGAGCTCATGGATCTGATTGACGGCGAGGTGGATGCCGCCCGTGCGGACGAATTCTGGTCACGTTTGGAGCCAAACCCGTAGGGGGCGACCCCAACGCGCCCGAAGGGCGCGCGGGGACGGGAAAACGCCGCCAGACGGCTCGTGCCTCGCCGTCCGGCCCCTGCCCCTACCGCCCCAGGACTTCGCGCCCTGCCACGGCACTCGTGCCGTTTCAGCGGCGCGAACTCCTCGGCCCGTCCTACGGTGTCGGCAACGCGAACGCCACCAACTCGCCGTCTCCCCGGCGCCCGCCGCCCGCTGCGGCGATGTATTGCCGGCCCTCGTGCATGTAGGTCATCAATGCCCCGCGGAGGCGGGTTTCGACGCCTACTTCACCCAAGAACTTGCCGGTCCTTTTGTCGAACGCCCGGAGGAACGTCCCCCGTGCCTGCCTACCGAGTTCGCCCCGTTTCGACAGGTAGCTGATGAGTAGCGTCTTGGTGACGAGGATGCCGCCTTCCGCGACGGTATCGCCGTAGGGGCTGCCCAGCGGGCCGAGGTTCAAGTGCTTGATGGCGGGATGGTTGGTCGGGCCGTTACCGAACGGGATCTGCCAGACGTGCTCGCCGGTGTTCAGGTCAATTGCCGTGATACGTCGATAGGGTGGTTTCACGAGCGGTAGCCCCCGCGGACCCGGGGAGGGCTGATAGGCGATGACGTAGTCCCAATCGGACGTGCCGGGCTCCGTTGGTACCACGGCCATGCCGATGGGTCTGGTCTGGGATTCGACGTAGAGGAATCCGGATTCGGGATCCACCGACGCGCCGGGGAAGTTGGCGCCACCGGCCGCCCCGGGCACGACCAGGGTGCCGAGTTTGCCGCCCGCGTCCTTGACGATGGGAGGCGTAAAGATCGGACCGAGCCGGTAGCGCTTGGCGATCTCGATGGCCTCGGCCTTGAGTTCCGGCGTGAAATCGATGAGGTCGTCCTCGGTTATCCCCAAACGCTCGAAGGGCGGTGGCTGCGTCGGATGCGGTTGGGTCGGGTACGTCTTCTCGCCGGGAACGTCGCTCTGCGGCACGGGGCGCTCTTCGATGGGCCACACCGGCTTGCCGGTGACGCGGTCGAAGACGTAGGTGAAGCCGGTCTTGGACACTTGCGCGACGGCCTTGATCGGTTTTCCGTCGACGACGACATCCACGAGGTTGGGGGCGGCGGCGACATCGTAGTCCCAGACCCCGTGGTGGACCGTCTGGAAATGCCAGACGCGTTTTCCGGTATCTGCGTCGAGACAAAGGATGCTCTCGGCGTAGACGTTGGCGCCGGGTCGCTTACCGCCCCAGTAGTCGTTGGTCGGCGTCGAAGTCGGCAGGTAGACCAGACCCAACTCGTCGTCGCCCGCGAGCATCGACCAGGCGTTGGTGTTGCCGGCCTTCTTCCAGGAGTCGTTCTCCCACGTCTCGACGAACGGTTCGCCCTCCCGCGGAATGGTGTGGAACCGCCACTTGAACTTGCCGGTCCGGGCGTCGTAGGCGCGGATATGTCCCGGCGGGCTGTTGTTGTGCATGCCGTAGTCGAAGATCTTCGAGCCGACGACCACGGTGTCGGCGACCACGATGGGCGGCGCGCCGTGGGTGATGTTGTTGATCTCGAAGTCGCCGGGACCGAGGTCACCGGCGAGATCGACGATGCCGCTGTCGCCGAAGTTGGGGTCCGGCTTTCCGGTCGCGATGTCGATGGAGACCAGTTGTTTGCCGAGTGTCGCCACGAAGATGCGTTCGACCTTGCCGTCGGTCCAGTACTCGATTCCCCGGGTCTGCAGCGGCTGCATATTGGGTTGGCCCTTCGCGTAGCTCTTGGGGTCGTAGAGCCATAGCTGCTCCCCGGTGGCGGGGTCGAGGGCCGCGACCTGGCCGTGGGAAGTGGCGGCATAGACCCGCCCGCCGACCATGAGCGGCGTGGCCCGGTAGTCGCCGGTGTAGTAGCGGCCGCCGTCCCCGTACGGGATGTTCCGGTCGGCGGATGCCCACCGCCAGGCGACTTCAAGCGTCGAGAAATTGCCGGCATCGATCTGGCTCAACGGCGAATACTTGGTGGACGCGTGATCGCTGCCGTGGTGGCGCCACTCACCCGCCGCGGTGCCTTCGTCGGCGGCGACCAACGGTGTCGTGGCAATCGCAACTGCAAAGCAGACACCAATGACAAGCGCCGTGACACGCCTGTCGACGTTGTGCATAGGAAACCCCGTTCCCCGACTCCGTTGAGTGTGGCCCGATATGTCGGCCGATGCCAGCGTCCCTCGCCTGACCATTGGCTTGGCGCACGACGATGGTTCCCTGTGGGTCAGCGGTAGTGCTTGATGCGCTCCTCATCCGGTTGCGACCGACAATTAGCGGTAGCCCGACGACGAATACGGGCAATCAACTTGGCCATGTCCGCCTTCCCACCATAAGACTCCGACCCAAGCACCGTTCGCGTTCACGGTATCCTAGTTCGCCGATTCAACCTACGCATCGGAGGGACACCGACTTGCCCCCCAATATCGTTCTGTTCATGACCGATCAGCTACGACGCGATGCGTTGGGCTGCTACGGAAACGAGATCTGCAAGACACCGAATCTTGATCGTCTCGCCGCCGAGGGAACGCAATTCGACCAGGCCTACACGGTGAGTCCGGTGTGCTCGCCGTCGCGGGCTTCCCTGATGTCGGGACTCTACCCGCACAACCACGGGGTGATGATCAACACACACATCGCGCCCGCTTGGTGCCGGGGCCTTTCGCCCGACACGCCCACCTTCGCCAGCCGATTGAGGCCGGCGGGATACGTGCTCGACTACGCGGGCAAGTGGCATGTGCATCAGGATCTCGCACCGATGGAATTCGGATTCGACCGCCACAGGCAGGGACGTGCCGCCCGGGGATCTGTTCCCGGCGACGAGTCGATCATCGAGTTCCCCGGCGGGAAATTCGCGGTCGCGGGAACGAATCCCCATCCCAAGGAGGAGGGCAAGACCTGGCAACTGACCGACGTCGGGTTGGAAATGCTGCGCGAGAGGGCCGACGGGGATCAGCCGTTCTTCCTGCGCATCGACCACGTCGCACCGCATTTTCCCAACATGGTCCCGGAGCCCTACGCCTCCATGTACGACCCGGAGTCCATTCCGCCGTGGCCGAATTTCGACGAGACCTTCGAGGGCAAACCCTCCGCACACTTGCGCAAGCACCGGGAGTGGCACCTCGAAGACAAGGACTGGTCCTGGTGGCAGAAGGTCGTTGCGAAATACTACGGCGACGTCACCTTGATCGACGACTGCGTCGGCCGGGTGCGGGATGCGTTCACGGAGTGCGGCATCGAGGACAACACGATCTTCCTGTTCTCAACGGACCACGGCGACGCCACGGGCAGCCACAAGCACTTCGAGAAGTCCGGGACCATGTACGACGAGATTTTCCGCATCCCGTTGCTGGCGAAGGTCCCGGGCGCCCGGCACGGCCAAGTGTCCGAATTCGTTCGCTTGATGGACCTGATGCCGACCTTGATCGAATGGGGCGGCGGCGAGGTGCCGGACGATCTGGATGCAAGGAGCCTGGTACCCCTCGTTGAAGGCGAAACGTCAACCGACTGGCCGGACAGCGTCTATTGCGAAAGCCACGGCGAGGTGTGGGGCTACAGTAGCCAGCGGATGGTGCGGACGGAGCGTTGGAAGTACGTCTACTTTCCCCACGACCTGGATGAACTCTACGATCTCCGTGCCGATCCGGCCGAGATGAACAACCTCATTGACGACCCCAACCATGCCGATGTCCTGAACGAGATGAAGGCACGTTTCGTCGGCTGGAACGACGCCACCAACGACATGTTCCAATGGAACTGGGTGCGGTGGAACTTCCCCGACCCGTAGGGGCGACGCTTGTCGTCGCCCGTCTGGTTCGTGCAATAGTGTGCGAACCCATTGTTTCTATTGACTTTATTTTAGATCCCGTGATCCAATCTCGTCGGAATCTAGGGCGAACCGACGCGGCGATCTGGCTGGCGTCCGGGGTGCGGACGCCTGCACGGATCGGCGACGGAGGAGCACATGGCGGAGGCGGTTCGCGATCAGGAGGACGGCGCGATTGATCTCGACGCGGGTGTGGCTGCCGGCTTCCCCGGCTGCCGACCGATACACATTCCCCGCGAGGACATCGCGGACTACGAGGGCCGCCTCGAATATTGGGACGCGGAAACCGAGATCGCCTGGACGGCATGCGAGCCGACCAGCGTCTACCACGAACTGCCGGGACAGCGACTCGCTCGTCTGACGGAACGCATCGCGGCGGTGCGCGGTGCCCCCATCGAGTCCTTCGGCAGCGGCGATCTCTTGGTCCGCGACGACCAGGGCGAGAGGCACCGCATCATGCAGGCGGATCAGGTGCTCTACCTGCATCCGAACCGGGTCCGGCAACTCGGCCACGCGATCGAGGTCGGTCACGACGAGCTGCCGGACGTGGTGCTCGAAGTCGACCTGACCACGGACGTGCGCCCCCGCAAGATGGGGCTCTACCAGGAATGGGGTTTCGCGGAGCTCTGGGTGGAGTTCCCGGAGAATCGCGCCCCGAGCCGGCCGAACCGCAAACCCGGCACTGTCATCCGCGTCCTGGGTCCTGAAGGCTACGAAGAGACCCCGGAGAGCCGGGCATTCCCGACATGGACGGCAACCGAGATTCATGCGGCACTCAACGAGACCGCCCTTACAGCGTCGACCGTCGATGTGCTGCGACGCATCGGGCAACGGCTAGGCGAGGAGGGCGGCACGAGCGCCGACGACGATCCCCTTCTGCGGATCGAACGGGAAGGGAGCTGGCGAGAGAGCCGCCTTGAGATGCTTACCGAAACCCTGGCCGCGCGTGGCATCGCGACCTCGAACCGTCTGGCCGCCAGTGTGGGCGTGATCGGGAGCATCGCCGGTCGGGATTTGATGCGCGCGGCACTGGCGTGTCGCGACGAGGCCGACTTCCTGCGTCGTCTCGAAGCCGCAACGACGTAGATCGAAATCGATTGAAGGGCGACCGCATCGTGCCGGCTAGGGCGCGCGGTCGCTCGCGCCGGACATGCTGGTGCCTAGACAGCGAGACGGCGCAAGCCGGTAGACTGAGCGTCGGGTTACCTGTCAGCGCTCTCAGCCGGGAGTTCCCCTATGAGCACAATGTCACGACTGTCCGTCGGTCTCTTCGCCTGCCTGTTCGCCACTCGCGTACTGGCTGCGCCCAACGTGATCCTCGTGATGGCCGACGACATGGGCTGGGCGCAAACGGGCTACTACGACCACCCGGTCCTCGAGACACCGAATCTCGATGCAATGGCCGCGAACGGTCTGCGCATGGACCGGTTCTACTCGGGTGCGCCGCAGTGCTCCACCGCCCGCGCCACCGTGCTGACCGGCCGAACCAACGACCGCACGGGCGTTGCCACTGTCGGCAGTTCCATCAACAAGCAGGAAATGACGCTGTCGGCAGCCTTTCGCAACGCGGGCAACACGACCGCGCACTTCGGCAAATGGCACCTCAACACCGTGAACACGCCGGACCACCCGATGCCGCTGTCCGACCCGCACCATCCCGGCGAACTCGGCTTCGACTACTGGCTGAGCGAAACCAATCAGTTCAACCTCGATCCGCTGTTCAGTCGCAACGGAACGGCCGGGCGCATCGAAGGCGAGTCATCGGAAATCCTGGTCGACGAGGCCCTCGCCTTCATCGAACAGGCGCACAAGCAGGGCAAACCCGCATTCGTCTTGATCTGGTACGCCTCCCCCCACCGCCCGTTCGAGGCCCTCGACGAGGACATGGCAGCGTTCGAAGGTCTGCCGGAAGCCTCCCGCATCCACCACGGCGAAATCGTCGCCATGGACCGTTCCATCGGCTCGCTCCGTCAGGGCTTGAGGAACCTAGGAATTGCCGAGAACACGCTGGTTTGGTTCACCAGCGACAACGGCGGACTCCCGACGTTTTCCGTGACTAGGGCATCGACCGGGGAGGTGTTGCCGGGCGTGGAGCCGGATTCCACGGGGCATCTGCGCGGCTTCAAGAGTTCGTTCTACGAGGGCGGGATTCGCGTGCCCGGCATCATCGAATGGCCCGGTCATCTGAAACCGAGGATTTCGAACTTCCCGGCCAGCACGCTGGACATGTTCCCCACACTCATCGAAGTGGCCAGCCTCGACCCCAACGACATGAACGAGGTCCACGACGGCATCTCTCTCGTGCCCGTTTTCGACACCGAACCGCCGCGGCGAAATCAGCCCATCGGCTTTCGCGTTCTCGGCCAGTTGGGCTGGCTCGACAACGACTACAAGCTCATCTACTACCGCGACTACGACAAGGCAATGGTCGACGGCGTGTGGGACCAGGCGGCTTTCGATTCCTTGACCCAAGAGTGGGAGTTGTACAACTTGATCGACGATCCATCCGAGCAAGACAACCTCATCGAGCGAGAGCCGGAAATCGCGGCGCGAATGAAGGCCGAACTCACGGCTTGGAGCGAGTCCGTGGATCGGAGTGTCGAAGGGGCGGACTATCCGGAGGGGAAAGTGCTGCCCTCTGGGCGCGACGGGATCGAACCGTAGAACCTTCCCCCTAAGGACACCGATTAACTTGGCAAGAATACCCGGATTCTGGATCCACATGAGTTGGATCTAGAAGCGCACCAGCACGAGAGGCAAGTGCCTACAGTGTATTTTCCCGGAGGGCACGGTGACAAGCTACATGACGCACCTGCTCTGGATCCGAAGGCGAATCGGCAAGCCGAACATCGTTGCGCGGGAGCAACACGAGCTACCGGATTGGGTGAATGCACTGCGCTTAACACATCAGCGGCCCACGCATGCACACGCTATGATTGCACGTTCGGGTGAGGACTCGACTACCAAGATCCATGGACGACGTACCTATACCAGACAGTTCTAGCAACACCGGTCAGCGGGAACCGGACCATGAGATCCTCCCGCCGAGGCCGGAACTAGGTTTGCCACTCGTTGAGACGATCGAGAGGGGACTTGCGACGAGTCCCGTCGCGGTTGGCGATTTCGCATCGAGCTTG
>CAZJRX010000152.1:0-1026 GCA_964548145.1 uncultured Pseudomonadales bacterium | reverse complement strand
AGAGAAGGCTGAGCTGCACGGAAGACTAGATGCGCTCCGCAACGAATTGGGAAACCAGCGCCAGCGTAACGCCGTGTTGAACGAGCGTCTGGCCTCAGACAGGGGAAACAGACACCTTCGAAACGTCGGGGTCACGGTGGGTTCAGCCATGGTTTGTGCCGGAGCATTCGGTGACTTCGCTGCTGGTTCCGGTCAAATCGCGATGGTGGTCCTTGGCGTTGCGTTGGTCTTGGCTGCCTGGGTCATCCCGAGGAGGAACCCAAGAGCAACCCAGGAGGGAGCCGACAGTTGATCGTAGGAGACGTTACAGAGTTGGCCGTCGTCAAGATCTTCGACCGAGCCGTGCCGAACAAGGAGTGCATCGCCATCTCCGTGAACCGCGCTGTCAACATGGGGCAATACGGACTCATGGTAGGCAGGCATGACGCCGCCACCAACAACGGTTCGGTTCCGTTCTTTGACAATCTGTTTTGGTTTGGCGACGGCGTTGTCAACGCCGGCGATTGGATGTTCGTGTATACCGGCCCGGGGACGCCACGATCGACCACGGCTACGAACGGCGTAAACAAGATCTATTCTTTGCACTGGGGGAAACCACAGACTGTTTTTGCCAACTCGATGATCGTGCCTATTCTGTTTCGAGTAGACGCGGCGAACATTTTAATGCCGCCGAGCGACCAACCACAGTTGCCAAGGTTGCCGAGTTAGCCTCCCTGGCCATCGCGGTGTCACCGTCTCGAGTATCGTATTCCCTTCAGCAAGATATGCTGGGGAAGCCTTGCGTGCGACGGCGACGAATAGGGGATCCGGCCTGCAGTGCGAGTCCGGCAGTATCACAACGCGTCGCGCCTGGCCTGACACGCCGGATCCTTGCGGGTTTGAGAAAGGAATAAGAACCGGTGACCACAAAGACGTTTCGACATTCGTTTCATCCATCTTGCGACGATCCGGTGCCAGGGGGGCTGGTAGAACTATCGGTTGAAGCAATCGAAGAGGCTGGGTTGCGGGAAGTGCTACAGACCCCGG
>CAZJRX010000151.1:1987-8898 GCA_964548145.1 uncultured Pseudomonadales bacterium | reverse complement strand
TGTAGACCATCTGGCTAACCGAGTTTCGAAGCACTACGACGAACTGGTCGAACGACTCGATCTGGCCCTGCAGCTTGATTCCGTTGACGAGGTAGACCGATACCGGTGTCCGGTCCCTTCTCAACGCGTTGAGATAGGGGTCTTGCAGCGATTGCCCTTTCGACATGCTGGATTCCTGTGCGTCGGCTTTCGGGCCGAAGGGTGCGCCTGAATGGTTCCAAACCCTTCGCCCAACTGCGAACGCCGCTTGAATCCTGCTACGTCAAGGTCGCACGCAGCCACGCCCTTCTTGACAAGGTTACACGCGCACACTATGCCGTCGCATCATAGGTTTTGCAAGGTCGCGGCAACTGCCCGTCGACCGTTCGCGACGTGTGCAGTCAAGCCTTCCCAACCCCTTAGCCACGTCAACTGACGTTTGGCCACCTGGCGCGTCGCTGCCTTTACGCGTTCCACCATTTCGTCGTGGCCGTAGTCGCCATCGAGGTGGCGCCACACCTGCCGATAGCCCACGGCCCGCATCGCCGGCGTCGCCACCGACAACGCCGGTGTAGCCCGCAGTCGTCGAACCTCGTCCACCAAGCCACGCTGGAGCATCTCGGCCAGACGGTCGGCGATTCGAGTATGCAGGAACGACCGGTCCTCGGGCACGATGGCGACCTCGACCAGCCGGCAACCGAGCCGCCGCTCGGCGCCGACGGCCGACTTGGACCACCAGTATCCCAACGGTCGGCCGGTGAGTTCGAGCACCTCCAGCGCACGTTGAATCCTTTGCCCGTTGTTCGGGTCGATGCGCGCCGCGCCCTCGGGATCCCGGCGCGCCAGCTCGGCGTGCAATGCCGGCCAGCCGAGGGTCTCCGCCCGCGCCGCCATGTCGTCGCGCAGCGACTGGCTGGCGGCGGGCAGCCGATTCAATCCCGCCTTGAATGCACGGAAGTAGAGCATGGTGCCGCCCACCAGCAGCGGGATGCGGCCCCTTCCCAGGCAGGCGCGCACCGCGTCGTCGGCGTCACAGACGAACTGTGCGACGGTATACGTATCCACGGGGTCGCGGATGTCGACCAGGGCGTGGGGGTATCGCGCCAGCACATCGGCGGCGGGTTTCGCGGTACCGATGTCCATGCCCCGGTAGACCATTGCCGAGTCGACGCTGATGAGATCCACCGCCGCCAGGTCCGCAATGCCGAGCGCGGCGTCCGTCTTGCCCGCCGCCGTCGGTCCCATCAAGGCCACGACGGGCGGTAGGTTCAGGGCGTTGTCAGACAACGGAGGGGCGGGCCAACCCGTCACTGCCCGCGCAGGAACAGCCGGTCGAGAGCGTCCAACGGCTGGATGACGAAGGTCGGCCGACCGTGATTGCACTGACCCGCGTTTTCGGTCGTCTCCATATCCCGCAGGAGCGCGTTCATCTCGGCAATCGAGAGTCGTCGATTCGCCCGCACCGAGGCGCGGCAGGCCGTGCCCGCGAGCAGCCGCTCCTGCCGTTCGAGAAGGATGTCCGAAGAACCGAAGGCGGCGAAGTCGGCCAGCACGTCGCGGGCTAGCTGCTCGATGTCCATGTCGAACAGCAGTGCGGGGACCTCCCGGACGACGACACTGGCCGGTCCGCTGCGTTCCATGACCATGCCGAGGCCCTCGAGGTCGCCCTGCTGCGCCTCGACGAGATCCGCTTCGGTGGCCGCCACGTCCAGGGCGAGCGGCACCAGCAGGCGCTGGCGGGAGACCGCCCCGCCGAGGAGCTGCGTCTTCAACCGCTCGTAGGTTATTCGCTCGTGGGCGGCGTGCATGTCGACAATGACCAATCCCTCTTCGTTCTCGGCGAGGATGTAGATGCCGTGGATCTGGGCAACCGCATAGCCAAGCGGTGGCGTGCCCCTCGACGATTCCGCCGATTCGTCGTGCAGTTCGAGCCCGCGGCCCTGTTGGTGGAACAACCGCGCCAAACTCGTCGAGTCGACCTTCGCACCCGCGCCGGGATCGAGCCGCAGGTGCCGCTGATACTCGTCGGCAGCGACAGCGGACCGACCCGCGCCGGGACTCGCCGGCGGCGCATGGCCGGGCCGGAAGTCGCGCAACGCCCGGGACAGCTTGCCGAACACGAAGTCGTGTACGTCCCGCGAGTCGCGGAAACGGACCTCGCTCTTGGTGGGGTGCACATTCACGTCCACGAGCGCCGGATCGAGGGTCAGAAACAGCACGAACACGGGGTGGCGACCGTGGAACAGCACGTCCCGGTACGCCTGGCGGACAGCGTGACCCGCCAGGCGATCGCGTACCGGGCGACCGTTGACGAAGAACCGCTGCCGGGTCGGGCGACTATCCGAGAAGGTCGGCAGGCCGATCCAACCTTGAAGGCGCATGTCACCGGCGAATTCGTCGATCCTTGTCGACTCGCCGAGGAACCGCTCGCCGAACACGGCCGAGACCCGGTCCTCGACCGAGCCCGAGGGCAAGCGGTCCAGGGACCGCGTGCCCGCCGCCAGTTCGAAGGACACCGACGGATTGGCCAGCGCGATGTGCCGAAATGCGTCCTGGACGTGCAGCGATTCGGTACGTTCGGTCTTCAGGAACTTGCGTCGTGCAGGCGTGTTGAAGAAGAGATCCGTGACCTCCACCGTGGTCCCGGGCGGGTGCGCCGCTGGACGGTGCCCGATTTGCTCGCCGCCGGTCACGTCCAGACGCCAGGCGCCGTCGCTGTCACGCTGGCGGGACGTGACGGCGAGTCGTGCCACCGACGCGACGCTGGCCAGCGCTTCGCCCCGGAACCCCATGGTCGCGATGCCGCCGAGGTCGGCTGCGGCTGCGATCTTGCTGGTGGCGTGGCGAGCCACGGCCAGGACCAGATCGTCGGCGTGGATTCCGATACCGTCGTCGCGTACGCGAATCCGCTTGACGCCCGCCTGGTCGATGTCGACGCGAACCGACGACGACTCGGCGTCGAGGCTGTTCTCCAGGAGCTCCTTGACGATCGACGCGGGCCGCTCCACCACCTCGCCGGCGGCGATCTGGTTGGCGACGAATTCGCTGAGCGGCCGTATGCGTCCGGTCAAGTTCCGCTTGCCTTGCCAAAGGGAATGGACAGCACCTGCCCGACGAGTATGCGGTTGCTCGACGTGATGTTGTTGCGCACCCGCAGAAGCCGCATGGAGACCCCGTAGCGTTCGGCGATCTCGGACAGCGTGTCGCCCCGCTTGACCACGTAGCGGAGCGTCCCCGACTCGTTCATCGAAGCGAGCAAGGTGCCTTCCGGCGCGTTCATCGTCGCGTAGTCGCGGATCCCGTCGGCGATCGCCCGTGCCAGGCGTCGCTGGTGGGCCGGGTCGGTCAGCCGTTTCGCTTCCTGGGGATTCGAAAGATAGCCGGTCTCGACGAGAATCGACGGCAGGCTCGCCGACTTTAGCACCAGGAAGCCTCTCTCGTGCAGCCGTTTCTTGCGCAATGTGACGACGCCGGCAAGTGACCCCAGTACGGCCTCACCCAATTCGACGCTTCTGTTGCGCTTGGAGTCCATCGACAGGTCCACCATGATGCGCGCCACGGACTCGTCGACGTCGTGCAGCGACACCGATCCGAGCCCGGTATCGGCCCCGTCGCCACGTTCGGCCAGCAACTTCGCCATTTCCCGCGATGCCCCTCGCGCGGACAGCACGAATACCTCTGCGCCGTGCACGCTGCTCGACTTGAACGCATTGGCGTGGATCGACACGAACATGTCGGCTCGAGCCCGATGCGCGATCTCGAAGCGCTTGCGCAGGTCCACTAGGTAGTCGCCGTCACGGATCAACACCCCGCGGAAACCCGGCATCCCGTCGAGCTCACGCTTCAGTTCACGGGATATCGCGAGGACGACGTCTTTTTCGTACACGCCGCCGACACCGACCGTGCCGGGATGCCTGCCACCGTGGCCCGGATCGACGGCAACGACCACGTCGCGATCCCGCGCCGGCGTCGTCATCTCCGTCGCCGGCCTGCTCTCGCCATCCACCCCGTCCGACGGATAGAGGTCGATGACCAGACGATGGCCGTACGACGCCACCGGCGTGAGCGTCTGTTGTCGATGGTCGACAGGTCGGGCCACGTCCAGGACTACCCGGTAGTTGGTTCTGCGACGTGGCGACGAACGGATTCGGTCCACGACCCGGCTGTCGACGTCGGGAACCGAGAAACCCCGCCCGACGCGGGTGTCGTGCAGATCGATCACCAGCCGGTGCGGATTGTCGAGCCTGAACACCTTGAAGGAGGCGGAGTCCGCCGTGGTTAGCACCACTCGCGTCGCGTCCGGTCCATCGTGTAGGCGAATGCCCTGAAGTTGATTCGCCGCCCCAGCCGACGTGGCGAGGACAGCCACAAGTGCCGCGATGAACCCGTACCGCGCCCTCGGCTCAACGCCGGTGGTCGGTGATCTCAATGCTCCTGCCCAATCCCTCGATGCCAAGCCGAACCTCCATGTCCGCCCGCGGCAGCCGGTCGCCAGCATTGGCGGGCCACTCGACGAGTTTGACCGCCCGCTCGCCCATCAAGTCGTCGATGCCGATGTAACCCAGCTCCCGGGGGTCGACGATTCGATAGAAGTCGAAATGATATACCTTGAGCGGCCCGATCTCATAGCCTTCGAGCAGCGTGTAGGTGGGGCTTTTCACCGTGCCCGGAAAGCCGAGGGCGCGAAGGTAGCCGCGGACCAGGGTCGTCTTGCCGACACCGAGGTCGCCGTGAAGGAATACCAGCTCCGACGACAATGCGAAATCGACCAGGCGCGCGCCGAATGCCAGCGTCGCCGACTCGTCGGCCAGGTACGTCGTCATGCGTCGAGCCGTAGCGACTCGATGAGATCACTGGCGATGAGCGATCCAACGCGACCTGCCCGCGCCTCGTCGCCGGCGCGGGCGTGCAACCAGACGCCCAGCTCGGCGGCGGCAAGGGGGTCGAGTCCTCCGGCCAGCAGGGCGCCGACGATGCCGGTCAGCACGTCGCCGCTGCCCGCGGTCGCCATGCCCGGATTGCCCTCGAGACAAACCGACTCCACGACACCCTCCCGGGCGATCAACGTTCCGGCGCCCTTCAGGACGGCGACCAGACCACCGGTCCCGCGGTTGGACAGGCGGGCCGCGGCCTCCGGGCGATGCTGCTGGACCCACGCCGCATCCTTGCCCAGCAGCCGACCGGCTTCGCCCGGATGCGGCGTGATAACGGTGTTCGCGGGTAGGTCGTTGCCGACGTCCGCGACGAGGTTCAAGCCGTCTGCATCCACCACCAATGGTCGGCCTGCGCCGACTGCCGCCAGCAGAAGCCGCTTGCCCCAATCGCCGCGGCCGAGCCCCGGACCGACCGCGATGGCAGTCGCGCGCGCCACCAGATCCTCGATATCGGCCATACCATCGGCATCCCGAACCATGAGTTCGGGACGTCGGGCGAGGATCGCCGCCCGATTCGAGCCGCGTGTGGCGATGTTGACGAGCCCGGCACCGGTCCGTAGCCCCGCCTCGCCGGCGAGCAGTACCGCGCCACCCATGTCGGACTCGCCACCGATCACGAGGAGTCGGCCGAAGTCGCCCTTGTGGGCACCTCTACGGCGGTCGAGACCCACCAGCCCAGACCCATAGAGACCCCGGATGCCCGGCCGGTCGCACACCGACGCCGGCAAGTCGAGGTCGTTGACGAGCAGCTCGCCGACGTAGTCCACGGCATTTCCCGTCACCAATCCGATCTTCGGCGCCACGAAAGTCATCGTTGCCGCCGCTCGAATCGGGCGCGGGCTCGACAATCCACCGGTATCGGCATCGACGCCGCTCGGGATATCGAGCGCCAGGATCGGGCGTCGGGCAGCGTTCACCCGGTCGATGGCATCCTGGTAGGCATCCCGGACCGCCCCCCGGGCGCCGGTACCGAGAAGCGCGTCCACCACCACGTCGCCCGAGACCTCCCATTCGGACCCCGAGACCCCAACCACGGCACCCAACCGGGCCTCGGCGAAACGCAGGGCTTCGGCAGCGTCCCCGACCACCTTCCGCGGATCGGCGATCTGAAGTAGCTGCACATCGAGACCGGCATCCTTCGCGCAGCCGGCGACGACGAACCCATCACCCGCGTTGTTGCCGGACCCACAGACGATGGTCACCGACAGCGCCTGCGGCCACCGTGACCTGAGCGCTTCGAATGCGCCCCGGCCCGCCCGCTGCATCAGCCGGATGCCGGGCACGCCGAATTCGTCGATGGCGCGCCGATCGAATTCGCGGACCGCCGCTCGGGTGTAGAAACACAGGCTACGCGCGGGCATAGGATCCCATCCGGTTTGAACCCAACCCCGGGCACAGACACAATCTCGATTGTCATGAGTTGCGATCCGCGAAGTCAAACCGCAACGGGCGATGCCGCGCTCGGGCACCTTCTCGGCGACATACGTCGTTGGGCTCGGGAGTTGGGCTTCCAGCAGGTTGGCGTCACCGATACCGACCTGACGGACTACGCGCCCGGTTTCCGGCAATGGCTCGCCGAACGGCTGCACGGCGACATGGGCTACCTGGCCCGCAACGTGGACAAGCGATTGGCACCGGATCGACTGCACGCCGGGACCGTCCGGGTCATTACCGCACGCATGGACTACCTCGGCACACCCCTCCCCGGTGCCGCCGATGTTCCCCGCAACGACGGGACGGCCTATATCGCCCGCTACGCCACCGGACGCGACTACCACAAGACCGTACGCCGCCGCCTGGCAAGACTAGCGTCCCGCATCGACGCCCGTGCAGGCGGCCGATACCGAGCGTTCACCGACTCGGCACCGGTACTCGAGAAACCGCTCGGCGAAAAAGCGGGATTGGGCTGGATCGGCAAGAACACGCTGCTCCTGAACGAGGACGCGGGTTCGTGGTTCTTCCTCGGCGAGATCTACACGGATCTGCCGCTGCCGGTGA
>CAZJRX010000151.1:0-1953 GCA_964548145.1 uncultured Pseudomonadales bacterium | reverse complement strand
CGCTGCATCTCGTACCTGACCATCGAGAACAAGGGTCCGATTCCCGTCGACTTTCGGGAAGCGATCGGAAATCGCGTCTTCGGCTGCGACGACTGCCAGATCGTGTGTCCGTGGAACCGGTTCGCCAAACGCTCGCCGGAGGCCGAGTTCGCGCCCCGCCATGGACTCGACCGCGCCGGTCTCGTCGATCTTCTCGGCTGGGACGAAGCCACGTTCCTGGCGCGGACCGAGGGGATGGCGCTACGTCGGGTCAACTACCAGCAGTGGCTGCGCAACCTTGCGGTCGCCGCCGGCAACGCGCCGGCAGACCCCGCGATCGTAACCGCCCTCACGCAACGTCGGGAAGACGCCGGCGCGATGGCACGCGAGCACATTGATTGGGCGCTCGCCCGTCAGGCGGGCTAGGGCGCGGCTCAGGGCACGAAGAACACTTCCCGGTAGTACCTGAGCTCCGCGACCGACTCGCGAATGTCGTCGAGGGCCCGATGCGTATTCCGTTTCGTGAAACGCGCCGCCAACTCCGGCTTCCACCGACGAGCCAGTTCCTTGACGGTGGATACGTCGACGATGCGGTAGTGCAGCCAATCCTCCAGCGTCGGCATATACCGCTTGAGGAAGCGCCGGTCCTGCCAAACCGTGTTGCCGCAAAGCGGGGCGCTGTGCTTATCCGCGTGGCGCTGGACGAACGCCAGCGTCAGCGCCTGGGCCTCGGTGACGCTCACCGCCGAGCGGCGAACCCGTTCCACCAAGCCCGACGCCGTGTGGTGCTCCACGTTCCAAGCGTCCATGCCCGCCAGGATCGCATCCTCCTGGTGAACCGCGAGCACAGGGCCCTCGGCGATGACGGCCAGGTCGTTGTCCGTGACCAGGGAGGCGATTTCCAGGATGGCATCGGCATCCGGATCAAGGCCGGTCATCTCCATGTCGATCCATACGAGAACGCCGGGGTTGTCCATCGCCGCATCGTGCCGGTGCAAAGGTCAAGAATAGCGGTGCCTGCCCAAGCCGCCAACCGCGTATCATCGGCGCCTTCGCAACCCGCCTTCGCAGCCCGCCTTCGTCTATGAAGCCAAGCGCTATCACGGCCACCGAACTTCACGAGCGCATCGACGATGCAGCCCGGGAGCAGACCTTGCTCGTGGCCCAGGTCACATCGGCGCAAGCGTATGCAGCCGGTCACGTTCCGGGTGCCGTGCACGTGGCACCGACCGATCTGGTTTGCGGCATTCCGCCCGCCACGGGCCGACTGCCCGACCGCGATGCGCTCACCGCCCTGTTCCGGCGCATCGGCTACACCCACGGGACCGAGGTCGTCACCCTCGATGACGAAGGCGGCGGCTGGGCCGGGCGGCTTGCCTGGACGCTCGACATCATCGGCAATCGCGGCTGGCGCTATCTCGATGGTGGACTGGACGCGTGGGCGGCGGCCGGGCTACCGCTCGACCGCACCCCTGTCCACGCTTCGCCCTCCACCGTCGAGATCACCGTCGACACGGGGCCCATCGCCGAGGCCGAGGACATCCTCGACCGCCTCGGCGACGATTCGCTGGTGATCTGGGACTGTCGCTCGGCCGAGGAGTTCGCGGGGCAACGGCGGGCGGCGATCCGCGCCGGACATATTCCCGGAGCGGTCAACCTGGACTGGCTCGACCTCATGGACCGCGATCGCAACCTCTGCCTCGTCAAGAACCTCGAAGCACTACTCGGCCAGTGCGGCGTCAGGGCGGATCGCGATGTGATCACACACTGCCAGACGCACCACCGCTCCGGTCTCACCTACATGGCGGCACGCCTGCTGGGGTTCCCGCGTATCCGCGCCTACCACGGATCCTGGTCGGAATGGGGCAACCGGATGGACACCCCCGTGGAGACCGGAACACCACGCCGATGACGGCGACACACTAGTGCTCCGTCAACCCCTAATCTTGGCGTCAGCGCGTCCGCAAGCGTCCA
>CAZJRX010000150.1:1046-8976 GCA_964548145.1 uncultured Pseudomonadales bacterium | reverse complement strand
GTTGCCCAAGGCGTCGAGATCCATGGCCGACTCGTCCTCGTAGGCAATACCGAAGCCGCCGCCGATGTCGATATGATCCAGCGCGATGCCCTCGGCACCCAATTCCTCCACCAATTCGAGCAACGCAGACAACGCCCGCTCGAAGGGCAGGACGTCCGCGATCTGCGAACCGATATGGCAGTCGATGCCGGCCACCTTCAGTTCGGGCGATGCCGAAGCACGGCGGTAGATCTCCACCGCTTGTCGCGGCGGAACGCCGAACTTGGTTTCCTTGAGCCCCGTGGCGATGTAGCGGTGCGTACCGGCATCCACGTCTGGATTGACCCGGACAGACACCCGGGCGGTACGACCGATCAGGCGCGCCCGGGATTCGATTCGCCCGAGTTCCGAGGCACTCTCGACGTTGAACGCGTCGATGCCGCACTTGATGGCGAAGTCGATGTCTTCGGTGGACTTGCCGACACCCGAAAAGACCACCCGGCCCGGGTCGCCTCCCGCCCGCAGTACCCGCTCCAGTTCACCACCGGAGACAATGTCGAAGCCAGCGCCAAGTCTCGCGAGCCGGGCGAGGATCGCCAGGTTCGAGTTGGCCTTGACGGCATAGCAGATCCGGTGGTCGATGCCGTCGAGCGCGGCCTCGAGTCGTCCGTATTGCCCAGCCACGATCCCCCACGAGTAGACGTAGACGGGTGTGCCCACGGCAGCGGCGATGCGGCTGAGCGGCACGCCATGGGCATGCAGTTCGCCGTTGCTACGCGCGTAGCCCATGGGTCGCGGTCGCCTTCTCGTCCGGCAGTTCGAGGGGGCCTTTCTGCCCGCACGTCGCCACCGTCGAGCAGAGGGCACCGACGAGCAGCCAGCGCAGGACTCGGCCAATCATGCCTGCCCCTACAGTCGGCCGCGTGCCGATTCGATGGCGGCCCGAACCGCCGCCGGCGCCGTGCCGCCAAGGTGGTCGCGAGCGGCGATGGCACCGTCCAACGTGAGAACCTCGCAGACGTCGTCACCGATCTTCTCGGAGATACCGACGAGATCGTCGAGGGGAATGGCGTCGAGCGTCACGTCGCGTTCAACCGCGAGTTTCACAGCGGCGCCGACGATCTCGTGGGCGCTGCGGAACGGTACGCCGCGACGCACGAGATAGTCCGCGAGATCGGTAGCGACGGCGAACCCCGCACCGGCCGCGGCGCGCATCGCTTCGGGATCTGGCGCCATCGCGGAGACGATGCCCGCCATCCCCTCGAGGCAATCGCGCAGCGTGTCGGCGGAGTCGAAGAGCGGCTGCTTGTCCTCCTGGTTGTCCCGGTTGTACGCCAGCGGCTGGCCTTTCATCAGGACCAGGAGCGCGTTGAGGTTGCCGATAACCCGACCACTCTTGCCGCGGATCAGCTCAGCCACGTCCGGGTTCTTCTTCTGCGGCATGATGCTCGATCCCGTGCAGTACGCATCGGGCAACGTTACGAATCCCCACTGCGGCGACGACCACAGCACGAGTTCCTCGCACCAACGGGACAGGTGCACGGCGGCGAGACTGGCGGTGGCGCAGAACTCGATGGCGAAATCCCGGTCGCTGACGGCATCCAAGGAGTTCGCACTTGCCGAATCGAAGCCCAGTTCCGCAGCCACGGCAAGCCGCTCGATGGGGAATGTCGTGCCGGCAAGCGCCGCACTGCCGAGCGGCGAGACGTTGACCCGCTTACGGCAGTCGCGGAAACGTTCGCGGTCGCGCCACGCCATCTCGAACCACGCCATGAGGTGATGCGCGAAGGTGATCGGTTGCGCGGCCTGCAGGTGCGTCAACCCCGGCATCACCGTCTCCGTATGCTCGCTTGCCAGATCGACCAGACGGGTCATCAGGGCCGTCAGCCGTTCGTCTATCCCGTCGATGCGCTCGCGCAACCAGAGCCGCACGTCGGTGGCCACCTGGTCGTTGCGGGACCGACCCGTGTGCAGGCGTTTGCCCGCCTCGCCCACGAGCTCGGTGAGCCGGGCTTCGATGTTCATGTGGACGTCTTCCAACGCCGGATCCCAGTTGAACTCGCCGCGTTCGATCTCGGCACGGATCGTCGCCAAGCCACCGACGATGGCGTCCCGGTCGGCGCTGCTCAGGACACCGGCCGCCGCCAGTCCGTTTGCGTGGGCAATGGAGCCACGGATATCGTGGTCGTACAAACGCCGGTCGACATCCACGGATGCCGTGAAGCGGGCGACGAACGCATCGGTGGGCTCAGAGAATCGGCCGCCCCACAAGCTCGGCGTTGCGCTGTCCTGATCGGAATTGCCCGTGTCGCCGTCGTTGGCCATGGTCGATCCGTCGCTACCCAGTGTCCTCGGCAAGTACCGTCCCCATCAACCGTCAACGCGATCGCGATGCGGCACACTTGGAGGGTCGCGGAAAGCGAGCCGGCGGGCGATTATATCAACCGCCTGTCTCGAGCATTGCCACTTGGCCAAGGGAGTCCAATTGCCCACACTTCGAATCGCCACCCGACGCAGCCCCCTGGCCCTGATCCAGGCCAACTACGTGGCCGACCGACTACGCGAAACCAACCCGACACTCGACGTCGAGCTTCTCGAAGTCGCAACACGGGGCGACATCGATCAATCGGCTTCCCTGGTTCGGTCGGGAGATGGCGGTCCCGGCAAAGGGGTATTCATCGACTCCCTGCGCGATGCGCTCCTCGACTCTCGCGCGGACCTCGCCACGCACAGCATGAAGGACGTACCGGTCACCATCCCCGACGGCATTGAGCTGACAACGTTCGGTCCTCGGGCGGATCCACGCGATGCGCTGGTTGCTCCGGCGGATTCGCGCATACGCGACCTATACGATCTGCAACCGGGCGCCCGGGTGGCGACGGTGAGCATTCGGCGCCAGGCCCTGCTGAAGAGTCTCCTCCGCGACATCGAGATCACGCCCGTCAGGGGCAACGTCGGCACTCGCCTAAAACGCCTCGACGAGGGCCGCTACGACGCCCTGCTGCTGGCTGCGGCCGGTCTCGAGCGGCTCGGAATTGGTGACCGGGCAACCCAGCGCTTCGCGCCCGCCACATTCGTGCCGGCCCCCGGCCAAGGCGCACTCGCGGTGGAGTACTTGACGGCACGACCCGACGTCCGGGAACTCCTGAGCGGATCGGTGGACGCCGACACCGAGCGCTGTGTCGTCGCGGAACGCGAACTCGCCCGGGCCATCGGCGCCGACTGCGCCATGCCGCTAGGTGTCCACTGCGTTGTCGACGGCACGTTGTGCCTGACCGCCTTCGCCGCAGATGCCAACGCCAACCGGGTGCTACGTGTTTCCATGGCCGGGGCCGAACCGGTCGAACTTGGCAACCAAGCCGCCGCTCGCCTCGAGGCCATGGGCGGGCGCGAGTTGCTCGGCTCCTGATGCGGGTGTGGCTGACGAGAACCGAACCCGGCGCCACGCGCCAGGCGGTGGCTCTCGCCAAGCGCGGGTTCGGGGTGCTCAAAGCACCCGTGCTCGGTATCGAGCCGGTGTGCTCCCCATCCCCCGCCGGGGCTTTCGATGTCGTGGTCTTCGTATCGGAGCACGCCGCGTCCGGTGCCGTCGCCAACGGCTGGACCGGCGGGCCGGCATTGGCCATCGGCGACGCCACCGCGACCGCATTGGAGGCGTTGGGCGTGGCGGTAGTCTGGCCTGTGCAAGCCAATGCACGAGGTGCCATCGACCTGGTCGCACCGAATCCGCCAGCGCGAACGTTGGTGGTCAAGGGCACGGGTGGAACGACGGCCCTTCAGGATTGGCTACGCGTCCGCGGACTAACGGTCGTCGAGTGGGATGTGTATCGCCGCGTCGGCCTCGACGTCGCGATTTCGAGCGAAGTCGTCGATGCCATCGTGGCCGGTAGTGGCGACGGATTGCGGGTGGTCAAGGAACTGTGGTTTGCTGGACCGCGCGATGCCCGGGTACCCCTCTTGGTACCCTCCGATCGGGTTGCGGACCTTGCCTCGGCGATGGGGTTCGAGCAGGTCGTGGTCACGGCGGGTGCGGGCACCGACGCCGTCTTGGCGGCGCTCTTGGAACTGCGGGACGGGAGTCGACATGACTGATTCCGAGAAGAATCCGACGAAGCCCCCATCACCCCCCGAGTCAGGGCCCGTAGCTGTCGGCGAGGCCCCTTCAGCCGATGTTCCCGAACCACCGGCGGTCGACGCCATTCCGGCGAGCACGCCGGGCAATGTTGCACGACCGTCGCCGGGTTCGGCCGCAAGACCGCGGCGTACCGGACGCGTTCTCGCCACTTTCGCACTGCTACTGTCGCTCGTCGCGATCGGCTCGTCCGGCTACCTCGTCTACGAGGCATGGTCGACGGATCCCAACGCGCGCTTCGAAGCAGCCATCGGGGCATACCAGGCCGACCTTGCCGCGTTCCAGCGCGCAACGGCCGCCGAGGTAGCCGCACTGGGCAACGAGATTGCCCGGTACCGCACAGACCTCGAGGAACTAAATCAATCACTTACGGAGGCACGGGCCGCCATGGCCGAGGCCACCACCGACAACTTGGCGACGGCTCCACCTACTCCCCGCGAGTGGAAGCTGGCGGAGGTCGAGTACCTGCTGACTATCGCGAGTCACCGGCTTGGCATGCAGGAGGACGCCGAGGGGGCACAGGGGCTTCTCGCCCTCGCAGACCAGCGCTTGGCGGAACTCGATGATTTTCGGTTCCACGATGTGCGCGCCCTCCTCGCCGAGGACCAACTCGCCCTCAAGACCCTCGAACACGCCGATACCCAGGGCGTCTTCCTGCGACTCGAAGCAGTGAAGGGTCTTCTGGACAGCCTCCCGCTACGCCTTCCTGCATACGCGTCAGGCGAGGATCCAACAAGCAACGACGCGCTCGAACCGGAACAGGACGCTGGCATGTTCGACGCGTTGCTGGACCGGATCGGGGGGCTTGTCCGATTCCGTCGACACCAAGGCGAAGCCCTAAGGCCATTGCTTGCCCCGGAGGAGGCCGAATACCTCGAGCAGCATCTACGGCTTGCGCTTGAAAGAGCCCAGCTTGCGGTGCTGCGGCGCGACCAGGACATCTTCGCGGTCAGCCTCGGCGCCGCCCGCGACTGGCTGCATCGTTTCCTCGACCCCGAGCGGGCTGCCGTCGGCGAAGCCATCGGCGAACTCGACGAGCTCCGACGCATCGACCTTCGCCTGGACCCACCGGATATCTCGCGCTCGCTCGACCGTCTTCGGGAACTCCGTCACGGCGGCGACGGGGCGCCGACCACGTGATTCGATTTCTCCTTCTGCTCATCGCGGGACTCGCCATCGGCGCGCTGATCGCCGTTCTGGTCGTTCGCGATCCCGGCTATGTCCTGGTGGCCTACGACGGCAACACGATCGAGACCAGCCTGTGGTTCGCCACCGCCTGCCTCGCCTTGATCGCCGCACTGGTCTACCTCGTCGGGTTCGTCATCCGGCGCTTGACGCGAGGCGGTCTCAAAGTGAGCGGTTGGTTTCGCTGGCGCCGCGTTTCGCAAGCCCGCAACCGTTCCCTAACCGGGATCATGCTGTCTGCCGAGGGCCGCTGGGACGGTGCCAAGCGCGCCTTGCTCGAGTCCGCAGCCAGCGTCGATACGCCCTTGGCCAATCTCCTCGGCGCGGCCCGGGCGGCGAACGAACTCGGCAACTACAACGAGCGCGATCAAATCCTTGCCCGCGCCCGGGAATCTACGCCACAGGCCGACTTCGCCGTCGAACTCGTGCGCGCCCAATTGCAGCAGGCGGTCGGCCAATGGGGTCGGAGCATCGCCACACTGACGGCGCTGCGAAAGCGGGCACCGAGGCATCCGGCGATCCTCACGGCGTTGTTCGCCGCCCACAAACATCTAGGCGACTACGAGGCGATCGGCGAACTCGCGCCATCGCTCCCCGGGGACGCGGCTTCGGACCTGGCGGAAGTGCAGGTGGCCACTTGGCGCGCCCGCTTCGCGGGATTCAAGGCCAGCGACAATGCCGCCGAACACGCCCGCAAGGCCTTCAAGGCGATGCCCAAGGCGCTCCGCGGCGATCAGGGGCTTGTGAACGACTACGTCGACGCCTTGGCGGACACCGCACCCATGGAGGCCGAAGCCGTTCTCCGACGATCCCTGAAGAAACACTGGCGCGAAGCGTGGGTTCGCCGCTACGCGACCGTCGGCGCCGACCCCGTGAAGCAACTTGCCGTTGCCAAGCAATGGCTGAAGAACCGACCGGATGATGCGGCACTGCTGCTGACCGTTGGGCGACTGGCGGCCCGCGCCGGCAGCGTCGACGAGGCTAGGTCGCACCTCGAGGCGAGCCTTGCGAACCGCGAAGATGCCGATACCCTCGCCGAACTCGGCTCGCTTTGCTCGTCGGCCGGGCAAATGGAAGCCGCCAACGGCTATCTCTCACGCGCGCTGGCGGTGAGCGGACGCGCACACCAAGGCGAGCCGTAGCCAACGCCGGTCCATGACCCGATCGGCGGTCAACGACCCCGCATCGAGTTGAAGAACTCCTCGTTGGTCTTGGTGTCTTTGAGCTTGTCCACCATGAACTCGATGGCGGCGATGTCCTCCATGTCGTGCAGGAGCTTGCGCAGGATCCAGACCCGCTGCAGCTCGTCTTCGCTCAGCAGCCGCTCCTCGCGCCGCGTTCCCGAGCGGCGGATGTTGATCGCAGGCCAGACGCGTTTCTCGGCGATCTTGCGTTCCAGATGGATTTCGAGGTTGCCGCGGCCCTTGAATTCCTCGTAGATCACCTCGTCCATCTTGGAGCCGGTATCGATCAACGCCGTGGCGACGATGGTCAGGCTCCCGCCCTCGATGAAGTTACGCGCCGCGCCGTAGAAGCGCTTGGGACGCTCGAGGGCGTTGGCGTCGACGCCACCCGTGAGCACCTTCCCGGAGGATGGCACGATGGTGTTGTAGGCGCGCGCGAGGCGGGTAATCGAGTCGAGCAGGATGACCACATCCTTCTGGTGCTCAACCAGGCGCTTGGCCTTCTCGATGACCATTTCGGCCACCTGCACGTGCCGCGACGGCGGCTCGTCGAATGTGCTTGCGACGACCTCGCCCCGCACCATGCGGCGCATGTCCGTCACCTCTTCCGGTCTCTCGTCGATCAGCAGCACGATCAACACCACGTCCGGGTTGGTCGCTGCGATGGAGTCCGCGATGTTCTGCAACATGAGAGTCTTGCCGGCCTTCGGCGGCGAAACGATGAGGGCCCGCTGGCCTTTGCCGATCGGCGCGATCAGGTCGACGATGCGCGAAGAGATGTCCTGGGTCGTGCCGTTGCCCCGTTCGAGGGTCAGGCGTTCGTCGGGAAAATCAGGCGTGAGGTTCTCGAACAGGATCTTCTGCTTCTTCGCGTTGGGCTCGCTGGTGTTGATCTCATCGATCTTCAGGAGTGCGAAATAACGTTCGCCGCCGCCCTTGGGTGGACGGATCTTGCCGGCGATCCCATCCCCGGTCCGCAGGTTGAATCGGCGTATCTGGTTTTGGGAAACGTAGATGTCGTCGGGGCCGGCGAGATAGGAACTGTCTGCGGAGCGTAGAAAACCGTAGCCGTCGGGAAGGATTTCGAGCGTGCCATCGCCGTAGATGTCGTCGCCGTTGGTGGCCTGCTTGCGCAGAATCGCGGCGACGACCTCCTGTTTGCGAGATCGGGCGACGTTGTCGAGACCCATCTCGCGAGCCATTTCGATGAGCTCGCCAACGGGTTTACGTTTGAGGTCTGTGAGATTCATGTGGGTTCGGTTCTTTGTGGCCTAGGTAGGTAGTAAAGGAAGGATGGCAAGGTGCACACGCACCCGTGGGTGGGAGTTTTGGTTGTAGGAAGCATCCCCAGCCGACGCTTCGCTCGACCGTTTCCCCTCAGGAGCGCCGCCTCGCAAGGAAGCGCGTGCGGCTCGAGCTTGATGGACTTTGCAGTGGGCCTTCAGCGTAG
>CAZJRX010000150.1:0-1018 GCA_964548145.1 uncultured Pseudomonadales bacterium | reverse complement strand
AACACCGCTGGATCGGCGGCGTCTACATGGTTATTCGTGGCCGCCCAGCGGTGTCCGGACCCCACCGGGCGGTGTTGCGCTCAGATGTTGCTGTCGAGGAATGCGGCCAACTGCGACTTCGAGAGCGCGCCCACCTTGGTGGCCTCCACCTCGCCGTTGCGAAACAGCATCAACGTCGGGATTCCGCGAATGCCGTACTTCGGCGGCGTCTGTGGATTCGCATCGATGTCGAGTTTGCAGACCTGGACTCGATCGGCGTATTTGTCGGCGATCTCCTCCAGGATCGGCGCGATCATCTTGCATGGGCCGCACCACTCCGCCCAGTAGTCCACGAGGACCGGGTTGTCCGCGCCGAGGACCTTGTCGTCCCAATCGGCGTCGGTGACGTGTTCAATGTTCTCCGACATCAAGTCTGCTCCTAAACTTGCGAAATCCGGCCAAGGGGTCAAACGCGAATCGTACCATCCGCGAACCACGAGGTGGGGTCAGTCAACGGAATTTCAACTGTCGCGAGGAACCTGCGAGCGCCGCCATGTACCCGCCGCCTCCGCCGGATCGACCAGCCCGACCCGTCTGTGCCGCAGGCTTGTCCTGCCTCGGTCGGCGGCAGCCGGCTCAGGATCGGAGTGTGGGCGCGATTTCCTTGGCGAAGTAGGTGAGGATGCCGTCCGCACCCGCCCGCTTCAGACAGACCAGCGCTTCCCGAACGATCCGGTCGTCGAGCCAGCCGTTGCCGATCGCCGCCTTGAGCATGGCGTATTCGCCACTTACCTGGTAGACGAAAGTCGGTGCCCCGAAGGTTTCCTTTACTAGGGCCACGACGTCGAGATACGGCATTCCCGGCTTGACCATGACCATGTCGGCACCCTCGTCCAGGTCGAGTTCGATCTCGCGCAATGCTTCGTTGCGGTTCGCGGGATCCATCTGATAGGTCATCTTGTCGCCGCGGCCGAGCGTTGCCGCCGAACCGACGGCATCCCGGAACGGCCCGTAGTAGGCCGATGCGTACTTCGCGGAG
>CAZJRX010000149.1:592-9051 GCA_964548145.1 uncultured Pseudomonadales bacterium | reverse complement strand
CCA
This sequence comes from uncultured Pseudomonadales bacterium, assembly GCA_964548145.1. GTDB lineage: Bacteria > Pseudomonadota > Gammaproteobacteria > Pseudomonadales > Azotimanducaceae > VXYL01. Next base: position 9,048 of record CAZJRX010000149.1, on the reverse strand, counting down.
CCGCCAGTTCGCGTGGCGTACCGCCGTTGACAGAAGCAAGCAGGGCGCCCGTGACGCCCTGGTCGTCGCCGAGTACCTCGCTAAGCGTGTGATTCCAGATTATGTTTACCGAGCCCTGCTCGGCACGGTCGAACAGCCGGTCCTGGAGTATCTTCTCGGCGCGCAACGCATCCCGTCGATGAACGAGGTGGACGCGACTAGCGATGTTGGAGAGGTACAACGCTTCCTCGACGGCCGTGTTGCCGCCGCCGACGACGGCAACCTCGCGGTCGCGGAAAAAGAAGCCGTCACAGGTGGCGCAGGCGCTGACACCGCGTCCCTTGTAGGCTTCCTCGGAAGGCAGTCCGAGGTACTTGGCGGATGCGCCGGTGGCGACGATGAGCGCATGGCAGGTGTAGTTGGCCGCATCGCCGAAGAGTCGCAACGGACGGGCGCCGAGGTCGACGCCGCTTATGTGGTCGTTGACGATGGTCGTGCCGAACTTCTCGACGTGGTCGGCCATGCGAAGCATCAGCGCCGGCCCTTGGAGTCCGTCGTGGTCACCCGGCCAGTTGTCGACATCCGTGGTCGTCGTCAATTGGCCACCCACCTCCACGCCGGTGATAAGCACGGGATCCAGGTTGGCACGCGATGCGTAGAGTGCAGCCGTATAGCCGGCGGGACCGGACCCGAGCACGATAAGCCGGTGATGGCGCTCGGCATCAGTGGGCATTGAGCAACTCAACGAAGCGTTCCGAGTTGGCGTGGTTTGAAATGACGTCCGCCAGGGTGCGTCCCTTGCCATCGCGGGCGCGGACGTCGCGGCCGCCGGCGGCGTAGTACGCCAGGAAGCGGTTGAAATCCTCCGCGCGCATGCTCTGGTACGCGTGTCGCAGGACGTGGAAGTCCGGGTCTCCGGGAAAGGCCTGACCGGACTGGGCGGGGACGGTCTTGTCTAGGAAGCTCCGTACCCGCGCGTCGTCCCAGACCTCGTCGAGCACCTTCTGCTTGTCTTTCTTCATGGGTTTGAGGCTGCCGTTGTGAACGCGCAATGATACGCGCCATGGTCGCCACGCCAAGGGGCAGGCGGGGTGCGGCGCACGTCGGATTCGTCGCCGTGGTGCAATCTGGTGCTGCCGACCGTGAAATCGGCGACAGGCATGGGCTCTGGGGTCGGTGTAGCGCCCCTGCCGATGTGCGTTGTGTGCCAAACCCGGACATGGGTACAATCCGGTCCCAGATGGGCGAAAAGGATTTCCCCAGATGTCGGTGCTGGCTAGCGCACTACCGTTTCGCGAAATTGGCCTGGTGGCGGTTCTCGCGCTGGCCGTCTACGTCCTGCTCGCCCTCGGGTCCCACTCGCCGTCCGATCCCGCCTGGACCGTTGCCGGGTCAGACTTGGCCGTGGAGAACCTGGTGGGCAAGAGCGGTGCCTGGACTGCGGATATCGTGCTCTACGCGTTCGGCTGGGGTGCCTACCTGCTTCCTCTATGCCTGCTGGCGGCTGCGCGACCGCTACTGCGGCCGCACCGGCGAGTTGCTTGGTCCTGGCCGGAGGCACCCATTCGTTGTGGCGGCTTCGTTGCCGTGTTGGCGACCACCTGCGTGCTGGCGAGTCTGCACATCGAGGCGGGTACCGAGATGCCTGCCGGACCCGGCGGCGCGTTGGGCCGCAGCATAGCGGACTTGGGTCTGCCGGTGTTCAACCTCACGGGCCTAACCCTCGGCGCATTGGCGGCGCTGGTCATCGGCAGCCAGGCGATGCTCAACTATTCGTGGCTCGGGCTGCTCGAGAAGGTTGGTCGCTGCGTATACGCGGTGGCCCGCGGCATTCGGCTCGGGGCCTTGGCGGCTGCCGGTGTGATCGTACGATTCGTGTCGATGTTGAAGCCCAGCGAGGCTACCGAGGCACGCGAACCCCGCGTGAAGGCGGCCCGGGCGCGGCGTTCGCAGTCGGTCAAGTCGCGAACCGAACCGGCGGTCAAGGTCCGCGCTGAACCGGCTGTGAGCTCCCGCATCGAACCTGCGGTGCCTGCCCCTGCGAAGCGTGCGCCGACGACGATCGAGAAAGCCGCCGAGCCCGTCGAAAAGGGTTTCCAGCCGCGCATGTTCGACCTGAAGACGTCGGTGGAACTGCCGGATCTGGACTTGCTGGAGGAATACGACCCCACGCTATCCGGAGGCTTTACCCGCGATTCGTTGACGAAGTTGGCGCAGCGTCTCGAGGCCAAGCTCGCGGAGTTCGGGATCGCAGCCGAGGTGAAGTCGGTGTTGCCGGGGCCGGTGGTCACGCGTTTCGAACTACTACCCGCCGCCGGGCTCAAGGTTAGCAAGATCAGCAGCCTCGTGAAGGATCTGGCACGGTCGTTGGCGGTAATCAGCGTGCGCGTGGTCGAGGTCATTCCCGGCAAGTCCTTTGTCGGCATCGAGATTCCGAACGAAGAGCGCGAAGTGGTCCGCTTGAAGGAGATTCTGAGTTCCTCGGAATACCGCGCCGCCAAGGCCCCGTTGACCCTTGCGCTTGGCAAGGATATCGCGGGTGCACCGGTCATGGCGGACATCGGCAGGATGCCGCACCTCCTGGTGGCCGGGACGACGGGATCCGGCAAGTCGGTGGGCATCAACGCGATGCTCCTGTCGATGCTCTACAAGGCGACCCCCGAAGAGCTGCGGCTGATCCTTGTCGACCCCAAGATGCTCGAGCTGTCGGTCTACGACGGCATCCCGCACTTGCTGACGCCGGTCGTAACCGACATGAAGGATGCGGCGCAGGCGCTGAATTGGTGCGTGGGGGAGATGGAGAGGCGCTACCAGTTGATGGCGGCGCTCGGGGTTCGCAACATTGCCGGCTACAACCGACGGATCGATGAAGGCAGGCGCATCGGCAAGCCCGTGCTGGATCCATTGTGGCCGACGGATCCGGAGGACGACGCCGAGCCCACGCCGGCCCTGGACCGGCTGCCTGTCATCGTCGTCGTGATCGACGAGTTCGCTGACATGATGATGATCGTCGGCAAGAAGGTCGAACAGTTGATCGCGAGAATCGCGCAGAAGGCGCGGGCGGCCGGCATACACTTGCTGTTGGCCACACAACGTCCCTCGGTGGATGTGATCACGGGAATAATCAAGGCGAACATCCCGGCCCGCATCTCCTTCCAGGTCTCCAGTGCGGTCGATTCCCGAACCGTGCTGGACCAGGGAGGTGCCGAGCAGCTGTTGGGACACGGCGATATGCTCTTCTTGCCGCCGGGTACCGGAATGCCCACCCGCGTCCACGGTGCTTTCGTCTCCGACGAGGAGGTGATTGCCGTGACCAGCGATTGGAAGCAACGCGGCCAACCGGACTACCTTGACGTGTTGGGCGGGGCCGACCCGACCGTCCCAGGAACGGTGGATGTTGGCGTCGATTCCGATGAACCGCTCTACGAAGAGGCCGTTTCGTTCGTATTGGACTCCCGTCGCGCTTCGATTTCGGCCGTGCAGCGGAAACTGCGCATCGGCTACAACCGCGCCGCCCGGCTCATCGAGCAGATGGAGGAGGCGGGCGTGGTATCCGCAATGAACAGCAACGGTACCCGCGAGGTTCTGGCCCCAGTGGGTTCCGCCGAGTGACCTGACCATTACGACATCGTCTACTTCGCCGACCGGCGGGGGGTGGGTGTCCCTGGCGCTGGCCCCCCGGGCGCTGGCCCCTTCGCCGACCCGCCGGGGGTGGGTGTCCCTGGTGCTGGCCCTGGTGCTGGCCGCAGTGGCGCTGGCCGGTACCTTGGGGGCCGCCGCGGTAGAGGACACTGACGCCGAGGTAGAGGACAGCGATCAGCTCGCACAACTGCTCGGTGCGATGTCGAGCTATCGAGCCGAATTCGAGCAAGTCGTGCTGGGCCAGCTCGGTGATGTGGTCCAGACGGCGACGGGAACGATGCATATCGAAAGACCCGGCAGGCTGCGTTGGGATGTCGACGAGCCATATCCGCAATTGGTCGTTGCGGATGGCGACCGGGTGTGGATCTACGATCCGGACCTCGAGCAGGTCACGGTTCAGCCGTTCGCATCGACGGTCGCTGGCACACCGGCGATGTTCCTTACCGACACCGCACGCCTGGACGAGAGCTTTCGGGTGGCAGCGGACCCTACGGCAGGTCAGGCTGATCGACGCTTCGTGCTCGCGCCCCGGAATCCGGACCCTTCGTCGCTGTTTCGCACGGTGACGCTGACCTTCTCGCCCGATGGCCTGTTGACCGGGCTCGAGGTGGTCGACCAACTGGACCAGGTGACCCGTATGGTGTTTCGACACGGCAGGCTGAACCCGGTGCTAGACTCGGAACTGTTCGAATTCGAGGTGCCGGAAGGAGTCGATGTCATCGGGAATCTGCCGAACGACGAGCGCGTCGATTCCGCACCGTGACCGGGCCTTCCGGGCGCATCCTCGCCACGGCAAGTGAAGGTACTCCGGCGGACGTGACACGAGGGGAGGAACTGCCGGCATCCCGCCCTCTGGCGGATCGCATGCGCCCGCGCAACCTCGCCGACTTCGCTGGCCAGGAACATCTGCTCGACCAGGGACGTCCTTTGCGGGAGTTGGCCGAGCACGGCGTTGTTCATTCGATGATTCTCTGGGGCCCTCCCGGCACCGGCAAGACCACGTTGGCGCGGTTGCTCTCGGATGCCGCAGGGGCCGAATGGCGCAGCCTCTCGGCAGTGCTTGCCGGGATCCGCGATGTGCGCGGCGCGATTGCGGAAGCCCAGGCGTTTCCCGAGCGCCACACGGTCCTGTTCATCGACGAGGTGCATCGCTTCAACAAGGCCCAACAGGACGCGTTCCTGCCCCATGTCGAGCGGGGCACGGTCACGTTCATCGGTGCGACGACCGAGAACCCGTCCTTCGAGGTGAACGCTGCCTTGCTATCGCGTTCGCGGGTCTATGTCTTAAGACCGCTGTCGGCAGACCACATCGCGGGACTCGTTCGGCGGGCCGCGGAGCGCGAGCTCGACGTCGAACTCACCGCAGAGTCGGTACGGGAGCTTCAGGCCGTGGCCGATGGCGACGCGAGGCGGGCGTTGAACACCTTGGAGGTGGCGGTCCAGCTGGCGTCCGGACGGGTGGAGGGCGTCCATGTGCGGGAGGCGAGTGGGGTGCACTACCGTCGGTTCGACAAGGGCGGCGATGCGTTCTACGACCAGATCTCGGCGCTCCACAAGGCAGTACGGGGTAGTTCGCCCGATGCCGCTCTCTACTGGCTGGCAAGGATGCTGGATGGTGGTTGCGACCCGCTCTACGTCGCCCGCCGGCTGGTACGGATCGCGAGCGAGGATGTGGGCAACGCCGATCCCCGGGGCCTGCAACTCGCTGTGGATGCCTGGGAGGCGTTTCGCCGGTTGGGTTCGCCGGAGGGCGAGTTGGCATTGGCGCAGACGGTGCTCTATCTGGCCAGCGTTCCCAAAAGCAATGCGGTGGAAACGGCTTTCGACGCGGCAATGGAGTACGTGCGCGAGCATCCGTCGCACCCGGTGCCCCTGCGGCTACGCAATGCACCGACGCCACTGACGGAGCGGCTGGGTCACGGAAAAGGATATCGCTATGCCCACGACGAGCAGGACGCCTACGCGACCGGCGAGCGTTACTTCCCGGACGAGATGCCCGACGTGGCCTTCTATCGGCCAACCGATCGCGGCATCGAAGGACGCATGGCAAACCGGTTGGCGGACCTCCGGCGACGCGACCGCGATGCGGGTGTGTCTCCCGCTGCATCGCGACAGCCTAGGGGGCGGGAGAATTCGGACCGCTAACGCCGTAGACTTCGCGTCCTTCGACTTGCCGATCCAAGAGGCCGAATGAAGACCGTTCTATGGGTGGCTGCGGGCGGTGCCTGCGGTGCCGTTCTGCGCTTCGGCTTGCAGGCCTTGACCTCGGAAGCGGACTACCCGTGGGGAACGTTCCTCGCCAACGTCGCCGGCTGCCTTGCCATAGGTATGGTGATCGGTGCGTTCGCCGGGGCAGACTGGTTCGAAGGGTTCGGGCGACCGTTGCTGGTGGTGGGTGTCCTCGGCGCGTTCACGACTTTCTCAGCGTTCTCGGTGGATGCCGTGCAGCTCATGGAACAGGGACGTCTCGGGCCGGCGCTTGGCTACGTTCTAGGCACGACGGCAGGTTGCCTCGTGGCTGCGGGGCTGGGATTCCGAATCTTCGGCGGCGCGACATGATTGATCCGCGGCGACTGCGTCTTGATATTGCCGGTACGGCCCGGCGGCTTCGCCGGCGAGGCGTTGAACTCGACGTGTCTCGTTTCGAGGCATTGGACCGACGCCGTCGGCAACTACAGGAAGAAGTCGAACGGATGCGGAACCAACGACGTAGCGCATCCAAGCGGATCGGTGCGGCGAAAGCCGCTGGCGACGACATCGCGCCGCTGGTTGCTGCGTTGGGCGATCTCGGCGGTCGGTTGGATGCCGCGACCAAGGCGTTCGACACGGTTCAGCGAGAACTCGAGGAATTCGCGACCGGACTGCCGAACCCGCCGGATGACAGCGTTCCCTCCGGTCACGACGAGGTCGACAACGTCGAGTTGCGCCGCTGGCGGGAGCCGGGGAGTTTCAATTTCGCCCCGCGGGACCATGTGGCGTTGGCATCGGGATTCCTCGACCTCGAGGCGGCAACGAAAATCGCCGGGTCGCGTTTCTCGGTTCTCAGGGGGCCTCTCGCAAGGCTTCATCGGGCGCTCACTCAGTTCATGATCGATACGCATACCCGAGATCACGGCTACGAAGAGGTATACGTCCCGTACCTGGTCGACCGGCACGCGCTGGTCGGTACCGGGCAACTCCCGAAGTTCGAGGACGATCTGTTCGCCATCAAGGGAGACCGCGACCAGTTTCTGATACCCACCGCCGAGGTGCCGGTAACCAACCTGATTCGAGACAGCATCCTCAAGGCGGAGAACCTGCCGTTGCGGTTCGTGGCGCATACGCCCTGTTTCCGCAGTGAAGCCGGAAACTACGGCAAGGACACCCATGGGATATTCCGCCAGCACCAGTTCGAGAAAGTGGAATTGGTGCAGGTCGTCCACCCGGACGAATCCTGGGATGCGCTCGACGAGCTGACCGGTCATGCCGAGGCAGTGCTGAAAAGCCTGGAATTGCCGTACCGCGCAGTGGCCCTCTGCGCTGGCGACCTCGGTTTCGCCGCCGCCAAGACCATCGATCTCGAGGTCTGGCTACCGGCGGAAGGGCGTTACCGGGAGATTTCCTCGTGTAGCAACTTCCTCGATTTCCAGGCTCGGCGAATGCTTGCCCGATACCGCAATGCGGTTACCGGTCGACCCGACTATGTCCACACCCTCAATGGATCGGGTCTGGCGGTCGGGCGTACCTTGATCGCCGTGTTGGAGAACTACCAGGATGGTGACGGTGCCATCCATGTCCCGGATGCGCTGCGCGACTACATGGGCGGTGCCGCGCGCCTCGATCTGTAACGCGTGGGGGAACTCGCGGTTGCGCCGTGGCGACAGTGCTGGATCGTGGGGGGGTGAACAACGGATGAGCACCCTGCCACTCGCACTTCAGCTGGCCGACCAACCTTGCTTGGTGGTTGGCGGCGGCTCGGTTGCGGAACGAAAGATTCGAGTCCTGCTGCCCACGGGGGCGAAGCTCACCGTGGTCGCCGCTGCGACGTCGTCGTCGGTCCGGGCGATTTGTCGCGAATCGGACATCACCCTCGAGGAACGCCCGTTCCGTGAGGACGACGTCTTGGGTCGGCTGCTGGTTGTCGCCGCCACCGGTGATGCGCAGACGAACGCGACCATACAGGAGGCCTGCGAAAGCCACCGCGTGCTGGTCAACTGCGTCGACGACGCCGATCACTCCACCGCCCTATTTCCGGCGATTGTAAATCGTGGATCGGTGACGGTGGGGATTAGCACAGGAGGGACATCGCCGACCCTGGCGCGGCGACTTCGGGAACGGATCGAAGCCCTGCTTCCGGCCGGAATCGGTGATCTGGCCGACTTCCTCGGCAATCGCCGGGAATCAATCCGGTCGGCCCTGTCCGATGCACGTGGGCGGCAGCGGTTCTGGGATCTCGTTCTTGATTCGGATGTGCCTGACGCGGTGGCGGCCGGCGATCTCGAACGGGCGGAACAATCGCTGGCCGGGATGCTCGGCGCGCGACCCGGAACGGGGATGGTGTCATTGGTCGGCGCTGGACCGGGGGATCCGGATTTGCTGACGCTCAAGGCGTTGAATCGTTTGCAGCGAGCGGATGTGATTTACCACGACAAGCTCGTTGACGCGGCTGTCCTGGACCGTTGCCGCCGCGATTCGCGAATGGTCGATGTCGGTAGACGCGCCGGCGATAGTGGCGGCGCGGCAGCCCGCCAGGCGACCATCAATTCGAGACTGGCTGAGGATGCACGTCGAGGAATGCGCGTCGTGCGTCTGAAGGGAGGCGACCCCCTCATATTCGGTCGCGGAGGTGAGGAGAT
>CAZJRX010000149.1:0-582 GCA_964548145.1 uncultured Pseudomonadales bacterium | reverse complement strand
GATCGCATCGCTCATAGAACAGGACGTGCCGTTCGAGGTGATACCTGGTGTGACAGCCGGTTCTGGCTGCGCAGCCATCGCCGGTATTCCGTTGACGCATCGCTTGTGGGCACCGTCGGTGCGCTTCGTGACCGCTCAGGTCCACCGCGAAGAAGATCCCGATTGGCCGGAACTGGCCCGACCCGACCAGACCTTGGTGGTCTATATGGGCTTGCACGCGCTCGACAGACTTTGTGAGCGTCTGATCCTGGCCGGCGCCGACGCCACGACCCCGGCGGCAGTGATTTCGCAGGCCACGCTGCCGGGCCAACGCATCATCGTCGGTTCCATCGGCGACCTATCGGCGCGAACCCGCACAGCGTCAATCGAAGGACCGGCGACGACGATCATCGGTCGCGTGGCGTCGTTCGCGCGTGGCTATCCCAGATCCACCAACGATCATGAGAACAGGTGAGAACAGGAGAGGTGAGAACAGGCAGGTGAGAACAGGGACACCCACCCCGGTAGCTGAGAACAGTAGCTGAGAACAGGGACACCCACCCCGGGGACAACCGCGACACCCAACCCGGAGGGGCGAACCGA
>CAZJRX010000148.1:0-9059 GCA_964548145.1 uncultured Pseudomonadales bacterium | reverse complement strand
GTCGTCGTCATGACGCTCTACCTGCTGTTGAACTACACGTTCCTCTACGCGGCACCCATATCGGCACTGGCCGGCAAACTCGAAGTGGGCTACGTGGCGGCGCAATACATCTTCGGCGAAACCGGCGCGTCCATCATGGGCGTGGTTCTGGCGCTGCTTCTAGTTTCGACGGTCAGCGCGATGACCCTGGCCGGCCCACGGGTACTGATGGTGATCGGCCAGGACTTCACCGCGTTGCGGTTCTTCGCCCGCACCAATGCCCACGGGGTCCCGGTGGTCGCGATCCTGGGTCAGTCCGCCCTCGCCATCGTCTTCGTGCTGACGGCCACCTTCGATTCCATCCTCGTCTTCGCGGGTTTCACGCTGGGTGTTAGTACGCTCGCCACCGTCACGAGCGTATTCGTCCTCCGCTGGCGCCGGCCGGGACTGGAGCGGCCCTACCGGATTCCGCTCTTCCCCCTGCCGCCGCTGGTGTTTCTCGCCCTGACCGGATGGACCCTCGTCTACCTCCTCGTACAGCGCCCCATGGAGGGTCTGGCAGGCATTGCGATCCTGGTCGCCGGCGGGGGCTTCTATGTCGTGAGCCGGCGATTATCCGTATGATTCGCCGATGCGTTCGACGCTCCCGCCGTCCAAACGAGAAACGGAGGCAACCGTTACCCCGGCTACCGTAAACGCCTGCCTAACGGTCGGAGCATAGTGGAGACGCAGGCGCCGGCGTCGCCGAGTCCCAACACGTCGGACAGGACCCGCGTCATCGGTCTCGTGCTCGGTGTTGTCGCTTTCACGGCACTGACCGTGTTCCCCGTCGATCCCGGCAACGACCCCGCAAGCCGCCTCGCCGCCATCGCCGCGCTGATGGCGATCTGGTGGATGACCGAGGCCATCCCGCTGTTCGCGACCGCCTTGCTGCCCCTGGTGCTGTTTCCACTGCTCGGGATCATGTCGGGCAAGGAGACTGCGCCCGCCTACATCAACAGCACCATCGTGCTGTTCATCGGCGGCTTCATGATCGCGCTGACGATGCAGCGGTGGAACCTGCATCGCCGGATCGCGCTCAACATAATCCGACTGGTCGGCGGCGGGCCCGCACGCATCGTGCTCGGGTTCATGATCGCTGCTGCCTTTCTGTCGATGTGGATATCGAATACGGCGACTGCGGTGACGATGGTGCCGATGGGGCTCGCGATCGTCCTCCAAGTCGAGGAGCGCCTAGGGGCCGACAGTCCCGGCGCGCACCGCTTCTCCATCGCCCTGATGCTCGGCATCGCCTACGGCTGTTCGGTAGGAGGCATGACCACGCTGGTGGGTACGCCACCCAACCTGTCGCTAGTGCGCATCTTCGAAATCCTGTTTCCGGAAGGACCTGGAATCGCCTTCGGGCAGTGGCTGATCGTTGCCTTCCCAGTGGGCGTCATCATGGTGGTGACCGCTTGGTTCGTCATCACCCGCGTGCTCTACCGAGCCCCTCCCGAGGTCAAGGTCGAAGCTGCCGTCGTCGAGCGAGAGCTCGCCCGGTTGGGTCCCATCACCTTCGAGGAACGGGCGGTACTTGCCGTGTTCGCCGCCACGGCACTCCTCTGGGTGTTTCGCGTGGACCTGAATCTCGGCACGTTTACCCTGCCCGGCTGGTCGCGGCTCCTGCCCTGGCCCGGGCTCGTGGACGACGGAACCGTCGCAATCACCATGGCCTCGTTGCTGTTCTTCATTCCCGCGCGCGGCACCGACGGGGCGCCCACGCGGCTGATGGGCACCGAGGTCATCCCGCGGCTACCGTGGAACGTCGTGCTCCTGATCGGCGGTGGCTTCGCGCTCGCCGCGGCATTCCAACAGACGGGACTCGCGCAGTTCCTCGGCGGCAAGTTCGAAGTCGCGGGGGCATTGCCCGTATTCGTGCTGATCCTGCTGGTGTGCCTGGCGCTCACCTTCCTCACCGAGCTCACCAGCAACACTGCCACCACGGAAATGATCCTGCCGATCCTGGCTTCGGTCGCCGTTGTCACGGGAACCCATCCATTGATGCTTATGATCCCGGCGACAATGTCCGCGTCCTGCGCCTTCATGATGCCCGTGGCAACACCGCCGAACGCCATCGTATTCGGCAGCAACCGGCTGACCATCGCCGAAATGGCACGTGCCGGGATCATCCTCAACCTCATCGGCGCCGTGGTGATCGCCACCGTCGTCTACACCCTCGGCCTCGTCGTGTTCGAAATCGATCCGGGTGTTCTACCGGCGTGGGCGGAGTCCCTTGCGGACGGGGAACACTGATACCCACGACACATGGCCAAGGAACCGGTTCCGATCAAGTACCCCCCGAGTGAGCAGTTGGCCGCTCGCTTCGCTCGGGTCGTTGCACTGGCGCAACGACTTCCCGGCGTCGAAGAGAGCCGCAGCTACGGCACGCCGGCAATCAAGGTGAAGCGCAAGCTTCTGGCCCGGCTGCGTTCGGAAGCGGAAGGCGGGCTCGCCATCGTCTGCGACTTCATGGAACGGGAGATGCTGATGCAGGCGGCCCCGGAGACGTTCTACATCACCGACCACTACGCCGACTGGCCCATGGTGCTGATCAATCTGGAAACAGTCCGCTGGGACGCCATGCCCGACATCCTCGAACGGGCATGGCGGAGCGTGGCCACACGGGCACTGATCAAGCAGTACGAGGCATCCACCAAGTCCGTTCGGGACCCCTAACCCCCACGCTGCGTTGTGTCGGCGACCATCGGCGGGTTGTCATCCGGCTGCGTTTGGTTTCTCATGGGCTCGCTATGGGGGACGAGATCGGCCAGCGCCACTTCAATGCGGAGGACTTCAGCAGGTTTCGCCGTCGGCTGGACGCCGAGACCGACCTGGTCGCGGAACTCTTCCACGACAACGCGCTCAGCCACCGCGGTGACATCGTGGGCTTCGAACTCGAGGCGTGGATCGTCGATGCGGACGGTCAGCCCCATGCGCAAAACCAGAATCTGATCGAACACGTCGGCAATCCGCTGGTCGTTCCCGAACTCGCCGCGTTCAACGTCGAACTGAACGGTTCGCCAACGGCATTGGCGGGGAACGTGTTCTCGAGGATCGACGACGAGTTGTCGGCAACCTGGCAGATGTGCCGCCAGGGGGCAGCCGACCTCGGCTGCCGCCTAGTGACGATCGGCATCCTTCCGACGATACGCCCAGACCTGCTGAACTCGAACTACATGTCGGCCATGATGCGCTACCAGGCCCTGAACGACCGGGTGCTGGCGTTGCGCGACGGTGCGCCGTTGCACATCCGCATCACCACCGGCGACGGCCTCGACATGACCCACGACGACGTGATGCTGGAAGCCGCGACAACGTCCTTCCAGATCCACCTGCAGTGCAAACCCGAGCGAGCGGTGCGCGATTTCAATGCGGCAATCGTGGCTTCCGCGCCGATGGTGGCGCTGGCGGCGAACTCGCCGTTCCTGTTCGGCCGTTCGTTGTGGGAGGAAACCCGAATCCCGCTATTCGAGCAAGCGGTGTCGGCCGGTCGCCGGGCACCGGCGCGGGTCACCTTCGGCACCGGCTATGCCCAGACCTCGCTCATCGAACTGTTCCGCGAGAACCAGAACGAGCACGTTGTGCTGTTGCCGTTCGTGCAGTCCGACGAACCGCCCCACAAATACGCCCACGTTCGCTTCCAGAACGGCACCGTCTGGCGTTGGAACCGGCCACTGCTCGGCTTCGACTTCGACGGCCAGCCGCATCTGCGAATCGAACACCGGGTAGTACCGGCAGGTCCCACGATCCACGACTGCGTGGCCAATGCCGCGGCTTGGCTCGGCATGGTCCGTGGCCTCGTCGACCGGGACGATCCCATCGAATCGCGAATCGGTTTCGAGACCGCCAAGAGGAACTTCTATGCAGCGGCGAAGTTCGGTCTGGACGCACCGCTCAACTGGGTTGACGGCGTCGAGCGCACCGCGCGGGATCTGCTCGCCGAGGAACTGCTACCCCTCGCCGCCACCGCGCTGGCACGACTCGATATTCCCCAAGCCGAAATCGAGCGGTACATCGGCACAGCGGTGGCGCGCGTCGAACGAGACCGCACGGGGGCGCGCTGGCAACGGGCCTGGGTCGCGAAAAACGGCACCGACTGGGCCGCATTGACCCGTGCCTACGCCGACGCCCAGGACAGCGGCGAGCCGGTACACGAATGGCCCGTGTAGCCGAATGCGCCTGAGCATCGCCAGCGAGCTACCGGATTCCCTCGCCGACATCCCCGCCACTGGGCTGGCGGACGAGTTGGGTGGCCCGACGCTGTTCGATCTCCGCAAAGGCGGGTGCCAACCGTTGTTCGTCTCGGTGTTGATGCACGGCAACGAGGTGTCGGGCTGGGACGCCGTTCGCGGTTTGCTCGACGGGTTCCGCAGGGTCTCCTCGCTACTGTTCCTGGGCAACCTCGAAGCGGCTCGCCACGATGCCCGGGCTCTGCCGGGCCGCGTCGACTTCAATCGCGTCTGGGAAGGGGGCGACTCGACCGAGGCCGCCGTTGCCGCCGAAGTCACCGCCTTCGTTGCCGCCGCGAATCCATACCTCGCCCTCGACATCCACAACAATACGGGCTGGAACCCGGCCTATTCGGTAATCTGCAGGGCCGACCCGACCACGCTTCGATTCGCAGAGGCGTTTGCGAAACGGGCACTGCTGGCAAGTCAGCCCGGCGGATTCCAGACCCGCCGCTTCGCTCGCTTCTGCACGGCGATGACCATCGAGGTCGGCACCCCGGACGATTCCGACAGCACCACGCGGGCCAGTGACTTCCTGAGCCGGCTCCTCGGCAGCTTCCCGGGCCCACCCGCCGGCGCCGAGCCCGGTCCCTTGTCGTTGTACGAGACCGCAGCCCGTGTCACGGTCACGGACTGCACCGTGATCGAACCGGCTACCCAACGCTTCAACTTCCGCCACGCGCCGACGGGAACGGCGCTCACCCGCCGCGGGCCACTGAACGCGCACACGGCGGACGGCGCCGATGTTCGCGACGCCTACTTCAAGCTAGACAACGGCATGGCCGTGCTGACGCGGCCGACGACGCTGGCCATGTATACCCGCGACCTCGATAGTGCGCGGCGGGACTGCCTGTGCTATTTCCTCGAACCGATCCCTAGCGCGGGCACTCAACCCGGCGAGTGATGGCCACAATACGGCCTCGCCCTCCGATTGGCGATGTTCGGTTCCGTGGAACAGCAGGGCCAACCGCGAGAAAGACCGACACCCGAAGACCGCGCCGCCACGCCCTAGCCGCTGGCCGGCGCCGCGTTTCCCACCGCCTGACCACCGCCGCTGTTGCGTCGTGGGGGATCGCGGCCGTGGACAGCCGGTGGAAAACGCTCTTCGTTGGTTCCGGATCGTGGCCTCGGCCGGCGAGCGCGTTCGGACCGTCTCCCGGACCCGCTCGCGATGACGGCGGCTTTGAAACGGGCGATGTTCTGACGTACGCGGCGCAACGACCTTCTGGTCCGCGGGGAGTTCGGGGTGCCGTCCTGTCCGACCGGCGCCACCGGCGATGAGGTGTCATCGCCAGCGCGTTGTCCACGCTTCGTCCACGGCGACGGTCCCCGAGAAGATAACGCCGCGGTGGGCGAAGGGTGGGCAACGCGTAAGGGCCCGGGTTTGATAAGGGCGATGTTCGGATCCCGGATGGGCCGAACGATCAGGTAGGAGAGGACGACCTGACACGATGACCGAGCACCGCGTGATCGGCATCGTCGCTCCGGTCGGCGGGCGCGATCCGAGCCCTTGCCGGACGGGCAGGTTGAATGGGGCGATGTTCCCTAGCGCAGCGTCCTCGACGCGACGACGATTGAGAACTGGCGGCCAAGGCGGTCCGGCCGCGTTCGACCTTCACTACGCAGGTTGCATTTGGTACAGCGCATCGAACTGCTCCTGGACGGCTCCCGTACTCGGGAGACGCGCTAGCGCTGCTCAAGGAGCCGAGGCGACCCGCGAGTCGCTGACCACTTGCAGGGAGTCGGGGGTCACCTCCCCGATAATGGCGGCATCGGGGTAGCCCCGCCTGTGCAGCATCGCCACGCACGCGGCTGCGGCTTCGGGCCCGATGCCCGCCAAGAGCCCGCCGGACGTCTGCGGGTCGGCCAGCAGCCGAACGGCGGGCGCATCCGGGGACTGTCCCGAGATCTCGTAGTCGTCGATGGCCTTTTGATTGTTCGCCTGTAACGAGCTCTCATTCCCCGACGCGATCAGTTCCAGTGCGCCGGGAAGCGTTGGCACGTCGTCGAGCTGAATGCGCGCCCCCGTGCCCGATGCGCGGGTCATCTCCGACAGATGCCCGGCGAGCCCGAAGCCGGTCACGTCGGTGCACCCCCGCGCCCCGTGATCGCGCAACACCTCCGCAGCCGCGGCGTTGGAACGATCCATGTGATCGATCGCCACGAGCAGGTGCTCGGCCCTGGTACGACCGGCCATGGCACCGGCGAGTACGGTCCCGGTGCCGATGGCGGCGGTGAGCACGAGCGCGTCCCCCGGGCGAAGATCGCCCTTCGCGAGTGGGTTGCGCCCAAGCGTTCCAGTGACGCTGAATGACAATCCCAGTTCACTGCCCTCCGCCGAGTGGCCGCCCACAAGATCGACGCCATGCGCTGTAAACACGTCGAGAGCGCCGGCCATCATCTGGAAGAGGTCCTCCTCCATCATCCGATCCGCCATCAGTGGCACTGTCGCCATCGCCAGGGCAAACTTGGGTTCGGCCCCCATCGCGAAGAGATCGTTCAGCGCGTGGTGGGCACCAATGCGCCCGAACCGATAGGCGTCATCAATCATGGCGCGGAAGCCATCGCAGCTCACCGCCAAGCGACCCGCCGCCACCTGCACAACGGCCGCGTCGTCGCCGATGCCCGACAGCGTCGTCGGCGACAACGGGACGTCTAGGCGCCCGAGTACCGCGTTCAGGCTCTCGGCACCCAGCTTCGCCCCGCAACCACCGCAGCGCATGGTCGCCGGAACCTCCTCACGCAACGATCCCGAAACTTCAGATTCGGCCTCGGGCATATCAGGCAACTCGTTGAACTTACGCATGAACCGGCGGTCGATCCACTGTTTCAGGAACCACACCCAAGCACCCGAGGCATGGTGCTTGCCACGACTGGCTACCGCCACGCCCGTACCCAGACCGACGATCGCCATGGCATGACGCTGGGCTCGGAAGCGACGCAAACCACGGCCTAGGGCGAAACGTCTCAGGTTCTCCGCGAGAACGGGTCCTTGGCGAACGGCGTAGACCCCTGCCTTGGGGCGCGGCTGGGCGTCGGCATGGGCTACGTCGCCGGCGGCGAAGATCTCAGGGTGCGAGGTGGATTGCAGGTACGCGTTCACCGAAACGAACCCGCGGGCGTCGGTGTCGATCCCCGCTTGCGCGAACCAATTCGGCGCTTCGACCCCCGTCGTCCAAAGCGCATGATCGACGTTGATGGACGTGTCTCCCGCGACGAGTTCGCCATTGCTTGCCTCGGCAACGCGTGCCCCCGTCACCACCGAGATGCCGTTCTCCCGAAGCGCGGCCTCCAGCCGCTGACGCGCCTTCGCCGCGAATCCGCCCAGAATCCCGTCTTCGCCATCCACCAGGGTGCAGCGCGTGCCGGGGTACCGGTGGTTGATCGCGAGGGCCAGTTCGACGCCGCCCGGGCCAGCGCCGACGATGCCCAGACGGCGTGGCGGGCTACCGCTTGCTGTGAGTGCTTCCCACACGGGAATGAACCGGCCAATGGGCTTGACCGGGGTGACGAACTCGGAGGCGAACCGCTCGCCCGGAACCCCGCCGGTATTGATCGCCAGCACGTCGTAACGGAGCGCCGGCCGGTCGGCAAACAGAATGCGACGTTCGGCGGCGTCGATCCCCGTAGCCTCGGCGGCGATGAAACGCGCCTTGGCAAAACGGGAAAGCTTCGCCAGATCTATATGGATATCGTCCCATTCGTAGGCACCCGCCACGTACCCCGGGAGCATTCCCGTGTACGGCGAATGCGGTTCCCGGGCGACGATCGTCAGACGCAGTCCGGGTTCCGGTCGCATTCCGAAGCGCTTCAGGACCTGTACGTTGGCGTGCCCGCCTCCCAAGAGCACAAGATCGCGAAGCGGCGGCGTGGTGGGCGTCATGGAGCGCAGTTCGAGCGACTGTAAGCCGAAGTCCGCAGATTACGTATGTCTAGCGGCGGCACCCAGCCCGACGGGTGATGGCCATAGTACGGCATCGCAATGCGATTCGGGTGAGAGCCTTTTTCCGCGTTCAATCGACTAGTGGCGATGCTTCTCGGCGGGGACGGATACTTTGCCCCGGTCGGGAAAGTTGATCAGGCAGCCTATCGGCGCAACGGTCTCGACCACCGGTCGTTCGCCGGCGAGAACGGCTGACACGGCATCCACCACGTAGTGGTTATCCGCCTGACGGCGTTGCCGCTCATAGACCAGACGGTCGTTGATCGGTCCCCGGTAGGCGATGGACCGTGACCGCGTGTCGATGACGAGGGCTTCGGCCGTTCGGGTGAAGGCGAGCGCCTCACCCACCTCCTGGGCGTCGTCCACTAGAACGGGCAGGTCGATGCCCCACTCCTCGGCTTCTGCTCGAATCGACGCCTGATCATCCTGCAGGTTGGAATTGATCATAAGGAACCTGACCGGCGCACCCTCGAAATGTTCCCGAACCGAAGCTAGGTCGATCAGCGCGTTGCGGACGACCGGGCAGCCGTTGCCCTGGACCAGGAGTACGACCACCTTGGCGTCGCCGTCATCGAAGAGTTGGTGTTTCGCGCCGGACTGGTCCGTCAACGCGAAATTGTCCAACGGCATGGCCGCGACCGTCGTCGCCAACAACGCGGCACACGCCGCCAAGAGGGATGAACGATGGGACATGCCGACGGAACCTTCGGTTTTTCCGCAGTATAGCCCCACGGCGTCGCTTTGGGTCGCCGTGGTCCCCGTGGTCTAGCCCGCATTTCTCACCAGCCGCTTGATGCCATGACGAAACTCTTTGCAGATTAGATGATTGCGGCGATTCTCCATGCGTTTGAGCGATCACAGGCTGCGCT
>CAZJRX010000147.1:1125-9145 GCA_964548145.1 uncultured Pseudomonadales bacterium | reverse complement strand
CACGCAGTACTTGTAGAGCAAGGTGCGCCGTTCGTGGTCGCCCTCCCACCGGGCGGTGCCGTGCGTGAGCGCTTCGGTGAACAGGGTTAGGCTGCCGGCGGGCGCTTCGACGACCTTCACCCAGGGCGAGTCCTGGTGCGCCTCGTGGATGTGTTTCGGGATGCGGAAATTCGCCTTGTGACTGCCCGGAACCACGCAGAAACCGCCCACATCGGGTCCGGTGTCGTTCAGGTTCCAACTGCCGGTGACGAAGCCCGACGCCATGCGGTTGTCGGGAAAGGTGTAGAACTCGCCCTGCGGGGATATCGCATGGGGCGAGCTCGCGCCGTAGTCGGCATGCAGCTTGCCGGCGGGCCAGCCCTTCTGCATGTAGATGCCGTAGAGGCGCTCGAGTCGGAAGCACTCGCCAAGACGCATTCTCAGGACCGACATGATGACCGGGTGATCCATGAGGCGCGCGAAGGGCTCGCCCCACTGCAGAAAGCCCGGGCCGGTCTCCCGAATCGCACCGGCGGCGCTGCCGAAACGCGGGAAATGCTCCGGTGGCGGCGGGAGATCCTGGGCGTCGATCAGCGCATTGAGTTCGGCCACTTCCTCGGCCGTTAGTGCATCCTCGATGACGAGGTAGCCGTTCAAGTCGAACAGATACTGCTGTTCCTCGAAATCGACGTTCACCGTTCCCCTTCTCCGTTCGGCTACGCGTCCCGCGCGACCTGGAACCCGGGTCTTTGGGACAGCCGGTCGTAGTATGCCTGCGTGTGCGGATAGTCGTTGGTCAGCACGCCGAAGTTGGCCGCGAGCATGAGCGAGTAGCCCGTCATGATGTCGGCGACGGTGAAGGTGTTGCCGACGAGATAGTCCTCTTTCGAGACGACATCCTCTATCGCCGCGATGCAGACGCCCGCCCGGGCCTTGCAGTCCTCGATCACGAAACCCACCAGACCGCCTTCAGGGGCGACTCGATTGTGGTTGACGATCTCGCCGAGCGGTCTTGCGAATGTCGCTTCGGCGAACCATGACCATTGGCGGCACAAGGCGCTCTCCCTCGTGCCGGGCGCGGGAAGCAGGCGACCCTCGCCGTAGCGTTCGAGCAGGTAGTCGCAGACCGCCCCCGACTCGAACATCGTGAAGCCGTCGACGGCCACCGCGGGCACCTTGCCCGTCGGGCTTTTGCTGCGCCATTCGGGGCTCGACTTGAACCGCGGCGAGAAGTCGATGACTTCGACCTCGTAGGGTATTCCAAGCTCTTCGCAGAGCCAGATCACCCGGATGCCGCGCGTACCCTTGACGTGGTAGATAGTGACCATTTCGGTGCCCTCAAGCCGTGAAGAATGCGACGACGGTCCAGCATACGGCAGCGAGGATCGCCGCGATGCTGGCCTGGGGTATCTGGGTCTTCACGTGATCCATCAGGTCACAGCCCGTGCACATCGAGCTCAACACGGTGGTGTCCGAAATCGGCGAGCATTGGTCGCCGTAGACGCTGCCGTCCATGACTGCGGCGAAGCAAAGCGTCATGAACAGCTCGGGATGCGAGAGGCCCTGGGCGTTCGCCACGGCCCAGGCAAGCGGCATCGCGAGGGGAAACGAAACAGCGTACGTTCCCCAACTCGTCCCGGTGGAGAACGCGATCACCATGGTCATGATCTGAAACAACACGGGCAGGACGAAGTAGGGCAAGGTGTCGCCGAGTTGCTCGACGAGGAAGATCCCGCCGCCGGTCTTCTGGCTGATGCTGCCAATGGTGATGGCCAGCAGCAGGATGACCGAGCCGAGCACGACCCCCTTGATGCCGTCGTGATAGCCGGCAATGAGATCCTTTAGCGACATGCCCTTGGCCAGCGCGATGCCCGACGCCAGGACGAGGGCGCCACCGAACGCCCACTGCACGTTGGGCGAGCCGTAGACTACGAAGGTGGCGATCGCGGTGCCGATCAGGGTGACCAACGGCAGGAAGAACTCCAGCACGTTGGGCTTGTAGTTTTCGGGGACGTTGCTGGCCTGCAGCTCCTTGGCACTGAGCGGCTCGGCACCGGGGGCATCCAGTTCGCCGGTCGACCGGGCGCGTTCCATGGCTTCGCGCATCTGCCGCCCCAGGAAGGGCGGTCGTTCGATGCTCAGGAGGAACGTACCGGCAACGGCGAAGATCGCGTAGAAGCAGAACGGCACGCTCGAGAAAAAGAAGCTGATCCGGTCGGCTTCGGTGGCCAGAAAGCTGACGCCGGCGACGAAGATGAACGCCTGGACGTAGGCGGGCCAGGCATTGAACGCCAACTGCGAAGCGATGGGAGAGGCGGTGGAGTCGACCACGTAGGCGAGTTCCTCGTGGCTTATGCGCTCCTTGTCGGCAAGTGGTTTCACGGTCGTACCAACGAGGACCGTGCTCACGGTGCCGCCCTGGAAGAAGATGACACCCAGGAACCACGCCACGAGTTTGGCGGTGCGTGGGCCA
This sequence comes from uncultured Pseudomonadales bacterium, assembly GCA_964548145.1. Lineage (GTDB taxonomy): Bacteria > Pseudomonadota > Gammaproteobacteria > Pseudomonadales > Azotimanducaceae > VXYL01. The sequence goes on along the minus strand of CAZJRX010000147.1, from coordinate 6,693 downwards.
CGGACCACGTGCTTGGTCATCAGTTCCGCGAACGCCTGCGCGGCGCCGGTTCGCGACCACACGCCCATCAATCCTCCCAGCAACCACAGGTAGAGAACAAGGATGCCTGCAGCCTTCGCAGTGCCCAGTTCCGGGATCAGCACATCGCCGGTCAGGTCGTACTGACCGAGCACCAGGGCACCGGCGATGATGCCGCCGAGGAGCGCGGTGATCGGCTCCTTGGTCACCCAACACAGCAGCACCGCCACGACCGCCGGCAGCAGCGACCACCAGCCCCAGTGCGGCTGGGCAACGAGCTGGAAATACGCGGGCTCGTCGCCGCTCGCATCGACCACGAATTCTTCCGTCGTCGTCGGCGCCTCGCCCGCTTCGGCTATCCGCACGGGGTCCAATTCGGCCTCGGCCATTGGTATCGCGTCGAAGTGGACCGGGTCACCTTCCAGGACGTAGTAGGTTCCGTCGCTGTCGGTCTGGGTGTCGAGTCGGATCTGCTTCACGGTCCAGGTCGGCGAGACGGTGACGCCTACCACGGCGGCCATGCCAAGTGCGACGACGAAGATGGCGAACGTGCGGAATCGGGCGAAGGTCATTGGCAAGGGCACCTGGCGACGACGGGAGGAGCCATTATGGGCGGCTGTTCGTTGGCAAGTCTATCGTGCCGGTAGTGGGGAACTCGGTGCCGGTCGACAAGTCGGCGGCGATGGCGGTACAGCCACCAGCGGGCCGTCCTGCGGGGGATCGGAACGCGCCTACCGACCGGTGCGACGATGTCGATCACGCGGTACTCGGCTTTTCGGCAGTAGGGTTTTCGTAGCTGATCGCTCCGCTCCATGAGGATACCGAACATCGCCCTTCTCAAATCCGGGCCCGTTGGCGTTGCCCACTCTTCGCCCAACGCGACTTTTGTTTTGTCGGGGAGGGTCGCCGTGGACGAAGTGTCGATTCCGCAGGATCGATCGACACGCCACCCCGCGGCAGTGAGTTCGCGATCCACTTCAGCGAGCGCTTCGCTATGGCGGCTCCGGGAACGGTGCACGGTCGTCTCGGCGGCCAACGTCCAGTCGCGCCGCAATGCCGCTCGATTCGAGGAATGCTCCGGTGCGGGTGCCAAGTGCTCGCCGAGCGACGGCGGCCAGCTCTTCCACCGTATCGACGTCCAGACCCCAGGCGAGGCGACGTACGATCCGCGGTTTGATCCCGGCGCGCTCGGAGGAGGCGATATGGGGTTTGAAGCTTTTGCCGTCGAAAAGGTACTCGAAGGCGTTGGGCGGCGATGACGCTGCGGCGTTGGTGCCGATGTCGTTGGCATCGGGTACCAGCGTCACCCGCCGGTGCCCGTCCAGGACGGCGTTGACATCCTCGGGCCTAATCAATGGCACGTCGCCGGGCACGAACAGGGTGCCCTCGGCCGCGCGCTTCTCGCCGGCGTAGGTGCCCGACTGCACGACGGCGCCGGACAGGTCCGAAGCCGAGTCCTCGAAGACGTCGATGCCGAACTCGTCGGCGAGTTGGAACGCTGTGCGGTCCCGCGATACGAGCAGGATCCCGCCCAGGGACCGGCACCGGGTCAACGTATCCAGGACGTCGCGGATCATGGCCAGCACCAGGCTCTCCCGTTCGGCTACGTCGAGTACCGGTTCGAGTCGCCTTTTGGCTCCGGAGGTGCCCTTGAAGGGAACCAGTGCCCAGATGCCGCTCGGGATCGTCAACGGAGGATATCCAGGATGTCCCGGGCAAGCTGGACACGGTCGCCGAGGGTCGTCATGACCGTCTGCAGCACGGTCGCTTCCATGCCGAGAGCCGCGACAGCCGCCCGGGAACAGGCATCCACCTGGTCGACGACGAAGTGGCTGGCGAGGCCGGCATAGTGCCTGGCGACCGCCACCGTAGTCACCGGGACATCGAGTTCCCGCATCATCTTGGCGGTGGGTCCCTTGATCGCCTTGCCGCCGACGATGGGGGAGACAGCGACGATGGGCGCGCCGGTGGCCGCTAGGGCCTCGCGCATGCCGTCGACGGCGAGGATGGGATCAACGGAAACAAAGGGATTGGATGGGCAGATCACCACCGCATCGACCGACTCGAACGGTATCGCCGGGTTGATGCGTGCCTTGTCCGCCCCGTCGAACTCGAAGCCGATGGCCTTGGGCTCGCAACGGTCGCGCACGAAGTAGTGTTGGAATGCCAAGGGTCCGTCCGGCGTCAGCACGCGGGTCCGCACCGGGTCGTCCGTCATCGGCAGGATCGTGTGGCGGACGCCTAGGCGCGTGGCGATCTCGTTCGTGGCGGCGGTCAGGCTCGATCCCTGGTTGATGAGGGTTCGCCTGTGCAGGTGCAAGGCCAGATCGGCGTCGCCCAGGCGGAACCAGGTCTCGCCGCCGAACCGCGCCAACGCGTCCATGAACCGCCATGTCTCGTCCTTGCGGCCCCATCCGGCCACCGGGTTCGCGACTTCGGCCAGGGTGTAGGTAAGGGTGTCGACGTCTGGAGAGATATGTAGGCCGAGGTGTTCGAAGTCGTCGCCGGTATTGACCACGAACACCACGTCGTCCGGAGGTAGCACCTTGGCGAATCCAAGTGCGAGCTTGGCACCGCCGACGCCACCGGTTAGCGCGAGGACGGTCATCGGAACAGATCCTCCTCCAGCGGTCGGGGAATGTCCGCAGCCGACTGTGCGGACTCCTCCGGTGCGAAGCCGCGAATCAGTGCGGCCGGCGTTCGTTCGGTGGTCTCGCCCATGGCCAATGTCGCGGCACTCGCCAGGCTGTCGGCGCGATTGATCAACGTCACCTTGAGTTCACGTCCGTAAAGGTCGTTGCCTCCCCGCTGGTCGTCAAGCACGGACATGCCGGCCGCACCGATGGCGATGCCAATCGTTCCCAGCCGCCAGGGACGGTTGGCGCTGTCGGTGACGAGGACGCCGATACGCTTGCCGGTGGCGACCATCAACGCCCGGCGAAGGCGGGCAGCGCTGGCGTCGGGATCTTCGGGTAGGAGTAGCGCGCATGCACCATCGCCGTGGTCCACGTTGGACTGGTCGACGCCCGCATGGGCACCCACCAGGCCAAGTTTGTGGCGCACGATCAGTACGCCGGGCTTTTTGCGTACGACCGCCGTGGACTCGTCCAGTATCAGTTGCACAAGGCGGGGATCCTTGTCGGTTTCCGCCGCCAGCCGCCGAGCTTCCTCGGCGGCTTCTACGGTGGCCAAGTCGACCTGACGGCCTTCGGCCTTGGAGACGATTTTCTGGGCTATGCCGACGATGTCGCCGTCCTCCAGGGCGAGGCCGCTGCGTTCGAGTCCACCCAGTAGCAGCGAAGCGAGGTCGTCGCCGGGCTCGACCAGCTTGATGCCGCCGATGGGCGTGATGCTGATGCCGCCGGGCATTTGCGGGGCGGTCAATGATCCGCTTGGCCGACGATCTTGATGCCGGAATGGGAGATGTCGTGACGGCGGTTGATCTGGATCAGGATGCTCGTCAGCGCTTCCGCGGCGGCGGAGTTCTCGATGGGACCCGCGTGCCAAGCGCGCATGCCTGCTTCCTCGGCGAGTTGGATCACCTTGGCCCGGGCGGCGCGCTTGTTGCCGGCCACCAGCACGTCGCACTCGATCTGTACATCCTCCTTGAGCAGGTGTGCGGCGACGTTCTGGAATGCGGTGACCACCTTTACGTCGTCACCGAGGAAGTCCTGGGCCCGCTTGCCGGCGCTGCCGGGTTCGGGGAGTTGCACGGTGCCCACTGTCGGCGGCACCAAGGGCACGGTGACGTCGATCAGGATCTTGCCGGCGAGCCCTGTGCGCACCGTCTCGAGCGTCGACACCTGATGCTCAGCGGGCACCGTGAGGACGACGATGTCGCCGGCGGCCGCGGCGTCGGGGTTTTCCATGGCGTCGGCGGGTGCCTCGGGGCTGATCTTCTTGAGGTTCGCCACCGCATTGCGCGCTTTCTCGAGTGTGCGCGAACCAATGATGATCCGATGGCCTGCCTTCGACCATCGAATGGCCAAACCGGTGCCCAGATCCCCGGTGCCGCCCAATATGGCGATGGTCTCCTTGCCCTGCTCCACGCATGCTCCACTAGATCAGCAAAGCGGCGCATTATCCGCTGATTTCCCAAGCGGACGCCAGCAACCCCCGGGGTGGTCGACACCCACGCCTCTGCCGTCACATCGCAAGTGCATCCAAGCCGCCCCCTGCCGTGCGGATAGGTGGGCAATGATGGCGCGGTGCCGTGGGCCTTTGGTGCGCCGCCTCGTGTGTGTCCAAGTCTCGGTGATAGCACGGTGCCATCACCTTGTGGACGGCCTCGTGTGTGTCCAAGGCTCGGTGAAGGCTCGGTGCGTGTGCCCAAGGCTCGGTCCCGGTGATAGCGCGGCGCCATCACTTTGGGGACGGTCTGGTGTGTGTCCATGGCTCGTGGCTCGGTGATAGCGCGGTGCTATTACCTTTGGGACCGTCGGCGCGAGTGTCCGACTCTGGAACGTATGCGGCGGGTTCGCGCGAACATCGAGCGGATGCACGCCGAGAACCCGGAGGCCCCGGTGGTCATCCACCCGCATCCGGGTTCGAAGACCGACACGACGGTGCGCATTCTGGATTCCGCCCGCCGGGCCGGCGTTGGGAATGTGTCGTTGGCCGCGAGTTGAACCGCCATGGCTCGGCCTCGGCGTTAGCTTGCTAAAGACGGTGGTGGCATCGCGCGAGTTCAAAGTCCAAGACGGATGGTCGTGGGCACCGAAACTCGGCCTCGCGATCTCGTCGCTCGAGTACCGGGAGAATCCGGACGCCACGAGATGGAAGGCGCGGACGGAGGTTACCTACAATCCCGTGGCGACATTGGAGCTGGGCAAGTCCATCACGGACAGGCTTTCATGGTCAGCCGACTACACCCGGCATTTCACCGATGAGCGGGAACTCAACAACTCGATAAAGCTCGGCATCCGGTTGCGGTTCTGATTCCCGCCATGTCGCAGTTCGGGTGAGCGTGTATTGACTGGGACGTCCTGGGGCGTTGGCGCTCAGGCGTCGCCCAGTGCTCCCCAAAGGAATCGAAACGCCAGTGCCCACATGTAGGCGCGCTGGGCATTGTCCGCCGCGCCGGCGTGCCCGCCCTCGACGTTTTCGTAGTAGAGCACGTCGTGTCCCATGTCCCGCATCTTGGCGACGAGCTTGCGGGCGTGGCCCGGATGCACGCGGTCGTCCCGGGTGGAGGTCGTGACCAGTAGTTTCGGGTAGTCGACGTCGTTCGAGAGGTTGTGGTACGGCGAGAAGCCCTCGATGAATGCCCACTCCTCGGGTTTGTCCGGGTCACCGTACTCGGCCATCCAGCTCGCGCCGGCCAGCAGTTCGTGGTAGCGGCGCATGTCGAACAAGGGCACCTGGGCGACGATAGCGCCGAACAGGTCGGGTCGCATGGTCAGCATGTTGCCCATCAACAGCCCGCCGTTGCTGCCGCCCATGGTGCCGAGCTGTTTCGGTGTGGTGACACCGCGTCGGATCAGATCCTCCGCGACCGCGATGAAATCCTAGAAGGCTCACGGCAGATCCGACTACAACACCGCCTTGTGC
>CAZJRX010000147.1:0-1115 GCA_964548145.1 uncultured Pseudomonadales bacterium | reverse complement strand
AGTCGGGCCCGAACTCGCCGCCGCCCCGGATGTTCGCCACCACGTAGACGCCGCCCTGCTCCAGCCAGGCCGCGCCGGTACCGGCGGAGTAGCGGGGAACCTGGGAGATCCGGAATCCGCCGTAGCCGTAAAGGAGCGTCGGCTGGGGCCCGCTCATCTCGACCTTGGAAACTTGGAAGTACGGAATCCGGGTGCCGTCAGCGGAGGCGGCCCAATGTTGGCTTGTCACGAGGCCCGCGTTGTCGAACTTGGCCGGCGCGCTCTTCAGCTCCTCGGGGTCTTCACCCACGCTCGCGAGCGACACCGTGGCCGGCGTCAGGTAGTCGGTGGTCTCCAGGAAGTACCGGTCGTCACCGTCCGGGTCCACGGCATCGACGTCGATGGTCTGGAACCCCGCCGCGTCGACGCCGGGCAGGGGCGTCGTGGTCCAGCCGTCCGGTCCGGGCGTTGCCACCTCGATCCGGTTGCGGACGTTGTCGAGTATGTTGATGAGAACGTGATTCCGGGTCGGCGAATAACCCGCGAGTGCCGTGCCCGCCCCGGGTTCGAACAGGACCGCGAGATCGCGTTCGCCGCGAAGGAACCGGTCGAGTTGAATGGCCACCAGGCTCCCGGTCCGGTAGGTGCGCGCGTCCGTAACCCAATCGCTGCGGGGCGTCACGTAGAGCCAGCCCCGGTGAACGGCATAGCCGGCGTCCGAGGGAATCGCCAAGGAAACGAGTTCGCCGTCGCGGCGGATGTAGCGGTCGCTGTTGTAGAAGTCGCGTCCGCGGTACACGAACTGCATCTCGAAGCCTGGTGCCAATTCGGCGTAGGCCCCCACCGAGATATCGGACATTTCGCCCTCGAACACGATGGTTGCTTCCTCGAGCGGTTGACCGCGTCGCCACAGTTTGACGATCCGGGCATAGCCCGAGTCGGTCATCGTCCCTGGGCCGAAGTCCGTAGCCACGAAGATCTCGTCGGGGCCGGCCCAGGATGCCGATCCCTTGGATTCGGGTAGCGTGAATCCTCCGTCGACGAACGTCTTGGCGATCAGGTCGAACTCGCGCACCACCACCGCGTCCGCGCCGCCCCGGGACAGCCGCAGCAAACAACGGTCGTAGGTGGGGACG
>CAZJRX010000146.1:0-9155 GCA_964548145.1 uncultured Pseudomonadales bacterium | reverse complement strand
CTCGAAACCGTCCTCGGCGACGTTGGCGACGTACATCACCGGTTTCGCGGTGATGAAGTGGCACTCGTGGAGCCTCGCGAATTCGTGCCGCGCCAGGCCGAGCGCGCGAACGGGGCGGCCGGCTTCGAGCCCGGCCCGCACCCGCGCGAGGATACCCACGAACACCTGGGCATCCTTGTCGCCGGCGTTCGCGATGCGTCGGTTGCGGTCGTATACATGCTCGGCGGTCTCGAGGTCGGCGAGGGCGAGTTCGAGTTCTATGATGTCGATATCGGCGCCGGGATCGACCTGGCCGGATACATGCACGACGTTGTCGTCGTCGAAACAGCGCACGACATGGGCGACGGCGTCGGTCTCGCGGATATGGGCGAGGAACCGGTTGCCGAGACCCTCGCCCTTGGCCGCGCCGGCGACCAGCCCGGCAATGTCCACGAATTCCATGGCGCTCGGTACGACGCGCTCCGGGTCGACGATTGCCGCGATGCGGTCGAGACGCGGGTCCGGAACCGGGACGACGCCGGTGTTGGGTTCGATGGTGCAGAACGGGAAGTTCTCGGCGCCGACGGACGCCCGGGTCAAGGCGTTGAACAGCGTCGACTTGCCGACGTTGGGCAAGCCCACGATGCCACATTTGAACCCCATGGCTGCGGGCTACGGCTGGACCGGGTTGGGGGCGTGGAACCGATTCATGGCTTGCTGCAGGTCGCCATCGAGGACCAGCGCGAGGACTTCGTCGCTCAACGTCGCGGCACGTTCAGCGGTCTCGCGATCCTGGGCGGGCATGGCCGTGCCGGTCAGGTAGGCGACCATGTCGTCGGCGTTGCCGGGGTGGCCGACGCCGATGCGCAACCGGGCGAACCCCCGATCGTTGCCGAACGATGCAATCACGCTCTTCAAGCCGTTGTGTCCGTTGTGGCCACCGCCATCCTTCAGTCGACAGACCCCGACCGGGAAGGCGACCTCGTCGTAGGCGATCAGCACCTCGGCGGGGCGGATTCGGAAGAACGTCGCCACGCCGGCCAGCGCTTGGCCGGACAGGTTGACGTAGGTGGTCGGGAACAGTAGCCGAACATCGTGGCCGAGAATGTCGCCGCGCCCGAGCGCACCCTTGAACTTCCGCTGCTCGGTCAGTTCAATCCCGAAACGCCGGGCCAGCGCGGCAACCCAGACGGCGCCGATGTTGTGGCGGGTACGGGCGTAGCGTGGTCCCGGATTGCCGAGACCCGCGATGAGGCGAATGGCCACGCGCCGGCTTCGCTATCAGGGAGTGTCTTCTTCGGAGGCCGTGTCGTCGGCGTCGTCGATCGTGTCGACAGCGTCCCCGTCGGCATCGTCATCCGCGCCGCCGCGTCGCGCCGCGATGCTGACCACCGGGATGTCGTGGGCGTCGCCGAGCCCGAGAGCGACGATGGACACGCCGTTCGGCAGACTGAGATCGGACAGGTGTATCGAAGCGCCTACGTCCAGGTCCTCGACATCGACCTCGATGAACTCCGGGAGGTCGCGTGGCAGGCAACTCACCTCGACCTCGATGAGGTTGTGGGCTATGCGCCCGCCGCCGAGCTTGACGCCGACGCACCGTTCCTCGTTGATGTAGTGCAACGGGACATGGAGTTGCACCGGCGTGTTTTCCTGGATGCGCAGAAAGTCGATGTGCTGCACCTTGTCGGTGGCGGGGTGGCGTTGCAAATCCCGGAGGACGCACGCCTGGGTCTTGTCGCCGACCGATAGTTCCAGAATTTGCGAGTAGAACGCCTCCTCCTGCATCGCCTTGGACAGATCCCGATAGGCGACGGACAGCGGCACCGGATCGACGCCGCCCCCGTAGAGGATGCCGGGAACGAGGTCTGACGTCCGGCGTAGTCGCCGGCTGGCACCCTTGCCCAGTTCCTCCCGGAACTCGGCGTGTAGCACGATCTGTTCGGCCATGTCTTCTCCAAGCTGGGCGCGGGAGTCGGCGCGCCACGCGGCTGATCAATGGCTGGGGCGGCAGGATTCGAACCTGCGAATGCCGGGATCAAAACCCGGTGCCTTACCGCTTGGCGACGCCCCAACGCGAGTCCGTCGGAGGGCGGACACGCCGCCCCCCGAAGCGGCGCGGTATTCTGTGCGCCGACGCGATTAGTGTCAATTCGAGTGTCGTGTTGCAAATCGACCGTCGCGCCGACGGCAAGCCGAACGACGAGGCGTTCAGTCGGACAGCCACTCCTTGCAGACGACGATAATCCGGCGACCGTCACGCGTCGCGCGGATCCTGCCGGGTACCGGTCCGGCGGCACTCTCCCGCCACCTCGACAGTTCGACGGCCCAGCCAATTTGCTCGAAGGCCGCCAGGTGGCCGGCCGCGTCGCGGTCCACGGCGTTGGCCCGCCAACCGGGGGCCAAGCGCCCGCGAATCCAGTACTGCAGCACCCCCACCGGCGCAGACCATCCCAAGTGCTCCTGCATGAGCGCTTCGGGCGACTCGCCGGTCAAGGTCACGCCGCGGGGATCGGTTACGGTCAACGTCTTGTCGTCGCCGGTGAGACGGGTGCGGCCCTGCCCGAGAGGCCCCCAAAGTTCGATCGCGAAGGCGTCTCCCGCCTGGATCCAATCGAAAGACGCCGAGAACGATCCGCCGGCGGGCGAGGAATCGCGGACGCCGATCTTCCCCCGGAGCCGAAAATCCGCCGCGAGACCCTCTCCGAGAGGCGGCGAGACCGCACAAGCGGACGACATCATCGCCAACGACAAGGTCATCGGCAATATAGCTATTAGAAACAATATATTACGGTTCATCGGGAACGGACCGCACAGGCGTTGCGGCGTGAGTCTTGCTATGATCGGGCGCTTTGATCATAGCAGCGTTGGTCATGGGTCTTTCATCGTCCATCACCGCCAAGCTCGACGACCTCGGCGACCGCCACGAGGAGCTTGCCGCATTGCTCGCCGATGCGGAAGTGGTGGCGGATCGGGAACGCTACACGGCGTTGTCGCGGGAGTATGCCGAGCTCGAGCCGCTCATCGGCGCCTATCGGGAATTTGAGCGCAAGACCGGCGAACTGGGGGAAGCCAGGAGCCTGGAGTCCGACGACGACCCCGAGATTCGGGAACTCGCCCGGGAGGATATGGCCGTGTTGGGGGCCGCGCTCGGGGAAATCGAGGCACGGATCGGTACGTTGTTGATTCCCAGCGACCCCGACGACGAACGCAACGTCTTCCTGGAGGTGCGTGCGGGAACCGGTGGCGACGAGGCCGCGATCTTCGCGGGCGATCTGTTTCGGATGTACTCCCGCTACGCGGAGGAAGCCGGCTGGAACGTCGGCATCTTGAGCGAGCGACCCGGCGAGCACGGCGGCTACAAGGAGATCATCGCCCGTGTCCAAGGCAAGCGCGTCTACAGCCGGCTGAAATTCGAGTCGGGCGCGCATCGGGTGCAGCGAGTACCCGAGACGGAGTCCCAGGGCCGCATCCACACATCGGCCTGCACCGTGGCCGTGCTTCCGGAGCAGGACGCCATCGAGGAGTTCGAACTCGACAAGTCGGACATCCGCGTGGACACCTTCCGGGCATCCGGCGCCGGCGGCCAGCATGTCAACAAGACGGACTCCGCCGTGCGCCTCACGCATCTCCCCACCGGCATCGTGGTGGAGTGCCAGGACGAAAGGTCGCAGTTGAAGAACCGGGCCCGGGCAATGGGATTGCTGCAGGCCAAGCTGCTCGACCGCGCGCGCAGCGAGCAACGCGCCGAACAGGTCGAAACCCGGCGCACCCTAGTGGGCAGCGGCGACCGTTCCGAACGCATACGCACCTACAACTTTCCCCAGGGCCGGGTCACCGACCATCGCGTGGGGGTGACGCTCTACAAGCTCGACGAAGTCATCGCAGGCGGGCTCGACCAACTCATCGACCCGCTCCTCCAGGAACACCAGGCCGAACAGTTGCAGGCCTTGGAACGGAACCCTCCCGGTGGCTGAGGCGATACCGACGCTTCGAGAGTGCGTTGTCTATGCGCGTCGGCGCCTGCCCCGGTACGAGGCCGAACTGCTTGTCAGCACGTCCCTGGGCGTGCCGCGGAACCACTTGTATGCGTTCGATGAACAGGCCGTGGATCCAGCGGCTTTCGCGCGAATGGCCGACACCGTGGCGCGTCGACAGGAGGGTGAACCCGTCGCCTACATACTCGGCGAACGCGGATTCTGGAATCTCGACCTCGAGGTCACGCCCGCGGTACTCATCCCGCGCACCGATACAGAAACCCTCGTCGCTGCGGCGCTTCCCCTCATCGCCCCGAACGCCCGCGTGCTCGATATCGGAACCGGCTGCGGGGCCGTTGCGTTGGCCATTGCCGCCGAACGGCCGCAGGCGTCCGTGACGGCGACCGATGTCGATCCGGCTTGCGTCGCCCTGTGTCGGCGCAACGCCAGGCGACTTGGCTTGCCGGTGGCAACGAGAGTGGCGGATTGCTTTGAGGGAATCGGCGACCGATTCGATGTGATCGTCAGCAATCCGCCCTACGTCGACAATGACGATCCCCGACTCGGTGAAGGCGACCTTCGCTTCGAGCCTATCCGGGCGCTTTGCGGCGGCCCGAACGGGGGACTCGACATCATCGCGCGGCTCGTCCGGAAGGCCCCGGATCACCTGGTGCCGGGCGGGTGGCTCTGCCTCGAGCACGGCTACGACCAGGAATCGGCCCTCGCTCGGGCGTTTCGAGCGCAAGGGTTCAGCCGCGTCCGCTGCCACCGGGACATCGAGGACCGCCCGCGGGTAACCGTCGGCTGTTGGGAGACCGGCGAATCGTGAACGACGAGGCGTTGCTCCGCTACAGCCGCCAGATCATGCTCCCCGAGTTCGATGTCGCGGGACAGCAGGCGTTGCTCGAAGCGCATGCGCTCGTGGTCGGTCTCGGCGGGCTGGGCTCGCCATCCGCCTTGTACCTGGCGGCAGCCGGCGTCGGTTCGCTCACGCTGGTGGATCACGACAGCGTCGACGTGTCGAACCTGCAACGCCAGATCATCCACGATCAGACCTCCGTCGGCCAAGCCAAGGTCGACTCCGCGGCAGCCCGGATCGCCGCGCTTAACCCCGATACTCGCCTCGAGACGATCGCGGCGCGCTTGGACGGCCCCGAACTGGACGCCGTGGTGGCCGAGGCCGACGTGGTGCTCGACGGCACCGACAACTTCCTCGCCCGCTACGCGATCAACGCCGCCTGCATCCGAAACAAGACGCCGTTGGTTTCGGGTGCGGCGATCCGCCTTGAGGGTCAGATCACGGTCATCGATCCGCGTCGGGACGATTCTCCTTGTTATCGATGCCTGTACGGGGATGCCGGGGACGAAGCGCTGAACTGCGCCGAGAACGGGGTGGCGGCGCCCCTGGTGGGAATCGTGGGGAGCGTTCAGGCCATGGAGGCGATGAAAATCATCGCGGGAGTAGGCGAAAGCCTAGCCGGCTACGTGCTGCACCTCGACGCCAAGCGCATGGAGTGGCGCAAGTTCAAGTTGACCAAGGATCCGGACTGCCGGACCTGCGGCACCGGCTAGCAGGCCGGTGCCGAGTCTCCCGGAGCCCGAGTGGGCTCCGGGAGAAGGGGTGGCTACAGGCCGATCCGCCAACGTGCGTAGACGAAGCGTCCCGCCGTGTCGAAGGTCCGAACGTCGGTGTTGTCGTTGAAACCGTCGAGCGAGAACGAAGGATCCTCGTCCATCACGTTGTCGACGCCGACCGTGACGGTCGAGGGCAGGTCGTTGATGTTGAAGTGCCAGTTGCCCTGCAGGTCGTGGTAGAGCGCGCCATCGAGCGTGCGCTCGAATACCTCGCCGGTGAACTGATCGTCGAACTCCTCCATGACGTCATCGATGAACCGAATGTCCCACGACAAGCTGATGTTCTCGTTGAAGTGGTAGCCGAGACCCACGATGAATTTCCACTCGCCGAAATGGCCGTCCTGTTCATCGCGGAACCAGCCTGCATGGTCGATGACGCTGCCGTCCGGTTGGATGAGATCGTGGGTCAACACGCGGGTGAGGTCTAGACGCGCGTCGAACTCGCCTAGCGGTGTTTCGATGCCGGTGTAGGCCACGGCAAGGTCGACTCCGCTGGCGTCGAGTCCGGTGGCGTTCGCCGTCCGGTTGTCCAGCTGACGCACGTTTCCGTCCGGGAAGCGGTCGACTCGGTCGCACAACTCGCCCCGTTTGGCGCACGCGGTGAGAATGAAGTCCGCGCCGAGACCGCCGATGGCGTCGGTCAGCTCGTATTCGTAGTAGTCCAGCGCCAGCGACATGCCGGCGAGGAATGTCTCCGGGGTCCAGACCAGTCCGACCGTGAAGATATCGGCTTCCTCGGGCGTCAGGTCCGGGTTGCCGCCGACGCGGGTGCGGACCTGGGTGCTGATGATCTCGAAACCCTCGTCGGGGACACGGGGGTCCATGCATACGTTGCCGCCGACCCGGCCGCCGGAACAGGGGTCAGTGAGCGATGGGAAGGAACTTCCCGCACCGCCGAACAGCTCCGCAACGTTGGGGGCTCGGAACGCCGAGGAAACGCTGCCGCGAACGACGAGGTCCGCCGAGGGACGCCAACGCCACCCGAACTTGGGATTGGTGGTGGTGCCGAATCCGCTGTAGTCCGAATGTCGAACAGCGGCCTCGACCTCCAGGCTTTCGGCCAATGGCTGGTTGGCCAACAGCGGAACCACGACTTCGACATAGACTTCGGACACATCGTAGCCGCCTGAGGTCGGTTGTCGCGGTGTGCCCGTGGCCGCGTCACCCAGGGTCGCAATCTGCGAGTCCGGTGAGTCGGATGCGAACTCGTCGCGGTATTCGAAGCCCGCCGCGAAGCCGACCTGGCCGGCCGGCAATTCGAACAACGACGGCATCGACAACTGCAGCGACAGGATTTCCTGTTCCAAGGCGAAACTCTCGTTGGTCGTGAACGTGATGTAGTCGATCATCTCCTGGGTGACGCTGTTCTCCCCGAAGGTGTCGAGCGGTACGCAGTTGGCGGAATCGGTTACGCACTGAAGATCACCCGTGGACGGCGACCCCGTCGTGGGACCGACGGCGTTGGCGACCCGTTCGAGGTTGTAGACATGGCCGAAGTGGGCCTCCCGGCTGGACTCCCCCCGGGTCAGGTAGGCGTCCCAGGACCAGCCGTTGTCGAGTTCGCCGCGCAGACCGACCAACAGTCTGATCGTGTCCTCGTCGGTCGGATTGGTACGCGATCCGCCTTCGACCATACGGCGCCGCCAATCGGGAACGTCGGCACCCAGGGGGTTGTAGTAGTTGTCCTTGGAGTACGGCGCCGGGAATCCGAAGAACGCGAGCGGGGCCAACGGTACTTCGGCGAGCTTCTGACTGGATTCGCGGTTCGTGAAGGTAGCTTCGACGACGCCGGAGACGTTGCCCAGGATGCCCATGTCGGAAAGCGGGTCGAGAACCGTCTCGCCGAAGAAGGACAGCGACCAGCGATGGTTGGGTTGGCGCTGGTAGTTGGCAGGTGCGTAGTTGTAGGAGTCGCCGCCGAAATAGTCGAAGCGGCGTCGGCATCCATCATGCCGTCGCCGTTGCAATCGCGGTTCGCGTCGGCCTCGTTGAAGGAACGGTAGCGTCCCCAGGGAGGTGCGGAACTGCCGAGGAAGATAATGTCGCCCGCAGCCTGGAACAGGGGAACCTGTGCCCACTCCCGGTCCGCCACTTCGATCTCCTCCTCGTCGGTCGTCGAGGCGACAAACAGCCAGTTGTTGCCGTCGCCCCGTCCGCCGGCGACGAGGTCGAGCTGCCCCCGCGACCCGCCGCCCCGGGTGGTGTCGCCGAGATAGGCGCTCAACTCGAAGCCCTCGAAGTCGTTCTTGGTGATGATGTTGACCACGCCCGCCACCGCGTCGGTGCCGTACACCGCGGACGCGCCGTCTTTCAAGACCTCGATCCGACGAATCACGGAAGTGGGAATGGTGTTGAGATCCACCGCAGTGCCGGCGCCGCTGCTGACGCTCGACACGACCCGGCGGCCGTTCAACAGGACGAGCGTGCGAACGGAACCCATGCCGCGCAGGGAAATCTGCATCGTCCCGCCGCCGCCGTTGTTGACCTGGGTGGTCTGTGCACCGCCCGACACGGACGGGATTTCGCGCAGCAGTTGGCCAATCGACGTGGCCCCGGTGCGGTCGATGTCGGCCTCGGTGTAGACGGTAACCGGCGCCACGCCGTCCAAGTCGGTCCGGGGGATGCGGGAACCGGTGACCACGACTTCTTCGATGGTTCCGGATTGAGCCAGCGCCGACGGGGCCGGTGCCAGCAACAGCATGGCCAACACGGGTGTTGACAGTAGTAGGGTTGCGCGCTTCGCGCGCACGCAGGTCAATCGCTTGCCTCTCATAGCAACGATCCTCTTGGTGAGTTGGTTTTGAAGTGCCGAAAACCCCATGACATATGAAAATTGGGTCGGCCGATTAGGTGGGCACGGATACTACCATTTTGTTACAGGACGTAACATACCCTCGAGGCGTTTTCGGGGACGAGAAACCGCCGCCCGGGAATTGTCCTGAACGGCTCGCGTACTCGCGAGACGCGTTAGCCCGAGGCTCGGACCAGATGGAATCCCTGCGCCCCGAGCAGCAGCGGCAACGATGCATCGATCAGCATCCAGATGACGGACTCCGCGTCGGATCCGGTGGGCGCGTAGCCGGGATTCAGCAGGTTCAGGTAGCTCCAGAGCAGCAGGATGCCGACCGCGAGAAAGCCGTAGAACAGGGTGTTGGCGGCCACGTAGGCCCGACTGACCGGCGCATCGTCGCCGTCGCGGCCGACGGCCTGTTTGCGTTGGTAGGCGAAGATCGTTCCCATCACCAGGGCCAAGACCATGAGTGGGTCCAGAACCATCCAAAACGGACTGTAGGGTTGGCCCGCCGTGGAAACGTGGTAGAGCGGTTCGATCACGGTGTGTATGGCGACCGCGAATGCCATCGCGATCAGTGCCCAGCCGGCGACGCGTTTGGCCATGTCGGTCTCTCTCCTTTGGAACGCCTTGAAGCCTACGGCTTCCGGTGCTGGCCGTCGAGTACCCTGGCGAGGAACTGGCCCGTGTAGGAGGCCGGAACCTCGGCTACGTCTTCCGGCGTACCGGCAGCGATTAGTTCACCGCCGCCGGCCCCGCCCTCGGGTCCGAGG
>CAZJRX010000145.1:5356-9169 GCA_964548145.1 uncultured Pseudomonadales bacterium | reverse complement strand
CGGCGAGAGCGGCGATGTCGAGACCATCGAATCGGACCCCGATGGGGAGGTCGATTTCGGCGGCACTTGGTTTTCGGATGTCACCGAGGAACTTGTGGCCACGGTCTATACCGGCGACCGGGTACGCATCTATCCACGTACCGAAGCACTCCAGCGCGAGCTCCAATGGCTACGCAATGAACTGCCCGACGGCGAAATCAGCTATCAGTCCAGAACCGAGGACGAGTCCCGGCAAATCATCGTTGTCGGTAGCGATACCAATCCCGGCGCGGTCTATCTCTACGACCGAACCGATGAGACCCTCGACAAGCTCTACGACTCTCGGCCGGACCTGCCGAGCGAGCACCTGGCCCCCATGCAGGCCATCCGCTACAAGGCGCGTGACGGCCAGGAGATTCCCGGCTACCTCGTCACGCCAAAGGGCGTTCCCGCCGAAGACCTGCCCACCGTGATCCTGCCCCACGGCGGACCCTGGGGACGCGACTACTGGGGCTACAACTCCTTGGCGCAGTTCCTCGCCAACCGCGGCTACGCCGTGATGCTGCCGAACTTCCGGGCCTCCACCGGCTACGGCAAGGCGTTCCTCAACGCGGGCAACGGCGAGTGGGGCACGGGCATCATGCAGCACGACATCACCGATGCCGTGAAGCATCTCGTCGACGAAGGAATCGCCGATCCCGAGCAGGTCGCCATCATGGGCGCGTCGTACGGCGGCTACGCGACGCTGGCCGGGGTCGCGTTCACGCCGGAACTCTACGCCGCCGGGGTGTCGATCGTCGGCCCGTCGAACATCATCACTCTGCTGAACTCGATCCCACCCTACTGGGGACCGACCAAGCAGATGTTCATGCGCCGCGTCGGCGACCCGGACGACGAAGCCGACCGCGCGCGCCTCACCGCGCAGTCGCCGTTCTTCCACGCCGAGAACATCGAAGCGCCGCTCTTGATCATCCAGGGCGCGAACGACCCGCGCGTGAAGAAAGCCGAGTCGGACCAGATCGTCGTCGCGTTGCGCGACCTCGACCGTCCCGTGCAGTACCTGCTCGCGCCGGACGAAGGCCACGGCTTCCGAGGCAAGGAGAACCGCCTGGCGATGTTCGCCGCCATCGAGCGATTCCTGGCCCGTCATCTCGATGGTCGCTACCAACGAGGGACTGCCCCGGAAATCTCGGCGAAACTGCGCGAACTCAGGGTGGACATCGACGATGTAGAGATGCCGAACGCCGATGACGGCGATTTCGTCGAAGTCGCCCTCGATGGTTCCGTCCTGGAACCCGCGGCCCTGACCTACCGGATCACCATGGAGATGGCCGGTCAGTCGATGGCGATGGACACCACCGTCGAGCGGTCGAAGGCGACCCACAACGACGAGGAGGTCTGGCGTGTCGCGACCACCGTCGAGTCCCCGATGGGTCAAGCCTCCGATGTCGCTTTCCTACGAATCGATGATCTTCGACCCGTGCATCGTGCCATCGATCAGGGCCCGGTCAACATGAGTCTGGACTTCACCGACGACGCGATCACGGGTGCGGTGACCGTGCCGGGCGGCAACACCATGGACATCGACATGACGATCGAAGGGGTGGTCCTCGGCCATATGGAAACCGCCCTCGCCGTCATGCCGCTCGAACCGGGGTTCAAGACCCGCGTCCAGGTGTTCGAGCCGGGGATGCAGCAACTACAGCAGATCTTGATCGAGGTGGTCGCGGCGGAATCGGTGGAAACGCCCGCGGGAACCTTCGACGTGTACCAATTGGACTTCGTCAGCGCCGATGGCAACGGCATCGCGGGCAAGAGCTGGGTAACCCAGGCCAAACCGCATCTCGCGGTCAAGAGCGAGGCGACCCTGCCACCCATGGCGGGCGGCGGCACGATGGCGACGGAGCTGACCAGCATGGAGTGACCGCAGCGCCATGTCTTGCGCGCGGCCTGCGTCCATGCCAGACACACATGCGACGCCCAACGGTGTCCAGACGACGCCGATCCGATGTGTTGAGGGACACCTTGGAGATGTCGCTTAAGACGGTTTGTCGCTCAAACGTGTCCCACAAACGGATCGGTTCGGTGAGGCCCTACCCGGCGTGAGGCGGCTTTTCCGAACAGCGCGTCGACTCAGGGTCCACGCAGACCCGATAGGGTCTCGGCGGGCGTAATCGCCTCCGGGTCGACCACGAGGTGCAACACCGCAGGCACACCGGCTTCCCGGGCCCGCGCGAACGCGGCCGGGAAGTCCGCATCCCGCGCGACCCGTTCGCCGTACGCGCCGCAGGCCCGGGCCAGAGCCGCGAAATCGGGATTGGCGAGCGACGTGGCGTGGACCCGACCCGGAAAGGTGCGTTCCTGATGCATGCGGATGGTGCCGTACATGCCGTTGTCGACCACCAGCACGATCACGCGGGCACCGTACTGCACCGCCGTGGCGAGTTCCTGGCCGGTCATCTGGAAGCAGCCATCGCCGGCGAAACACACCACGGTTCGGTCCGGATGGCGGAGCTTCGCAGCGATCGCGGCCGGCAAGCCATAGCCCATGGATCCCGATGTGGGCGCCACCTGGGTCCCGAACCGCCGGAAACGATGGAATCGGTGCACCCAGCCCGAGTAGTTCCCGGCGCCATTGGTGACGATCATGGCCGGATCGTCGAGGGCGCGGAGGGTGGCCATCACCTTGCCCATGGTCATCTCCCCGGGCGAGGGATGGGGTAGGCCCGACCACGCCAGGTAGTCTGCGTGCAGCGTCTCCACATATGCGCTTCGCTCGCCACGTGCCGCCGACGCTGCCAGAAATGCGCCGGGACGAGCCTGGACCGCCAGTTCGGCCCGGTGCACCCGCTGCAGTTCCGACGCGTCGGGATGCACATGCACAACAGGCGTGTGCGCCAAGGGCAATGTATAGGACTGGCTTGGGATCTCGGAGAATCTCGTGCCCAGCAGCACGAGCAGGTCGGTTTCCTCGACGGCACGGCGCAACGCTGGATTGACGCCGATGCCGATATCGCCGGTGTAGTGGGGGTGTTCGTGGTCGAAGAGCTGCTGGCGTCTGAACACGCAGGCCACGGGGACGCCCGCGGTTTCGGCAAACGCTTTCAATCCGTCCGTGTCCTCCTTCCGCCAAGCCGAACCGCCCACCACCACGAGAGGCCGTTGCGCGGCCTGCAACCGGGTATCGAACGCGCGTACCGACACGCCGTCCACCACCCGGCTCTCCACGGCGACAGGGTCTGCGGCGGGCGTCGTGCAGGCCTCCCCGAGCATGTCGTCCGGCAGCGACACGACTGCCGGTCCCGGACGATCCGACAATGCGGCGTGGAATGCGCCGGCAACAACCCCGGGAACCTGGTTGGGGTCGTCCACCTCTGCCACGTACTTGGCCATCCCGCCGTAGAAAGCTCGGAAATCGAGTTCCTGGAACGCGTCGCGGCCCCGCGCGGTGCGCGCCACCTGGCCGGCGAAGAGCACCAGCGGCGTGGAATCCTGCTGGGCTACGTGAACGCCCGAACTGGCGTTGGCGGCACCCGGACCTCGGGTAACGAAGACGACGCCGGGACGTCCGGTCAGCTTGGCGTCGGCCTCCGCCATCATGGCCGCGCCGCCTTCCTGGCGGGCGACCACGGTCTCGATGGGCGAGTCCCGCAGGGCGTCGAGAACATCGAGATAGCTCTCGCCGGGGACGCAGAAGACCCGGTCGACACCCTGGTTCTCCAGCGTCTCCACTAACGCATGGGCAGCCGTGCGCGTCATCGGGTGGCTCCGGGTTCGAAACCCCGAAGTCTAGACTCCTTGAACGCCGTCGATGTTCACACGCAGGTTGCATTT
>CAZJRX010000145.1:0-5256 GCA_964548145.1 uncultured Pseudomonadales bacterium | reverse complement strand
GGTACAGCGCATCGAACTGTTCCTGGACGGCTCCCGTACTCGGGAGACGCGCTAGACTCCTTGAACGCCGTCGATGTTCACACGCAGGTTGCACTTGGTACAGCGCATCGAACTGTTCCTGGACGGCTCCCGTACTCGGGAGACGCGCTAGCCGTTGTCGAGCCGGTCAAGCAGGTTCGGGGAGCCGCGGCGGCCCGAGGAAATCCGCCAGCCGGACGAAAAGCCTGTCGTCCTTCTCGACTTCGCATTCCCACGCGACAAAGACCTGCCAGCCATCCCGGACCAACTGCTCCTGGTTGCGGCGGTCCCGCTCGACATTGGACTCGAACTTGGTCTGCCAATACTCGACACGGGACTTCGGATCGGACGTCTTCGCGCAGCCGTGGCGGTGCCAGAAGCAGCCATGCACGAACACCGCGATCCGCCGTTTCGTGAACACCACGTCGGGCCGTCCTGGAAGCCCGCGAAGGTGAGTGCGGTAGCGGTAACCCTGGGCGTGGAGAGCACGACGCACGGCAAGTTCCGGCTTGGTGTCCACACCCCGGATGCGGGACATCAGGGCGCTTCGCTCAGCGGGTGTGAGGGTGTCGACCATTGACCGGGCCGTCGTATCGACAACGACGAATCGACCATAGCACTTCCGCACAGATGTGTGCAGCGCGCGAGAGCTGGCACTGCGCGTTTCCTTGCCAGTTCGGCGTGCTTGGCGTACAACTGGCCGAACTCCTGATTGTGGTCCCGCCATGGCAAATGAACGCCCGTGCGAACCGACAAGCCCCGGCGACGGACCGGTGCGAACGTTTCGATCGCGGATCGGGTGGCCCGCAAATAGCCGAATGTTGGGATGCTTCCTAAGCGGCGCCGCGATGATCCTATTGCTGACGATGGAGTGGAGCGCCTACAGCGTGTATGCGACCGCCGTATTGATACTCGCCATCGCGTTACCCGTATGGCTACTGGTCGGCACCAGGTATCGAATCGGCGACGGGTACCTCACAGTTTCCACCCTGTACCGTCGCAGGCGCGTCCTGTTGACCGACATCACCAGTGTGAAGCGGTGGCCACACTGGCAATACCCGGTCGAATCACGCGAGGACTTCGCCTTGAGTAGGAAGCGCATCCTCATCGCGCACGCCGAGTCGCGGATCTTCGTCTCCCCCAAAGACGAGAAGGGCTTCCTTGCGGCCTTGGGCCGCCCAATCGACACCTAAGCCTGTCGATGGCGAGCCGCAACATCCATCGCCCGAACGTTCTGTTCGTCCTCACCGACGACCAGGGCGCGTGGGCCATGGGATGTGCCGGCAATGCGACACCCTCACGCCACGCGCCGGCCTCGGGACGTGGAACCCAATGCCCTACGGCGGGACCAGCTACTATCTGGTTCCGGTGGTCGGAGATGGCGCGCTTGCGACTTCATGAGCGACAACGGCATGAACATGGGCCACCACGGCCTCTACGGCAAGGGCAACGCCACCTGGCCCCAGAACATGTTCGACACCAGCGTCAAAATACCCGCCTCATCCGCCGCCCCGGCCACGTCCCGGCGGGAGTGGTCAACAACGACCTGCTCAGCCAATACGACTGGCTGCCGACGCTGATGGAGTACCTGGGCGAAGCCGACCGCGTGCCCGACGGCCTGCCCGGACGCTCTTTCGCGCCGCTTCTCGCCGGCCGGTCGATCGCCGAACGCAAGAGCATCTACGTATTCGACGAGTACGGACCCGTGCGCATGATCCGCTCTCGGGAGTGGAAGCTCGTCTGGCGCTATCCTGCCGGACCCCACGAGCTCTACAACCTCGCCGAAGACCCGGACGAGCGCGACAACCTGTTCAGCCTGCCGGGACACAGCGAGCGCATCCGGTCGTTGCGCCGGGAACTCGACGATTGGTTCGCGAGCTACGTGGACCCTGAGATCGACGGCAGCAAGCTACCGGTCAGCGGGACCACGCCACGAAGGACGACGCCTTCGCCTACCGATACCCTTGGTTGGAATAGCTATCGGGCAACGGCGTCTGCAGTTCCGACGCCGACAACGTCGATGTCGTTGACATGCTTGCCGATCTAAACCATGCTCCCCGCATTGCTGTAGGTAACGGCACCGGCCAACACACGGAAGTCCCGATGGCCACCGCGACTCTGAAATCAATCAGCCTTGCAGAACGAACATCCGAGTCTGCGGCGACTTCGACCCGGATTGCCGAATCTGCCCCGACGAGCCCCACCTTAGCTCATCGCGCCATCGAGCGCTGGTCGATCACATGGCGATACACGAGTGATTGACGGATACCGGACAGCCATCGACCTTTTCTGTGGTGCAGGTGGCCTCTCCGAAGGTTTCCGTCAAGCTGGCTTTCGGATTCTAGCTGGCAATGACAACGATCCGTTCGCGGTCGATACCTTCCGGGCGAGCCACGCCGAGTCTCCGGTCCTTGCTGGACCCATTGAAGACTTTACGGCCCGAGATTTCCTGCGTGTGTCGGGGGTGACGAGGGGCGAACTGGATTGCCTCATCGGGGGTCCGCCCTGCCAGGCCTTCAGCGTCTACAACCACCAACGCGGACTGCACGACAAACGTAGCGGTCTGTTTCGCGAGTACCTGCGTATCGTCGAGGGCCTTATGCCCAAGTGGGTCGTAATGGAGAATGTCACAGGCATCATGTCAGCCGGAGACGGGCAAGCCGTTGACCACATCATTTGCGGCCTTGGAAAGCTCGGCTACGCCGTTGAAATGAGTATCCTACGCGCGGAGGACTATGGCGTACCTCAGGAGCGGCGGCGCGTCTTCTTCCTCGGCAATCGAGTGGGTCTGCCGATCCGTTGGCCTGCGCCAACGCATGGGTCCGGTCTCCGTTCGTTCACCACCGTCCGGGACGCTATCGGGGATCTTCCACCACTCAAGAATGGCGAGGTCCCGGTCCAACCCCTCCCATATGAAACGCCCCCATCGTCCAATTATCAGGCACGCCTTCGGGGCAACATGAAGGTGATAGCCAACCATGTTGCTCCGCGCCTCGCGCCCATCAACCTCGAACGCATGAAGCACATACCAGAGGGTGGTAGCTGGCGGGACATTCCTTTTGACCTGTTGCCCCCTGGAATGAGGCGAGCCCGGCGATGCGACCATACGAAACGGTACGGTCGGCTGCGCAACGAAGGCCTTTCATCGACGATCCTAACCAAGTGCGACCTGCATTGGGGGGCTTTCATCCATCCTGGACAAGATCGGGTTCTGACGGTACGTGAGGCAGCACGATTGCAGTCCTTCCCAGACTGGTT
Source organism: uncultured Pseudomonadales bacterium (assembly GCA_964548145.1). Taxonomy (GTDB): domain Bacteria; phylum Pseudomonadota; class Gammaproteobacteria; order Pseudomonadales; family Azotimanducaceae; genus VXYL01. The sequence continues at coordinate 1,980 of CAZJRX010000145.1, read as the reverse complement.
CGAGTTCACCGGGCCACGGACGGAGCAGTATGTGCAAGTCGGAAACGCGGTCCCCCCTCTACTCGCGAAGCAGATAGGTCTGGCGCTGACTGGTGCCACATCCAAGCAACCAGAGCACCGAGAAACACGCGAGAACCGGACGGACGATGTCGCGCTGGGTGCTATGGCACTCTAAGCCGACGGTCAAAGTGCGGCGTTGATCGCGGCCTCATAGACATTCTGATCCGGCAGGTTCATTGGGGACGTGAAGGCAAGTGCGACCTGGTCGACGGTCGTGGTGAACTGGCCAGCGAGGAACATCTCCCGGTGGTAACCGGAAGGCGCAATCGGACCCAACTCGTAGCTTCGAAAGGTGATGGTTCCCGTGCTCGGATGGTACTCGTGCAGGTTGCCGCCGAGCCGGTCGCGAATCCGATCATAGACCTGCTTGGGACATACGAAGTAGAGGCCTTTCGTACACTTCGCCTCGCGACGCAATACATGGCCCTTGTAGATTAGCTGAGGCAATATGCGTTTGTTGACGTTCTCCCAGTTCATACCCGCGTTGCTGTAGCCAGGGATCCGTCCCTGTTCGTCCTTGTACCGACTCCGTGCAAAGAACGATCGCACTTGGTCAGAGTAGTTGCCCGTCGTATCGACAGTCTGGACCTCAACCGCGGTGAGTTCGGCCAGGGCGCCGTCGCGATCCAGCTTGGCGAGGATCCAGTCGACGTAGTACTTGCGACTCTCTGCCGAACTAGCGCCTTGAGGACGGGGTAATGGCAGTTCCTGCCCCCAGTAGCGACCGAAGACAGCCACCTCATTGCCGGTCATCGAGCCGGTGCGAATTCGTTGCCCCACGTCCGAAGGTCGTACGAGATCCACACTCTCCCCAAAGGTCGCAGTTGAAATCTCGGCCAAAATCCTGAAATTGTGCTGGTACATGCGGTTGGGACAGCAGATCACCGGATCTTTCCGCGACAACTGCCGCACCGAGCAGGCTCCATGGTTGGGCTTGATGCAGGGCCCTTTCACAAACGGACATCGCTTTAGCGCGACGGTCGCGTTGGCGGCAGGATCCAGCGGCGCGTGCCCAAAGAACTCGGTCACCTGCAAGGCCATCTGGTTACTCCTCGTTTGAGTGAGTCCTGGTGAAAGTCAGTCCAAAGCGGAGTCCCTCGACTCCAATAACTGCGTCTCGAAGAACGCCTCGGCTTTTCGATCTTCCGCCTCCGGGTCGCAGATGTCCGCGAGGGCAGCGCCGAGTTCCTCCGCCTTGTCCGGATCCGCCGCAACGCGGTTTTCGAGTTCCTCCGGGTCGTTGCCGAGATCGAATAGCTGGTCTTCCGCCTCGATGTTGTGAATCAGCTTCCAGCCGCCGCAGCGCACCATGAACGACCCGGCCCGGGTGCCGTGGCCGTGATATTCGGAGAAGACGACTCGTTCCGGGTCTTCCGTCGGCAGTTGCTCCAAGGGAACGCCATGCCAAGTCGCCGGATGCCGAGAACCCGTTAGCGAGAACACGCTGGCCTGCAAGTCGTGAAGATCGACGGGTGTCGCCACCCGCGTGCCGGACTCGAAGTCCGGGCCCGCGGCGATGCACGGGATCCGAGACGCATCCTCCAGTAGGTTGCATTTCCACCAAAGCCCGAATTTGCCGAGCATCTCGCCGTGATCAGAGGTGTAGACCAGGTTCGTGGTGCTCGCCAGATCCGCCTCCACCAGTGCGGACAACAGCCGCCCGAGTTGCTCATCGATGAAGGTCACGCAGGCGTAGTAGCCCCGGCGCAGCCCGCGAACATCGTGTTCCTCGATGGCGTGAAGTTCGAAGTGTTTGCGCAGGTCATCCGCGTAGGGATGCTGCGCGGTCTCCGCGTCGATCCCGTGCTCCGGCAGATCCTCGTGATCGCGATATTTGTCCCACAGTTCCTCGGTGCAGAAGTGGGGGAAGTGAGGTTTCACGAGGTTGACGTAGAGCACCCAGGGGCCGTCGAGGTGGGG
>CAZJRX010000144.1:7353-9230 GCA_964548145.1 uncultured Pseudomonadales bacterium | reverse complement strand
CGTGGTTGGGCTCGGAGTAGCCCGTGCACCAGTTGACCTTGCTGTCCAGGATGTCGGGGATGAAGCGTTGTTTCTGCTCGTCGGTCCCGTACTGGATGATGCCGGGTCCCACCCAGGCGAGGCCCATGGAGGATGTGCCGAGGGGCGGGGCTCCGGCGAGCGCCATCTCCTCCTTCAAGATCGCCTGTTCGGTCAGGCTGCCGGCGCCGCCGCCGTATTCCTCCGGCCAGGAGAATCCTACCCAGCGCTTGTTGCGCACCTTCTTGAGCCACTCGCCCATGAAGCCGCGGCCGCGTTCGGCCCGGGACGGCAGGTTCTCGGCGAGGAAGTCGCGGACCTCGGCGCGGAACGCCTGTTCTTCCGGCGTAAAGTCGAAATCCACTACAGCCCCCCGAATGCCGCCGCGCGCTGATAGTGGTAGTCGGCGTCGCCGAACGCCGAGCGCACCCACTTCGAGCGCTTGAGATATAGCTGGGCATCGTACTCAGCGGTGAAGCCGATGGCGCCGTGCAGGCCGACGCCGTCGATCCCGATCCGCGCGAATGCGTCGGACGCGTACGCCTTGGCGAGCGATGCCGCCCGGGGCAGTTCGTCCGGGGCATTGTCGATCGCCCACGCCGCGTAGTAGGTCAACGACTTGAACGACTCGATGTCGACGAACATGTCGGCGAGGCGGTGCTTGACGCCCTGGTACTTGCCGATCGGGTTGTCGAACTGAATGCGGTTCTTGGCGTACTCGGTGGTCAGATTGAGGATGGCTTCCGCCGCGCCGATCGCCTCGAGGGTGACCGCCACCGCGCCGCAGTCGGTTACGAAGGCGAGGTCGTCGGCGGTAATCGGAAACGTCGCCAGCGGCGCGACGCCCTCGAGGGTCGCGGTTCCGAAGGGCTTGGTTTGATCGATGCCCGGTTGCGCTGATACGTTGGCGTGCTCCGCGTCGACGATGGCGAAGTGAAGGTCTTCGCCGGATCGGGTCGCGAGCAGCAGGTGGGTTGCAGCCGGGGCATCGCTGACGAACGGTTTCGCACCGGTCAGGGTTGCGCCGCCAGCGAGTCGTATGGCGCCGGCGTCGATCCAGGTCGGGTCGTCGTAAAGGCCAACGCCGAACACCGCCTCGCCCGCCGCGATCTTCGGAAGCCACTCGCCCTTGGCCGAGTCACTGGTAGAGCGGCTGATCGCGGTGGCGGCCAGCGCCTGCGAGACGATCGGCAAAGGGCTCAAGCCGCGGCCGCCCTCCTCGAGAACGACGGCCAGGTCGATCCACTTCAAACCGACGCCGCCGTAGGCTTCGGGGACGATCAGCGCGAGCCACCCGAGATCCGCCGCCTGTCGCCAGAGTTCGCTGGGTAGACCGCCATCCTGGGCCCGCACGACGCTCAACGGACAGGCGTCGGTCATGAAACGCAGAACCTGCTCCCTCAGCAGGTCTTGTTCCTCAGAGAAACCGAAATCCATCTTGGGCTGCGGTTGTCTTGGACAACGGGACGGGACAACCCCGTCCCCTACGCCCCGTTCCGGGCACGGATCCTACATACCACGCATGGGGTTGATCGGGGGCCAGCTATCCTTGCTCGCGAGGATCGCCTCACCAAGTTCCTCGACGTCCCACGGCCCTTCGGCCTCGTCCCTGTGGGCCACCGGATTGACCTGCCAGGACAGCAGCGAAACCCGGTTGCCGGTCAGGAGCCAGGTCCGGCCGGTGACGTCCTTGGCGTCGTCGGTGCAGAGCCAGACGACGGTCGGCGAGACCTTCTCGGGCGGCACCGCGTCCTTCGCCTGCTCCGGGAGGATGTCTTCCGTCAGCCGGGACAGCGCGGTCGGGGCGAGGATGTTCACCGTGACGCCATAGCGTGCGCCTTCGAGATAAAGGCAGCGTG
>CAZJRX010000144.1:0-7343 GCA_964548145.1 uncultured Pseudomonadales bacterium | reverse complement strand
CCGCGATGCCCGCCTTGGCCGCGCCGTAGTTCGTCTGCCCGAAGTTGCCGAGCAGGCCCGAAGTGGAGCTGGTAACGATGATGCGACCACCTTCCCCCTGTTCGAGCATCCGGTCGTAGGCCGCCTTGGCGCTGTAGTAGGTACCGCGAAGGTGCACGTCGTTCACCACTTCCCACATGTCGTCGGTCATGTTCTTGAACGACTTGTCGCGCAGGATCCCGGCATTGCAGATGCAGATGTCGAGTCGACCGAAGTTGTCGACGGCGGTCTGAACCATGCCCCGGGCGTGATCCTTGTTCGCCACCGAACCGTAGTCCGCGACGGCCTGGCCGCCGGCATCGCGAATCTCCCGGACCACGCCGTCGGCCATCGACGTGCCGGTGCCGGTGCCGTCCCGGGCACCCCCCAAATCGTTGACGACCACTGCGGCGCCTTGCGCAGCCAACAGCAATGCGTGGGTGCGACCCAACCCACCCCCGGCGCCGGTCACGAGCGCGACTTTGCCGTCCAGCATCCCCATGAAAATCTCCCGTTCAGTCAAGCAAACCGGACAGTGTATTGCGCGGTCGCGCAAAGGCAAGGCGGTCGATGGCGGAATGGCGGACATGGCGGACCGGGTAGCACTCAGTTGGCTGCGGTTGCGAGGGAGGCGCATCCCTGGGGCGGCGTTCGCATGGGCAGGTCGGCGTGGCTGGGCCGGAGGCGGAGGCGGCGCACAGCGAATGCGAAGGCGCGTCCTTCGGACGCGGCCGGGGACGGCTATGGGCGCTGTGGTACTTTCCGATGATGACAACCGAACCGCCTCTCCACGTACTGCGCACCGACGCGAGCACGTCGGCGTCCGCCGCGCCGCCGATGCGTACTCGCAGAGACGCGCTCGTGTTGTTGAAGGCGAAATCGTGCGGGGATCGAGCATCGGAAATCCCTGATGCTTGAGCTGCTGATCACGGCCGATGACCGGACAGGTGCTCTGGAGACCGGCGGCGCATGTGCCGATCTGGGGTTCGACGTTCGACTGACGACCGTGCCGGATGCGTCCGACGACTGCGCAGTGATCGATCTCGATAGCCGTCATTGCGAGGCTCACGAAGCCTCGCGCCGGATCGGCGAAGCGCATCGAGGCGAAGCCCGGTTCCGTTGCCACAAGATGGACTCCGGATTGCGCGGCAATTGGCCGCAGGAGGTCGCGTCGCTGATCGCCTTGGGTTACCGGGTGGGGATTCTCGCGAGCTTCCCCGACGCAGGCAGACGCTGCGACGGCGGTACGGTCTACATCCGCGACGTACCGGTAGCCGAAAGCCCCTTTGGCCACGACCTCCGCAACCGCTTGCTGTCCAGCCGCCCGGTCGACTACCTCCGGGCGGTGGGTTGCGAGCAGGCGTTGGCGGACAGGCGCTTGGTGGTCCTCGATGCAAACACCAACGACGAGTTGAACGTGGCGGCCGTTCGCTGTCGCGAGGAGGATCGCATCCTCGTGGGCACCACCGGTGGCGTCGGTGCCTACGTCGCGACGCTGCGTTCTGGGCGAGGCCCGGACCTGGGGCCGCTGCCGCGTCCGGCGTTGATCGTATGCGGGAGCCTGCACCCCTTGAGCCGAACGCAGATATCGAGGCTCCCTTGCTTGACCGTCGGGCCTGACGACATTGCCGTGGCGGACCTGCAGCGTGGCGAGGACGTTGTTCTGGCGACCGAACCGACGACGGCGAGGATCAGCGACGCGGCGGCGGAGGCGGTCGCCTCAGCGGTCGCTGCCAGAGTCTGGGATTGGGTCGCGACGGCCGGGGTGCCGACGCTGATCATCCTGGGCGGAGATACGGCGGCCGCGATCCTGGGTGATCGGTCGCTGCGTGTATTGGGCAGTGTGGATACGGCGGTACCGGTCTGCCAGACCGAAGACCGCGGTCTCACCGTGGTCACCAAGGGAGGCGGCATTGGCGAGGAGGACACCTTGTCGAGGCTGTTGCGCCGCGCGAAGTAGACCAAGAACAACGCTAAACTGGCTGATCGACTGCACTGAAGGAAACTACCGTGGCCGATCTCTTCGATCTCACCGGCAAGGTCGCGCTGGTCACCGGCGGAAGCCGTGGCCTGGGCAGGGCCATGGTGCTGGCGTTCGCCGAACGCGGGGCGGACGTGGTGATCACGAGCCGCAAGGCCGACAACTGCGAGGCGGTGGCCGACCAGGCCCGCGCGTTCGGGGTCCGGGCGTTCCCCTACGGCTGCCACGTGGGCCACTGGGACGAGCTGGGTGGACTCGCCGACGCCGCCTACGCCGAGTTCGGCAAGGTGGATATCCTGGTCAACAACGCCGGCATGTCGCCGCTATACCCGAAGCTCTCGGCGGTCACCGAGGAACTCTTCGACAAGGTCGTGGGCGTCAACCTGAAGGCGCCATACCGGTTGTCGGCGATCATCGGCGAGCGCATGGCCGCAGGGGCGGGCGGTGCCATCGTCAACGTCAGTAGCACGGCGGCGGTGCAGGCGACGCCCGGGTCCGAGCCCTACGGCGCCGCCAAGGCCGGCATCAATTCCCTGACCTTGTCGCTGGCCCGTGCCTACGCGCCGAAAGTGCGCGTCAACTGCATTCAGGCGGGGCCGTTCTTGACCGACATCTCGAAGGCCTGGGACATGGAAGCGTTCGAGAGGAACGCCAAGACCGGCATCGCCATGCAGCGCGGCGGCGAGCCGGGCGAAGTGGTTGGCGCGGCGCTCTACCTCGTGAGTGACGCGGGAAGCTTCACGACGGGTGCCGTCATCCGGGTCGACGGCGGCTCGTTCTCCTAGCCCGCATTTCACACCAGCGGCCGCGATGATGCGCGCCCTAGCGGGTGCGGCCAGCGCAGTCTGAGGTTGGCGACGTTCAAGAAGAGGGGCCAAACCGCTGGGCTAGCGCACCGACGGCTTTGGGGGTGAGATCGACGCCCGCGACCTGCTCGTAGGTCGCGAGCCAGCCGGGGTTGGCGACGTTGATCTCCAGGGCGTGGGATCCGACCAGGTCGATGGTGGCGAAGCGAACGCCGAGTCCGTCGAGTCTATCCGCCAGGCGAGCTACCGGTGTTGCCTCATCGCTGGACAGCGTGGCGGCGAACGCCTCGGCACCGGCACGGAGATTGCCGCGATGATCCAATGGCCGCTTGCCGTAGGTACCGATGATCTTGCCGGCGGCGACGAGGGTGCGTTTTTCGCCGACCCCGGCGGGATCGAGGTACGCCTGGAGCAGCGCGTAGCGATTGTCCCGTGTGAGGTGCTCGAGAATGGCGCGGCGGTTGGTGTCCGTGTTGCGTAGCCGGAACACGTCGCGCCCGAAACTTCCCGCAGTGGGCTTGGCGATCCAGTCCCCGCCCCGGGCGACGATGGCGTCCAGTCGATCCGGGTCGTTGGCGATGTGGGTTTCGGGCTGGGGAATGTCGCGGGCGGCGAGGAACAGGGAGATCTTGCCGTGTTGGTAGACCAGGGCGTCGACGGTATTGACGAAACGGTTCTGGTCCAACGAACGGAGCAGTTGCATTCGGTCGAGGAACGTTGCCTGCGAGGCGAAGCCGAGGACGAAATAGAGGTCGAACCCATCGATCGGTAGGACGCTGCCGCAAAGCTCCCGGGCGACGACGCTGCGACCGTCCATCGCCAGCGACTCGTGGTCGATTCGCGACACCGACCAGCCGGCCGTCGCGAACACGGCCGGCAGGCGCAGATGATTGTCGTTCGCCGGTTGGCCGCGGCCGGGATTGGATACGAAGAACGCGATGCGGGGCATGGCGGCGAGACGACCGTTTCGGTGGTGGGTGTATTATCCGCCCATGTTGCGCGATTACAGCCTGCAACCTACCGAGGTGCCCGTTCACACGCCGGCGTTCCTCACGGACGCCCGCCGAACGGCGTTGAAGGCGGATATCAAGCGCTTGCTCGCCGAGCGCGACGCCGTGCTGGTGGCCCACTACTACGTGGACGGCGACATCCAGGACCTTGCCGACGATACCGGCGGCTGCGTCGCCGACTCGCTGGAGATGGCGCGCTTCGGCCGCGACCATCCGGCGAGTACCTTAATCGTCGCCGGCGTCCGATTCATGGGCGAGACGGCGAAGATCCTCTCCCCGGAGAAGCGCGTGTTCATGCCGACGCTCGAGGCCGAGTGCTCCTTGGACCTAGGCTGTCCGCCGGATGCGTTCAAGGCGTTCTGCGAAGCCAATCCGGACCGCACCGTGGTCGTCTACGCCAATACGTCGGTCGCCGTGAAGGCGCTGTCCGATTGGGTGGTGACCTCGAGTGTCGGCTTGAAGATCGTCGAACACCTGGCCGCCAAGGGCGAAAAGATCCTCTGGGCGCCCGACAAGCACCTTGGCAACTTCATACGGGCCAAGACGGGCGCCGACATGCTGCTGTGGAGCGGTGCCTGCGTGGTCCACGAGGAGTTCAAGTTCAAGGCGCTCGAGGACATCAAGCAGGTCTATCCCGATGCCGGCGTACTGGTACACCCCGAATCGCCGGCGGCCGTGATCGACATCGCCGATCAGGTGGGTTCGACGAGTCAGATCATCCAAGCGGCCCGGGATCTGCCGCACGACACCTTCATCGTGGCCACGGACCGCGGCATCTTCCACAAGCTGCGGAAGTCGATGCCGGGCAAGCGGTTCATCGAGGCGCCCACCGCCGGGGACGGTGCGATGTGCCGCAGTTGTGCGCACTGTCCCTGGATGGCCATGAACGAACTCGAGGCCCTGGCGGCGACGCTTGAGAACGGGGACAACGAGATTCGCGTCGACCCGGCGATCGGCGCCCGGGCGATGGTGCCTTTGCAGCGGATGTTAACGTTCAGCGCCTAGCCCTCGACACAGCGATGCTGGCGGCGCAACAATAGCCCCGACGAAGACTCGGAGATCTTGCGATGTTGCGATCGACCCTCGGCTCCCGAGCCGACGTCTGGCTCGGCGGTTTCGTTCTCGCACTGCTGGCTTGCGCCGCCAGCGCCGAGGCGCCGCGCACGACCTCTGGCAAACCCGACCTGTCGGGGTACTACGACAGCGGCACGCCGACCCCGCTCGAACGTCCGGGTAGATTCGGCGACCGGAAATACCTGACGCCGGAGGAGGTGGCGGGTATCAGCACGAACCAGACCGAGTTCCTGGAGGACGGACGATCCAACGACCCGAATAGGCCGCCGCCACCCAAAGGCGGCGACGGCATCAACGCCTTGGGTGCTGGCAACGTCGGGGGCTACAACGCCTTCTGGGTCGATCCCGGCTCGGAAGTCGTGCCGATCGACGGCAAGTACCGAACGTCCATCGTCTACGACCCGCCGAACGGTCGCCGGCCCCGGATGACGTTGAAGGCCATGGCGAAGATGGCCGACAACTTCAGCTCGTTCAGTCATGACAACGACGGCACTGCGTCCTGGTTAGACAAAGAAGGCCCGGGCCCCTTCGACGGCCCCGAGGAACTTGCGCTCGCGGAACGATGCCTACTCGGCTTCAGTGCCGGCCCGCCGATGCTCCCGGGCCTCTACAACAACTACAAGCGCATCGTTCAAAGCGAAGACCACGTGATGATCCTCGTGGAGATGGTTCACGATGCCCGCATCGTGCGAATGGGTGGCGACCACGCGCCGGCGGAGGTACGTCGTTGGCTCGGCGACTCCGTCGGTCACTGGGAGGGAGACACGCTGGTCGACACCATCAACTTCCGATCCGACACCGGCCTTTACGGCGGCGACGAGAATCTCCATCTGGTTGAGCGCTTTACCCAGCAGGAGGACGGTAACCTGCTCTACGACTTCACGGTCGACGATCCGACGGCGTGGACCGGACCCTGGAGCGGTTCCTACGTCTGGAAGCGGAGCGAGGAACCCGTCTACGAATACGCCTGCCACGAGGGCAACTACTCGATGTTCAACATCCTGCGCGGCGCCCGCCGGATGGAACGGGAGGAACTCGCTCGCCGTGCTTCGGCGGGCGCCGATTGACCGGCGTTGTTCGCTGGGCCGGGCGAACGGTCCGCGAGAATCGCGGTTGACGCTGCGGGGTCCTGCCGCCGGCCCCGGTCTGATTCCGTAGCGCCCCAAAGCCGGCCCGGCCGCGTCCGAAGGACGCACCTTCGCCATTCGCTGTGTGCCGGAACGCGCCGCTTGCGGTGCGCCGCCTCCGGCCCAGCCATACCGACCTACCCATGCAACAACCGCCACGGTCGCAAGCTCCCTTTGGCACTTGTTTCATGGCCCCGCCCGTGTTGGATAACCGGCAGCATACGTTGCACGAGGAGCGGGCGACCACAACGCGCCCGCCCTGGGCGCGCGGTCGCCCTGCGAATTTCGTCACGTAATTCAATGGGTTGCGGACTTGTTCCATGCGAGTTTGTGCAGCGTCAACGGTGTGGCGGCAACGGGCCAACCGTGGTGGTGCGTATTGACAACCCGCTGGCGCGCCGATAGCGTCTTTCCCTGATAACGCATGCAGATAGCTCTGCGCTCCGCGCCGGGTTACCTGCCCAATAAAACAGCCTCAAAAAGGCATGGGGGTAGCTACCCGTGTCGGTGAACAGGCAGGAATTTCCACGTATCTGCGTGCGTTATCAAACGGCCCGGCACCGGGCCGGGAAGGTTGACGAACCATGCATGATGACGTTCGCTGCGACGGTAGCCTAGCGTCAGCGACACCTGCCTAGTGGTGTGACTGGTCGGAGAGACGGCCGCTGACGCGACGCCCTGAAAGCGGCCGCGTCTCGCTCCCCACCTATCCCCGCACGGCCTCGTATTCGGTTCTAAGGTCGAGCACGCGCTGGTCGAGGCGTGCACGCATGGGGCGGTCGTCCGCGCCGATTAGCCGACGGGCGAAGTCGATATGCTCGATGGCCTGGCGGTAGGCGCCGACGAGGGCGTAGAACTCGGCCCGGGCGCGGTGAACCCCGATCGTGTCACCGGCGAGAGCGGCGGTCTCGGCAAGAAGCTCCCATACGTCCACGTCGTCGGTATTGACCCGCGTGTGGCGCCACAGCACTTCGGCCGCGTCGGCGTGACGGTCGGCACCGTTCAGCGCCAAGGCGTAGAGATGGGTCAGGGGTTCGTTGTCGGGGTTGATCTGGAGCTTGGCTGACAGCAGCGCCAGCGCTTGGTCGGCTTGTCCTGCTTCGATCAGTATTTCGGCGAGGGATGCTGCCATCAGGAGGCTGTCCGGATGGGCCTCGTGGACCGTGCGCGCGGCCGCCACCGCCTCGTCGTGGAAGTCGGCCCGTGACAGCGCGACGGCAAGGGCGTAGGTATCCGCATCACCGCCGCCCCGCCGGGATCGGGCTTCGGCGACGGCACGCCGCGGCGATTCCGCGTAGTGGATCTGGGCGCGTGCGCGCATGAACTG
>CAZJRX010000143.1:0-9232 GCA_964548145.1 uncultured Pseudomonadales bacterium | reverse complement strand
GCATTGGGACCGTATGCGCTACAAGAAAGCCCCCGAAGGCTTCTCTAGCGAGGAGTGGTGGGTTGCCACGAAGTTGTCGCGAGCTTCGGCAAGGCATCCTCTCCCGTTCGCGGACGCCGAGGGAGCCTCGTTCTCGTTCACCGAGTACCCGCACATGTATCGGCAACTCCATCAGATTGATCAGCGTGCAAGTGGTCACATTGCGGTACCGGCGGCGGATATGGCGAACACGGGTACGCGCGAGCGCTACCTCATGAGGTCATTGGTAGAGGAAGCAATCACGTCAAGCCAACTGGAGGGTGCCGTCACAACGCGCGTGGTGGCGAAGGAGATGCTGAGAACCGGTCGGCTCCCGCGCGACGTCAGCGAACGGATGATCGTAAACAACTACCACGCGATGGAGTTCATACGTGACAACAGTCGCGAGGACCTTACCGAAGAGATGCTCCTCGAACTGCAACGCGTTCTCACCCACGAGACGCTCTCGCCTTCATCGGTAGGCCGTTTTAGGCAACCTGGCGACGAGGTCCACGTCGTGGACATGGAAAACAACATCATCCATACGCCGCCGGATGCGAAGGAACTGGATGCGCGAATTGGCAGACTCTTGGACTTCGCCAACACCCGGGACGAGGATCACTTCATCCATCCCGTTGTCAGAGCCATTCTGCTGCACTTCATGATCGGCTACGACCATCCATTCGTTGATGGCAACGGCCGTACAGCGCGCGCTCTTTTCTACTGGTCGATGGCAAGAGCCGAGTATTGGCTTATGGAGTTCGTCTCCATTTCACGATTTATCCGAAAGTCAAACGCGAGCTACGGTAGAGCCTATCTCTACTCCGAGAACGACGACAACGACGTTACCTACTTTCTGAACTACAACCTTCGGATCATCAAACAGTGCATCAACGACCTTCACATCTATCTTGCGCGCAAGCTCCACGAGACGAGGCAGTTAGAGCGCCTTTTCAGCGAGGGAAACCTCTCGCAGTACCTCAACCATAGGCAAAAGGCACTCCTCGCCCACATGGTCAAACACCCGGGTACCGTCTACACGATCGAAGCCCACCGACGATCCAATAGCGTTAGCTACCACACAGCAAGAAAGGATCTTGACGAACTTGCCCGGCTGGATTTCTTGACCGCGAACGCGCAGCGTGGTCGGAAACTGCTTTTCACCATGAACCCGAGCTTCTCCGACAGACTGCACGACATTGTCGAACTGCTCAACTAGCCGTTCCGATACGCCCAGATTCAACAAGTAGGGCGTCCCACGCCGGATGGCGCCTACTGTACCCGTCAGATCGCCCCATCGTCCTCAAGCGACGCTAGGTCCGACGCGGACAAGCCAAGCAGGTCTCCGTAGACCCGCTCGTTGTCTGCGCCGGCGGGGCGTGGCAGGGATACGGCAGGTGGGTCGAGATCCTGGAAGCGCAGGGGCGTGCTGGGTAGGGACACCTCGCCGTAGTGCTCGTGGGCGACCTTGGCGAGAGCGCCGCGTTCGAGCAGGTGCGGGTCGTTGAGCACGTCCTCCAAGGACTGTACGGGCGCGCAAGGTACCTGGTGCCGCTGGCATATTCGGAATGCCTCGGCCTTCGGGAGGGTAGCGGTCCAGGCTTCCACGGCGGCGTCCGTGGCTTGCATGTTCCGGGCACGCGTCGCCCGGTCGGTGAAGCGGGGATCGTCCGCCAGTTCGGGGCTGCCCATGGCGTCGAGAAGCGCCAGCCAGTGGCGTTCCCGAACGCAGATGATCGCGACATGGCCGTCGCTCGTGGCGTAGACGTTGTAGGGCGCCACGGCCGAGGCGTGGTGGTGGTTGCCCGTTCGCTTCGAGGTGCCGTCGGATACGTACCAGGCGCCGAGGGCCGAGGTCAGCGACGGGAACACCGCGTCCTGCATGGCAACGTCGAGGACGGCACCGAGGCCGGTGCGCTCGCGGCGCACCAGCGCGGTGGTGATCGCCGCGTAGAGGTGGATGCCACCGAGGATGTCGCAAAGCGCAGGCCCCGCCTTGAGCGGCGGTTCGCCGTCGTGGCCGGTGATCGACATGACACCCGTCATGGCCTGAACGGTGATGTCCATGGCGCGGTAGTCGCGGTGTGGTCCGGTGCCGCCGAAGCCTGTCCCGGCGGCATAGATCAGTCGGGGATTGATCCGGGTCAGCGGATCGGCGCCGACGCCGTGGCGGTCGAGAGTGCCCGGTGCGAAGTTCTCGAGCAGGACGTCGGCGTGCCGGGCGAGCCTGCGCAGCAGGTCGCGACCGGCATCCGACTTGAGATTCAGCGTCACGGTCTCCTTGTTGCCGTTCAGCATCATGAACGGATAACTCACGGGCGGGTCGCCGGTGCCGCGCATCGGTTCGCCTCCCGGCGGTTCGATCTTGATGACCCGCGCGCCGGCCATCGCCAGCAGATACCCGCAATAGGGTCCGTTGTAGATCTGCCCGAGGTCGAGGACGGTGATGCCGGTTAAGGGTTGCTGATCCAAGGGCGGGTTCCGCGCGGTCCAAGGGCGAACCATGAGGCTTCGCTGCCGGTGGCTCAACCCCTGGCATTTCGTCGCTGCGTCGTTCTGCTCACTCGGGACAGAACACCATGGCTGGGGAACCCGTCGTCACCCGGTGCGCGACCGACGCGCTTGACTGGCGCGCGGGATGCTTCACCCTTGGATCGACCGTGTATGCGAGGTTCCCTTTGATGCCAGTGGCCGCCCTCGATCATGCCGCGATCCCGATCGACGATGTCGAGGCCATGCTGCGTTTCTATGCCGCGCTCGGTTTCGAGGTCCAGGAAGTGCGACCGCCGCTCTTCTACTCGGTCGCCTTCGGCGCCAACAAGATCAACTTCCATGGCCCCGAGGCGTGGCGGTCGCCGGCGTTTACGTTGCGGGGGCCGTCGGCCAAGCCGGGGTGCGGCGATTTCTGTTTCGTCTGGGACGGCACCGCTGATGAACTCGCCGCCAAGCTCGCCGACCTCAAGGTGACGGTGATCGAGGGGCCGGTAGCTCGCGTTGGCGGCCGCGGCGAAACCGGGCAGAGCACCTATGTCCGTGACCCGGACGGGAATCTCTTGGAGTTTATCGTCTACCCTCGGTGAGCGCGGTCGGCACAACCCAGATCGGTGATGCCCAGGCGCGTTCCTGGATCGTCGCGGGCAGGTCGCGCCGTCGCGGCATGGCCCAACGGGCGATGCGGTAGGGACTGATCTCGAAGTCCGCCCACTCGTCGTCCGGCGACAGGAACGGGTGCGTGTCGGAGGTGCCCTTGACCTGGGTGATCTCGACCAACGGCTCGTTGCGCATCCGCACTTCGGCGTAGGTGCTGTCCAGCGGCTCGCCGGCGAAGGTCGACATTTCGAACATCCGGCCATTCGATCCGTTCGAGTTGTGCGGAATCGCGATAACGTCGATGCCGGTCTCGCGCAGCCCGTCCATCCACGCCCAGAGATCCTCGGGATTGGGCGACTCGATCCGGCTGAACGGCCGCTCGGGAACGTCGCTGCCAAGGAAGAACACGTTGCGGTGCAGGTTACCGCCGACCCCCGAGGTGTATTCGTAGGCGGCGAAGGTGGTCAGGACGCCCGGCTCGTAGTGACGTTCCGCGGCTTCGACGGTTTGCCGCCAGGCCGACGCGATCACGCCAAGGTCCCGGTTGGCGTCGGCATGCGTCCAATTCAGCCGATAGCGGCCGAGGCGCTCGGCATAGGTCATCTCGCCGGAGAACTGCTCCGCGCCCTCGACCTTCGACAGCGGATGGTCCGGGTCGGCAGTTGCACTCATCATGCCGAGGAACTCGCCGTGGTCGGTAACGGCATAGAAGTCGAGCGGCCTTGGCAACTGAATGTCGTAGCCGGCCGGGTGGGGAATCGACTCGCCCTTGGCGAACCGGTACGCATCGTCCGGTGACGTGCGGGTGCCAAATCCCCAGGCGTCCGTGGACAGCCGGGTGTGGATGTGCAGGTCGCCGAAGAGCGCCTGGCGCTCGGCGGCATTCGGTATCGCGGCCACGCCGAGAGCGGCCAGCATCGTTGCGATGCTTGTATCGTTGGGCTTTGGATCGGGGCAGGGGTACGCTCGCCGTGTTCGACTTGTTGATGCCTCTTCGGTGACGTTCTCATCCCGCCGAGTCCGAGCCTTGGCCGCAGCGTTCCTGGCCGCCCTGTGCGCGGGCGGACCGTGCGCCGGCGAGATCACGGCGATTGTCGGCGCGGCGATCATCCCGATGACGGGCGACGTCGTGCTCGCCGATCACAGCCTCGTCGTCGAGGAGGGCCGGATTGCGGTGTTGTGCCCGAGCGGGGACGATTGCGTCCCGACTGGCGCGAAGATCATCGACGGCACCGGCAAGTACCTCATCCCGGGCCTGGTCGACGCCCACAACCACTTTGGTGGTATCGCCTTCGACGGGCGGGACGAGACGCGGATCCGGACCCGTGATCAGCATCTGCGTCAGTACGTCATGTTTGGTGTCACGACCGTACGCGACCCGGCAGGCAACCCGCTGGTGTTGGCGACGCGTGATGCCATCAACCGCGGGGAGTTGTTCGGTCCGCGCATCTTCACTTCCTGGGGCGTGATGGACGGTGCGCCGCCACTGTTCCCCGGGCCACCGTCTTTCGCCGATCCCGAGCAAGCGGCCGATTTCGTTCGCCTGACGGCGGCCCACGGCTACGACCTGGTCAAGGTGTATTCGACGATGGACATCGAGGTTTTCGATGCGGTGATGGACGCCGCCGCCGAGGTCGATTTGACGGTCGCCGCCCACGTACCCATGAAGGTGCCGCTCGAGCACGCACTGGCCAACGGCCTGCGCTCGATCGAACATCTCACAGGCTACGACGTCGCCTGTGCCCGTCCGGATCGGACCATGCAACCGGTGGCCAGCGACATCTACCAGGGCTGGGCCTGGTGTACGCCGGCCAAGGTCCAAGCGCTCGCGGCGATGACAGCGCGATACGTGGTCTGGAACGTACCGACGCTGGTTCTATGGGAAAACACGGTGCCGGAATTCGACCGGCCCCAGCGCGCGCTCGGGGAGGCGGGCCGGTTCGAACACCCGATGACGCGGGTCGGCATGGACTGGCTCTACAACCTCTATGACGCTCGCGCGCGGGCCGGAATCGCCGGCACGCGTTCGGCCCGCCTCGGCCTCGTCAAGGCGCTGAGCGATGCGGGGGCGCCGTTGCTCGTCGGTACGGACATCTCGGCAACGGGGTACACGGTGCATCGCGAGATGGGTTTGTTCGTCGAGGCGGGGCTCGCGCCGTACCAGGCCCTTCGAGCCGCCACGGCAGAGGCCGCCCGTTACCTCAACAGAGAGGGCGAGTTCGGCACGCTGGTGCCCGGTGCCAGCGCCGACCTGGTCATGCTCGACGCCGACCCGCTAGCCGATATCGCCAACACCCGCAGCATCCGGGGCGTCATGGTCCGAGGCGCTTGGTGGTCCAAGCCGATGATCGACGCCGAACTGGCCGCGATTCAGCGCGAGTACGCTGAGGACGCGGCGCGGATGGCGCAACTCGGCATCGGCGCGCGCTGACCCTCAAGCGGATCGGTAGCGTCGTACGCGTTGTCGGGCCAGGTGGGCTGCTACGGGTCGAGCAGCGCCCGGGCCTCTTTCGCGATTCGTGTCCCGTCGAAGAACGCCGGGTTGGTCTTGCCCCAGAAGTGGACGGGGTTTTCGAACACGAAACGGCGGAAACCGCCGGCATCGATGCGGCCGTCCTCGACCAGCTCGTAGGCCTCGGTCACCACCTGCGACATGTCCTGCACGTCGAAGTGGCCGATGTCGGAGCCGAACAGGGTCTTGATTTCCGCGCCACCCGGATTGCATTCGCGATTGAACGCCCAGGCGTTGTTCGAGTCGTCCGCCTCGCAACCGAAGTAGAACGGTTCCACGAACAGATCCTTGAAGTCACCGACGCCGCCGATGCTGCACGCAGCGTAGTCGTCCAGTTCACGAATGCCACCCGTGGTGCGTGAGCTGCTGTTCGTGCTGATGCCGCTGCGGGCGCGAATTGCATCCACCATCTCGGTAGGTGCGTACCGCTCTGCGAGGGACAGCAGCATCTCGGTGTCGAGGTTGGCTGGATTCACATCCTCCAGTGCATCGCGGTTGCGGATGTGCCAGTGGCCGATGAGATCGGCGTAGAGCAGGCAGGCGAACCCGACGCCGCCTTCCAGGAAGGCGAAGTTGAGCTCGGGAAACCGGCGCGTGACGCCGCCCAGGAAAATTGCCTTGCAGACGGCTTCCGACGCCGCCGCGAAATGGCCGATGTGGTTGTAGCAGAAGTTCGACGGCGACATGCGGAACGCCCGGCCGCGGGAACCGCGGTGGAAGGTGGGCGAAACGCCGAGTTCGCGGCACTTCGCCCAGACCGGGTCGTAGTCGTGGGCGCTGTCGAGGCCGATCATGTCGTACCAGACGGCGAGGTCCGTGGCGTCGGGCCGTTCCTCGGCCACCTTGGCGATTGGGCGGTCGATCATGCTGTTCAGCATCACCGCCTTGAGGCCCAGTTCCCCGACCGCGTGATCGAGTTCGGCGATGGCTTCGTCCGGATTGTGCATGGGGATCACCGCGGCGGGCGTGATCCGGTCCTTCAGCGGCTCGAACAGTTCCGCCTGGTAGATATTGAATGCCCGGCATGCCGCGATGCGGGCCTCGGTGTCGTTGACCCGGGGCAGGCCGAGCCCCATGGTGGGGAACAGGATCGCGAAGTCGATGCCGAATTCGTCCAGGCGTTCATAGAGGAGCCTCGGCATCATCGCCGTCGCCCGGTCGCGCGTGTTCTTGGTCGGCGCGCCCCAGAACGCTTCCTGGGGGACGTTCTCGCGGCGCCGTTCGGCGGGCGTCATGCCCAGGGAGCGGCTTACCCGGCCGCCGTTGATCTGCATCGCGCGCACCGCGGCGTCGCCGCCGATCCGGCGCATCGCCTCGCCGACGACGGGGCCGTATTCCAGCCAGTGACCGTCGGCGTCGATCACCGGATGACCGAGCTCCTCGCGCAGTCGCGCACCTTCGGACTGCTGTACCGTGTTCTTCGCCATCGCCTCCCTCCCCAGTTTGGCCGCGAGCCTCGTTAGCTTAACCGACGCTGTCGCGGCTGCGTATCGCACCGTCAGAGGGGGGTGTACGACAAGTCCTTGGTGGCGCAGTCGCCCGCGAGGGTGAGGGCCTCGCAGGGGCGACCCTCGTGGTCGCCCGTGACCCGGCCGTCAACGCCAGCGTTCGTGGGGACGGGACGCCACAAGAGCGTCCCCAGGGCGTCCCCTACGATGGCCCGGCGATGTGTGGCGTTAGTGGCCACTCACCAAGGATTTGTCGTACACCCGTCACGAGACGTGCGGCAGAGACGGTCCGACGAACGATTCCGTGCAACAATTCGGGCTCGAACGGGTTGAGAAGGCGGCGATTGGGTGATTGGGTAATGAGAAGTGCAGTCGCGATATTGGCCTGCGTCGCCGTGCCGGTATGCGGCGAACTCGCCGACGTGGACGAAGGCGGCTTCGTCTCGGCGCCTGCCATCGAAATCGACGCGCCGCCGGCGATCTTCGAGGCGCTGACCGATGAGATCGATGTCGAAACCGGCTCGCCGGTGGCGGTCGAGGGCGCCGAGGACGCGCCCTGAGCAAGTAGGCATGCGCGCTGCCAGGACCCTTGGTCACATCGGTTATGGCGCGCTGTACCTCGCACCCATCGTGGTTGCGGTGTCCTTCAACCCCGCATATGTCTATTGGCTCCTGTCCGGCGTGGCGATCGCAACCTGCATCGCATGGTTGTGGCGTCTCGGCGCCTGGCAGCGGGCGGCGGCCATCGTCACGAACGCCGCGACGTCGTTTGCCAACCTGCTCCTCGGGGCGTCGCTGTACGTTCAAGGCGTCGGCTTCAACGCCCAGTTCTTCTACCACCTCGACGGCGAGACGTTCGCCATCGCCCGGCAGGCCTATCCGTTGGTCTTCTTCGGCGCTTGGATCTACTGGCTGGTGCTCTGCGTATGGCCGCTGTTGCTCGGCTGGCGCCGACGACCGCGGAACGGAAGACGCGTGTCGGGGTATGCGATGGCGGCGGTCGGCGTGGCCGGCGTCCTTGCCTATGCGCCGCTGGTGTCGTTCGTTTCGTTCACGCTGGCGCGGGCCGAAACGGTGCCGGCGTACGTCGCGCCACCGCCGCCAAGCGTCGAGATCGAGCCGCGCCCGCTCGACAATCCCAAGAGCCTCGTCCTCATCTTCGCCGAATCCCTGGAGGCGACCTACAGCCGCAAGGATGTCTTCGGCGACGACTTCACGCCGCGCCTGACGGAACTCGCGTCCCGGGGCGCGAGCTTCGACGACATCCGGCAGGTGAACAATACCGGGTCCACCATCACGGGCATGGTCGGCGCCCTCTGTGCGCTGCCGCTTCGTACACCGATGCCGTGGGAACACGTAAACACGGTATTTCCGAACGTGGACGTGCCCTTGCCCGGCCGGGCCTGCCTGGGGGATGTGCTCGCCGCGCACGGCTACCGGACGGTTTTCATGGGCGGGGCGCCGTTGGGTTTCGCGGGCAAGGGCAAGTTCCTTGCGGCCCACGGGTTCGGCGAGCGTTACGGTGCCGCGCGACTCCTGCCGCGTCTCGATGATCCGGACTATCGGACGGGGTGGGGCGTCCACGACGATACGCTCATCGACTTCGCCACGCGCAAGCTCGAGGATCTGGCCCGGGGTGACCGGCCATTCGCGTTGACGTTGCTGACGTTGGATACGCATCATCCGGCGGGCCTGCCATCGGCGAGCTGCCCGCCTCGCGGCTACGAGAAGACCGCCATGGAATACGCCATACGCTGTTCGGATCGATTGCTTGCGGATTTCGTCGGCGACGTTCTGGCGCGCTACGACGATGTCGTTGTTGCGCTCTTTTCGGATCACCTGGCGCATCGAAACGAGCTATCCGCAACCCTTGCAAGCAATGCGACGGCGCGCAGGTTGCGTTTCTCGGTCTGGGGGGACGGCATCGAGGCGACTCGCGTGAATCGACCGGGAACACACTACGACGTCATGCCAACGATTCTCGATTTCATGGGTTTCGATGAATGGCTGCAGCACAATGTTGGCGCATCCCTCGTCCGCTACGAGAGTCCCTGGTTTGCGACCGACGACCGATCGGCAATGGAGCCGATCCAGGATCTGCCCGACATCCGTTTGGCAGAAGACTCGACGATCATGTTCGAGGCCAGTGGACCGACCATCCACA
>CAZJRX010000142.1:0-9251 GCA_964548145.1 uncultured Pseudomonadales bacterium | reverse complement strand
GAGGGTCGCGCAGGTTTCCATGCCGAGATCCTTTACGGCTTCGACCAGTTCACCGACTCTTCTCGCCTGGGAGTCGGTGGGACTGCGCCAGGCAGCACCCATGCAGAAACGGGTGGCCCCCGCCTCGCGGGCCTTGCGGGCGGCTTCCACGACATCCGACACCGGCAGCAGGTTGTGGGCGTCTAGGCCGGTATCGTAGTGCACGCTCTGCGGGCAGTAGCTGCAGTCCTCGGGGCAGCCGCCGGTCTTGATGCTGAGCAGCGTGCTGATCTGCACCTCGTTGGCCGGGTGATGGCGGCGGTGTATCGATTGCGCTTCGAAGAGCAGATCGTTCAGCGGCTCATCGAACAACGCCAGGATCTCGTCGATTTTCCAGTCGTGCCGGGTATGCCCGTCGGTCAAGCCAATCACCCATCGAAGTCAGCGATGCGGGCATCGTACCAGCCCCGGCTGTGGGCTGACAGTTCCGAGGCACCCCGGGCGCCCCCGGGCGCCTTCTGCGGTTTCCTTCGGCACGCGAGGGGTTCACAATGGGGAATGGCCCGGTTGATGCAGCCCGCGCCACTGCCCATGAACCGGATTCAGTTCCCTAGCGCACACCGGGAGGTCCAAAGTGCAGACGGTACGAAATAGCCAAAGGACAGGCCGTATGGTTCGCGGCGTGCGCTGGATGTCTCTCGCGTTGTTGTCATTGTCGGCATCCGCCAGCGACGCCACCATGGTTCTCGAAGGCGACGTGTCGGCCGTGTATTCCAACGGCGACTTCGTGGTATTCAACCCCAAACCCAGCGGCCGCAGTTCGATGATGGCGGCGGCGACGCCGGTCGCCGCTGGTGCGAAGCCGCCGTCGATCGAGTCCACTCTCGATGTGGTGGCCAAGGCGCCGATCGGCCCGGATGGCAGGTTTCGGCTTGAGGCCGACGTCGACGAGCCGCGAAGGGTCTACTTCTACGTCCTGAACGCCGTCAACGCGGACGGGATGCGCATGGCGCCGGTCAAGGGCAACGGCTTCATCATCGAGCCGGGGGAGCTTGCTTTGAGGATGTCCCGTCGCGGTCGTTTCGTGATCGAAGGCGGGCACTACAACGACGCGGTGTACAACACCTGGCGCTTGTCGGACGAATACAAGGAAGCCGAGGCGGAGACGAACCGGTTGTTGACTGCCGTGGAAGGGGAGTCCGAGGAGGACAAGGAAGTTCGGATGGACCGCTATTCCGAGGCGTACAGCCGGTTGCTGGACCTCGAGACGGCCGGCCGGTCCGAACTCGCCCGAACCCATCCCGACACCCTCGTTCGCCGCCTGACGATAGAGACGACGTGGCTCTCGGGGCCGTGGATGCTGGAGGCCCTACGGGGCCTCGCCGAATTGACCCCCGATGATCCCTGGGTCGTCGAGCGCCTCGCCAGTGCCGAGGAGTCGGCGGCGAAACGCGCCGAGGAGCGCAAGCGCTTCGCCATCGGTGCCGAAATCCGGGACTTCACGGCGGACACCCTGGACGGGGACGCCGTTCGATTGACCGATGTGCGGGCCGACAGCCGCTACGTGCTGCTCGAGTTCTGGGCTTCCTGGTGCGGGCCGTGCCGGGTCGAGATCCCGCACATGAAGGAGGCCTACGACCGATTCGGCAAAAAAGGCTTCGAGATCGTCTCGTTCACCATCGACGACGACCGGGAAGCGTGGGAGGAAGCCTCGGCGGAGGAGGATCTGCCATGGATCAACCTCGGAATGGGGCCGGAAGCCGACGCTCCCGTGGCCTACAACGTAACCGGCGTGCCCAAGAACTACCTCGTGGACTCGCGTTCCGGCGACATCGTCGCCACGGATCTGCGGGGCCGCGATCTCGATGAGAAGCTTGAGGAGTTGCTGAACTGACTGCGCCGGGGAGACGTACACACGGATCTGGATGGTCCGTCAGCCGTAGTCTGATATTCTCGCCCAAGAGAATCAGGCATAAGCATATTAAGAGGACGATGCGATGCTACTACTCACAAAACAACCGACGCTCACGCGTTGCAGCGAACATGTTTCGCTTAAGCCAAGGCTCCCGTTTCTAGCGGGATGGCCCATTGCCCTGGTGGTTTCCTTCGCGACTGCCTGCGCCGTTGCACAGGAGGCGGATGACGACGAAGGCATCGAATCCGAGGAGCAGGCCCAGGCGGTCGAGGCCGACGGCCCGGTGGAGACCGTGGTGGTAACGGGCAGCCGAGTCGCCCGAGAGCCGTCGGAGTTGTCTCGCAACGTGATCGTCCTCGACCGGCAGGCCATTCGCGCCACGGGCGAGTTCACTCTGCCCCGCGTACTTCAGCAGCTGCCGCAGAACACCAATCCCACGAATGCCACCTACGGCTCTCAGTTGAACGGCGTAAACAACAAGACCGGGGCCGCGACCGTGAACCTGCGGGGGCTGGGCAGCGAATCCACCTTGATTCTCGTCGACGGTCGCCGGGTGGGGTACAGCGGCATCCTGGGCG
Organism: uncultured Pseudomonadales bacterium; assembly: GCA_964548145.1. GTDB lineage: Bacteria > Pseudomonadota > Gammaproteobacteria > Pseudomonadales > Azotimanducaceae > VXYL01. The sequence goes on along the minus strand of CAZJRX010000142.1, from coordinate 6,779 downwards.
GCGTCACCGACATTTCTACGATTCCGCTATCCATGGTGGAACGCATCGAGATCCTGCTCGACGGCGCGTCCGCGGTGTACGGCTCGGACGCGGTGGGCGGCGTGGTGAACATCATCACCCGCAAGGATTACCAGGGCGTCGAAGTCGATGTGGAGTACGCCCGTCCCCACAAGAGCGGGTTCGACGAATCCCGCATCAGTGTCGCGGGCGGCTTTTCCTGGGACGGAGGCCGTGCCAAGGTGGGTTTCGAGCGCTACCGGGATAGCGGGTTGGACTCGTCCCTGCGCGAGTCGATCATCCTCCAGAACCGGTCTACTTTGCTTACGACCCGGCAGAAGAACACCGCACCGGGCCCTCAGATCCGGGTCTGGACCTGGTTTTTCGATGAGTCCTGCACGCCGCTGACAGCCATTCTCTGGGGATTGGACGGCAACCTGCTTACCAACGCCGAGTACCAAGCGCTGAGCGACGACGACAAGGCTCGCGCCATGTGTCACAACGACCTGACGCTCCCCTTGGGTTTCCGCCACACCGACGATCTCAATAGCATCGACGCATTCGGCGAACAGCATTGGGGCGAGGAAGCCGAAGTGGGCTACAGCCTGACGCCGGAACAAACCAACAGCGCGGTCCACGTCGGTGTCGACCAGGACCTCACCGATACCTTGGCCTTGCATGCCGACCTGCGATTGGGGACCAAGGACTCCAATTCGGACAACGGCCTGAACCATCGCAGCGGCACGCTGCATGCCAACAGTCCCTTCAACCCCTTCGGCAAACGCGTCAGCCTAACGGGTCTCGCCGTCGATCAGCCGCCGAGTTCCTTCGAGTCGGAACAGAACGATGTGTTCGCAAACGTCGGGCTCGAAGGCTCGATTGGCGCTTGGACGTGGCACGCCGAGTATGGCCTGTCCCGGCAAGAGGGCGATACGACGCGCCTGAACGTGCGGCATCCGGACTACGGGAACGGCGTGAACAGCGACGGCGTCACCGACACCGTAATCGGTCGCCAGTTCGGACAGAGCAGGGAGTCCTGCGAAGCGCTGCAGGCCGAGCTTGGCGGCACGCGCTTCACGTATTCCACCTTCTTCGGCGGCCAATGCTCGGTGTTCGGCCCACCGCCCGATCCCATCGATCCGTTCGGCGACATCAGCCCCTGGATCATTCCGGATGTGGATGCGGGCTACGCGAACGAACAGACCCGGTTCGAAGCGCTGGTCCGAGGCAGCCTTTTCGATCTGCCCGGGGGCAGCGTGTCGCTGTCCTTTGGCTACGACTTCCGCGAGGACGTGCTCGACTCCTTCTCCGAGTTCAACACGGGCTTCTACATCAGCAGCGGCTCCGCTACCGGCAGCGGCCCGTTCGACTCGCGTATTGCGCGCGACAACCAAGCAGTGTTCCTGGAGGGGTTGGTCCCGTTGGTGGGCGCGGGCAATGCTTCGGATTTGGTCCAACGCCTGATGCTGACGTTCTCGGCCCGCTACGACTCGTACTCCAACGTGGACGTGGAATACCGGCAGACCGATACCAGCGAAGGTGGAACGCTGGACGCGGCGGACCCGGGCAGCAAGACCACGTGGAGCGTCGGCGTGATCTACCAGCCGGCGGACAGTCTGCGGTTGAAGGCCGACGTGTCGACTTCCTTCAAGGCCCCGCAATTGAACCAGCTGCTCTCGAGAGTGCAGGCGAATCCCAATGCTTTCTTCTGGTACGAGGAACAGGTAGATGGCGGCTTCCGTCTCGCTCAACAGCGCGGCAACGTCACCGAGTTCAGGGGCGGCAACGACAAACTGACCCCGGAGACCGCCGATACGACAAGCGTGACGCTGGAGTACACGCCGTCCTTCCTTCCGGGTGCCCACCTCAAGGCCGGCTGGAGCGATACGGAGTTCGTGGACCGCATCGTCAAACTGCGCGTCCCGATCATCGAGGACTTGAACAATCTACCTTCGAACGTGATCTACAACGCCGCAGAAGACGCGTACGTCGTGGACCAACGCTGGATCAACACCTCGGCCGTGAACCGCGACGGCGTCGATCTGGAGGTGGGCTACACCTGGCAAGCCGCTGACAACGAGTTCGACTTCATCTTGCGACGCTCGTACAACAACGGGTACGAAGTGGTACAGGATCCGGCGACCGGCATCGTCCACGATCTGATTGGGAAGCGCGACGACACCGGGCCGGAGGACACCACCTTGGAACCGGTCCCGAAGCACCAGACCAGCATGCAGTTCACCTGGGGACGCGGTGGTCTGTTCGCCAGCTTCGACGTCCATACGGCCGACGACACGACGATCATGAACTCGGCGACCCGGGAGTACCTCACGGAACCGGCCCAGAACTACGACCTCGTGTTGAGCTACGACCTCGCGTCGGACACGTTTTTCCAGTCCATGCCGTGGATGAACGGCATGACGGCGACGCTGACGGTCAACAACCTGGGCGACTCGTTCGCGGAAACGACCAACATCAACCCGGAAACCAACGAACGCCAAAAGTACCAGGTGAATCCCATCTACGAATGGACCCAGGGACGATCGTATCGGCTGTCGCTGCACAAGTCGTTTTGATGACGGGGTACCATGGGCTGCAACGGGGAGCAACGCCCGAGCGCCGTGCGGGCAGCAGCCGAGATAGTTGGCCGTAGAAGCATGTCGATGAAGTCCATTGGGTTGATCTCGTCGAACGTAGTCAATCTAGCCATGGTGGTCACCTTGGCGATGAGTGCTACGGATGTGTGCGCCAGCAACCACAATGAAGAAGCGATCGCCGCGTGCGAGGACTTGGAGGGTCACGACTGCCATGAGTATTGCATCTATTTTCACGAGAACGACGGTAACACGTTGGACTGGGAGGACTTTTGGGACCATGCTTCCGACTGTGGCATCGTTCCGGAGGTGATCGTGAAGGGCCAGCGGCCCACCCGTACGCCCATTTGGGTGGGCGGCCCGTACAACAACCTCTACGACTACGAGTTCTGGTAGGACTATTGGGCCAACCCGCCTCTCCCGCCAGTGCAACCGGACCCGCCGGCACCGTCGCCGCCTGCATGCGACTCAACGCGATACTCTGACCCGGGAATGCTATCCGGATTTTCGGTAAAGGCCCGAGAGACCGGGATCTCCAATCCTGCGGCTGGCCAATGGGGGCGGACGGAATTTGATGAACCTGGCGATGTCTCGTTGAGTCTTCAGATGTACTGTTATGACGAGAACACTTGGAGGGCGAGGGTCACAACTGCGGAGTGCAACGTTAGTTACGGTGTCGCACTTCCTTCTGGGGTGACGCAGGTTGATGAAAGAACGATCGATAAGTCCTCGATCTGTTCCGATCTTCGCACGATGTTGCGCGACTTGAGCAACAACAACAGCACGACCACGACGTACTACAGGCGGGAGGCCGTTTTGGCACACGAGAAGCTGCATGTCCAGAGATTCCGAAGCGACGTTACGTCGGCGTTCAAAACGGCGCAGAGCGTGATGGAAGGTGTGTCGGTTTCTGTCAGCGCTGCAGCCGACTACGATGAAGCGAAAACGGCTTTCTTGACGGGGTTTATGGTGAAGGGCGCGTTGGTTAACTTCCAGAAGCGCTATACGCAAAGCGTAATGGACGAGGAGAGTCACTCGGGTGGGGGATACACGCAAGCGGAACTCGCAGAGATGGCGCCGTACCGCACCAGGATTGTCGACCGACTGAACAGTCTGGGCTGCCCTTGATCGGCCTGCGGAAGGGACATAGGAGAAAGTCGTGAGGAAAGTACGTTTGGCAGTCTGGCTGCGTCCATGTGTGGCGATGTCGGCGGTGTTGTCGTGGAGTGCCGGCAACGAAGACGACCCGCTAGCCTTTTCCGTTCGTCTCGGATTGCCGACGGAGGCTCGCGTCGAGTGCATCGATTGGTGGCCGAGGGCATTCACGACTGAAGGACGATTGCACAGCTTCTTTGGTGCCGACGGCCTGACGGTGGAGCTTGTCGAAGAGTGTCTGAGGGGCGGAGCGAATCCCAATGCCGTGGACGACGGCCATCATGCGCAGGAGTCTGTGTTGGGGCCCGTCACGGTGCTGATGGCGGCGGCCGCTTATGCCGACGATCCTGCCGTGATCGACGTTTTGTTGGCTGCCGGTGCACGATTGGTTCCCCTGGTGCTTCACGCGGCGGGGGGGAACGGCAGTCTGTCGGTCGTCGAGAGGTTGATTGGTGTTGGAGCGGATGTCCGTGCCCGGGATAGGCACAGTGGTACGCCTCTGTTCCGGTTCGCGGCTCGGAATCCGAATCCTTCCTCCGTACGCACACTTGTCAAAGCGGGAGCCGATCCGAACGCCCGAAACCACAACGGAGAGACTCCGCTTTCGTATGCCGCAAGCCACAACGAGAATCCGGCTGTGGCGATTGCGCTCATTGAGGCCGGTGCCGATCCGAATTCGTCGGACAATCGCGGAATGTCGCCGCTGCACCGGGCGGCGTGGTTGGCGACCAACCCGGGTGTCGTTGGCGTACTTCTGGATGCGGGCGCGAATCCGGCGGCAAAGGACGCTTCTGGGATGACCGCAATGCACTGGGTGCTCGGCAACCGAGGGTCACCGAAGCGCACGGCGATCATCGTAGCTGCGCTGGCGGAGGCCGGGGCGGATCCGAATGCCCTCGACGACGAGGGACAGACGGCCCTCCATCTCGCGGCCCGGTGGAAAGCCGACCCGAAGGTGATCGGCGCGCTGGTAGCGGAAGGCGCGTATGCCGATCTGCCCGATAACGCCGGTAAAACCCCGATCGACTGGGCAGTCGACAGTGGCAATCCAGCGGTGGTGGCGGCACTGAGGAGAACGAGTAGCGCCCATGGGGGGGGTAGTAGCGTCGGGCTGGAGCAACAGCAGCCATGACCAACCCGCTCCGATTGCCGGATGATCCCCGCAGTACGTGGACGCGGCTGTTCGGGTGTGGGTATTGTTTCCGTTCCGAACCTGGGGCGCCTGCATCGGCGGTCACATCGCAAGTCGTTGTATCGGCTGTTTGCAGGCGGCGGGGTAGCGTGTTGTGACCACCGGCATCGACAAGCTATGCGCGCAGCGTTGGGGCTACTTGGACTTCTACTGATTGTGGGCTGCGGGGGCGGCGGTGGTTCGTCCCCACCGCCCGCGCCGCCGCCGGCACCGCCGCCTATACCGCCCCCCGACCCGGCGACGACGATTCGCTTCACGGACGTAACTGCGGCATCCGGCATCGCCTACCAGCATGCCTACCTGTTCCCTACGCCGGCTTCGGAACCCGAAGAGTTCGGCGGCGGCGTGGCCAGCGGCGACTACGACAACGACGGACTGGTGGATCTGTTCGTGCTGCGCGGCGACATCGGCCCGAACCTCCTGTACCGCAACCTGGGCGGCAATGCGTTCGAGGAGGTGGCCGTTGCCGCTGGTGTGGCCTATACCAAGTCCGCCGACGAGAACTACCGCCACAGCGGCCCGGCGTTCGCCGATGTCGACGGTGACGGCGACCTCGACCTGTTCATCGGGGGAATCGAGTTCGATCCGGGCTTCCTGTTCCGCAACAACGGCGACGGCACGTTCACCGATGTAACGAAGGGGTCGGGAGTCGACACCGTCGCCTCGAGGTACACGCTTTCGGCGGCCTTCGGCGACTACGATCTCGACGGCGATCTGGACATGTTTCTCACCCATTGGGGAACGCCCCGGGGCGTGGGCGAGCACGTCGACACCGAACACCTGTGGCGCAACGACACCGCCGACGGGGTGATCCGGTTCACCGACGTGAGCCTGGCGGCGGGCATTGCGCCGAGCATCATCGAGCCGGAGCCGGTCGGATCCTTTGGCGGCGCGGGGTTCGACTACACCTTTGCACCCGCCTTCGCCCGTATCAACCAAGACAGGTACCCCGACCTGGTGATCACGGGGGACTTCCGCACCTCGATGGTGTACATCAACAACGCCGACGGCACGTTTCGAAACGTCACCGACCGGAACGTGATCGTGGACCGGAACGGCATGGGTTCGGCGCTAGGCGACTACGACGGCGACGGCGACCTCGACTGGTTCGTCACCTCCATCTGGAGCGAGCCCGATGCCGTCGGCATTCAGCAATTCGAGTTGGGGAACCGGCTCTACAACAATCATCAAGGGGTATTCGCGGACGTCACCGATGCCGCAGGCGTACACGACGGTGGGTGGGGATGGGCCGCGTGCTTTGCCGACTTCGACAACGACACGGATCTCGATATCTACCACACCAATGGCTGGATCGAGCCGTTCGCGCCCGACCATTTCGATTTGGACGCCAGCCGGCTGTTCGTGGCCGCCGGTGATGGAACCTTCACCGAAGGAGCCGTGGCGGCGTCTGTGCGGATTACGACAACGATGGCGACGTGGACATCTTCCAGGCGCACCGCGGTGCCGAGAACGCCGCGACGCTGTGGCGGAACGAGGGCACCTCCAATCGGTATCTGAGAGTGTGCCTTGTCGGTTCGCCGCCCAACACCCAGGCCGCTGGTGCCCGCATTCGTGCCACGATTGGCGACAACGAGATGCTGCGCGAGGTCGTCATCGGCAGCAACTATACGTCGCAGAACCCGACGGTGCAGGTATTCGGCCTGGGAGAAGCGTCGAGCGTTGACTCGCTGGTGGTGGAATGGCCCGACGGACGGACCACGACGAGAACCGACGTGTCCGCTGGACAGACCCTCGTCATTGAGCAGCCTTCCAGCGGCTCGTAGCGTCATCGAACAACATCGTGCTAGTTGCAACGAAACGGCGATGCAGACGTGGCCCAA
>CAZJRX010000141.1:0-9266 GCA_964548145.1 uncultured Pseudomonadales bacterium | reverse complement strand
GCATAACCCTACCGCCATCGTATGTAAATGCATTTTAGAGACGGTACACTAGCGCCGTTCGCGGGAACGGTGAGCCGGACGGGGCCGTGGGTTACCCCGTCGTCATCGATGCCGTAGATGCTGACCGGCGCCGCCTCGCCGCCGCGTTCGATGATCCGCAGGCTGCTGACCTGGTTTGTGTTAGACGCCGGATTGAAGATGGTCGCCTCGTAGACACAAGCCGTGCCGAACGACCCGCCGTCCGTCGGAACCAGCGTGTTCCCCATGCTCGTGAGGAAACCGTCCCGGGTCCGGATGTAGGAAGTGGCTACGAACTCGAAGTCGGCGCGTAGCTGGACATAGGCATCGCCGAATCCCGTGCCGATGCCCGGCCAGACTCCTTTGCTGCGGTTGCCCATCTCGAGGTCGTCGGAATTGAAGTGGTAGGTTCTGCCGGCGACAACGGACAACGTCGTCGACTCCACGACTCCCGAGTCGTTCCAGGCGTCGATGGTGATGGTTCCAGACCCCGCCGCGGTAACCCGAACGAAGCCTTGTTGGGTGGCATGACCGGCACCGCGCATCAGCGGTACGTCCACGGTCGTCTCGGCGAAGGCGGCGAAAGTAGACACGGCGGTTGCGAAGACCAACCATCCGGTCATGAGCGGATGCAATAGGGGATTGGTGATCCTGGGTTGCGGGCTCAAGGATTTCACTCGAAGTCGTCGATGAAGACTACGTCAGATTGGACGGCGGACGTTGGCGTCGGTTCCGCAGCGCAACGTAAGCGATGGGGAGACTCGACGCAACACCGTGTAGGCAGCTATCGTCGATTCACTGGAGGTCGTGATGGCAACGATCGAACTCGGGGGGCTGGCGATCCCCGAAACCGCACTGTCGTGGAATTTCGTGCGTTCCTCGGGTCCGGGTGGGCAGAACGTGAACAAGGTCTCGACGGCTGCGGAGTGCCGATTTGATCTTGACGCAGCGGGTCTTGAGCAGGACGTCCGGCAGCGCCTTGAACGGCTCGCGGGCAATCGCTTGACCAGTGCCGGCGAGATATTGATCGTCGCTGACAGCCAGCGAACCCAGGGCCGCAATCGGGCCGACGCGCTCGAACGCCTCGACGCCTTGATCGCGACCGCGCGCGAGCCACCGAAACCCCGCGTCGCGACCCGGATTTCGCGGGCACAAAAGGCCAAACGGCGAGCGGAAAAGCGACATCGGGGCGAGGTCAAACGCCAGCGAAAGCCGCCGGACGACTACTGAGCTGCCATCGACGCCGGCGCGGTGCCAATAACCCGCGCCGTCTGCCTTCATGGTTCGATCGCCGCCAGCCGTTCGAGGGTAGTCGAGCCCTCAGGGTAGTGCCCGGCGGCGATCTCCCGTGCCAGGGCGGAGAGCCGCGACAGCGCGACCGGTCGGTAGTCGAGTTGCTCCACCGAGACGTTGATGTGCGGTGAGCGCCGGGGTGGTTCATTGTGGGTATGGCCGTGCACGTTGACGCAGCCGTCGGGCACCCGCGTCATCGGGATATGCGTGAACAGCAGCTGTGGGTCGCCTTCGACGACCATGACGGCACCGATGTCGTCGAATCCGTCGACACGCAGTTCGCCGCCGCCGGTCAGGTCGTGGTTGCCGATCACCAGGTGCTTCGTGGCACCGCGTCCGTCCCGGATGCGCTGCCAGGTATGTGGACCGACCGCTCGGCGCATCGCCACATCGCCGACGAAAATCACTTCATCGCCGGTACCGACGGTCGCATTCCAGTTGGCGTAGAGGGTCGAGTCCATGGTCTCGGCATCGGCGAAGGGCCGGTCGGTGTAGCGGATGATGTTCTCGTGACCGAGATGCAGATCGGACCAGACCCACGCCGAGGCGGGGTCGTGGATCTCGCAGGGCGTTAGCGTCCGGGACGCCCGCAACATGGCGCGGAACATGCGACGGCCATGGCGCTTGTCGCCACCGCCGGGCAAGGATCGCGCTTCGAGTTCGGACTCGTAGAGTTGCTTGAGTGCCTGCGCGTCCACCTTGATCGTTAGAAGTGATCCGGACAATGCGGCGCATGGCGGGTGCGGAAGATCGCGTCGGCCCGGATCACCGAATCCCGATCGCCGTCGAGCAACCCCCAGGCGGCTAGCTCGGTGGCGGACCGGAAGCCCGTGAACAGCGACGTCAGCGCCTTGGCGTTCAGACGTATGTCGGGCGTCTCGTTGCTGGCTCGCGCATGCGCCCCTTCGGCGCTGGTGTCGAGTCGCCAGACGCCGTCGTTCCACGGCGTCAGCGGATCGGGCTCGATACCGATGGCGATACCCGTAGTGACATCGTAGCCACGCCCGGCAAGCGCCTTCGGGGCGTCGACTATCCGGAACCACGCTCCCTCCCGGTCCCGGGCATGAAGCAGCCGCGGTTCCATGAAGAACTCGAATGCGGGATCGTCCGCCGGGGCGTCGTTCCAGGTCACCCGGCCGACGAGGTCGTGACTGGCGATGAAGCTCCACAGGGAGCGGTAGGCGTTCTGGTCGAGCCAGACCAGATCGCGCACCTTGAGCTCCTGATCCCGTGAAGCATGGTCCACCTTGCCCGATCGGAGCGTGTAGACCACGTAGCCCGTGGCGCGTCCGTCTTCCGCCCGGCATACGGCGATCCAGGTGGGGCCGTCCTCCTTCACGGCCTCGAGGACGCCGTCGACCCACATGTCCCTGGCGCGGTGGAGATAGCAGGTTCGATCAGCGACAAACTCGATGTAGATCGCCTTTATGATGGCATAGCCTGTATCGAGATCGACCCGTTCGACCCGGTCGTCGCCCTCGTTGTCGTCGTGGAATCTGATGTCGACGGTGTCCACGGCGTAGTGACGGCGCACGGTCGTCATGGCGTACCCGTAGCGTTGGTAGATGGCGGCCTGGGATGCCCACAGCGCCGCCACCGGCTGTCCGGCGTCGCGCATCCGGGACAGCGCCTGGGTGTGGATGCGCCGCACCAGTCCCTGCCGGCGGTACTCGGGTTGGGTGCCGACGGTGGACACGCCTGCCAGGGGCATCGCCATCCCGTTGGCGCGCATCGTGAACGGAATGGTCGAGAAACTAGTCGCGAGCTTGCCGTCGTCGAATGCGCACAGGGTCCATGCCGGCTCGATCCCCTTGGCGATGATGTTCTCGGGGCCGTCGCCGAAGGCGCCGCCGTAGACGTAGCCGCCGAGAATCCCGAACTCCGCCATTTCATCGGCGGTTGCTTGGCGGATCTCGATGGCCATGGGTGCCAACCACCCCGCAAGGGCGGCTAGATGCCGAGATCCCGGGTGTTGTAGTCGCGAACGACGCGCTCGTAGGTCTCGGGACCGTAGCGATAGTCGTCCTCCAAGCCCTCGAACGGCCGGTAGCTGTACGGTCTCTCGTCGGGAAAGCGCTGCCTTCTCGCATCGATGGCGACGGCGATGACGGCGGAACGGTCAAAGATTCGCTCCTCGTCGTAGACGTCGGCCTTCTCGGAACCGAGTACGCCCTTGGCACCGAGCACCGACGCTCGCCGGTGGAAACCGAAGGTCAGTGAAATCCTGAGATCCGGGGACGTGTTGGCGAACGAACAGTGCAGGGTCTGGCGGTTCACCATGGTGACGTCGCCGGGTTTGCAGAGGAGCGGCACCGCCCCGGGCAGGCGTTCGGACCCGTCGTTCTCGGCGACCATTGCCTTGATGTCGAGCTTGCCCTTCTTGTGGGTGCCCGGCATGACCCACAGGCTATTGCCCGGTGTGGTGGGGTAGAGCTGAACCTGGAAGTTGAAGCCGTGGATGCCCTCGTTCCAGTGCGGCGAGTTCCAGTGTGTCAGGCCGTCCTGATGCCAGGCGACGGAGCCGCCGAGCCCCGGCTGCTTGACGAAGATCGCGTCGTTGAACGGCGTGAAGTCGGCGCCGTTGATGTTCTCGGCGATCGCGAGTAGCTGTGGATGGCCATAGAGCCGCAGCCCCGACTGAAGGTGCTGGCACATGCCGTGGGCCATGTGCACCACTTCCTCGGGCGCGTCGTCGCCGGGGTCGGGTTCGACCATCTTCGTCGGATGCCGGCCACCCAACTGCTTGGTACCGCCCACCGGGTCGCTCAATGGCCTGATGAGCGTGAAGGCGGGCCTCTTGAAGCCCGAACCCAGTGCCGGCCGGCCCTTGGCGTCCACGGCGGCGTCACGACGGACCGGAGCGCGGTCGAGCATCCGGGCCGTCTCCGCGCGCAACTCGGCGATCTCCTCGGCAGCGATGACATCCTCGAGAACGTAGAAGCCGTGCTGCCAATACGCGTCCAGGATCTCGTCCGCGAGTGCCTGGCCGTCCTTGAAGCGGACGGGACCGCGGTTGCCGAGTTGCCGCGCCCGGCGCTCGCCGTCGCGCAAGTAGTCGCGCATGGTTGCGGCATGTTCGGCGGCGGTGGGCGGGGGATTGGCGGTTGCTGTCTGTGACATTCGAAACGCTCGCTCTCGCCTAGACCTTACCACTTCCCGTGGGCGAACAGGCCGGTGCCCGCGGGTGTCGCGTGCTCCCGGATACCGATTGGATCAGGCCGGGCGCTCGGTGGTGGCATCTTCGATGTCGTACAGCGCCTGCAATCCGATCCCCGGATGCTAAGCGATCCCCGGGTTCCCCGCGAGTCGGGTATCCTGAAACGCTGTTGCGAGGAGGGGGCACCCGCAAGATGGCACACGGTTTTCTACTGGACCGGCTCGGCCGTATTGCCGCGCATGTCGACCGGTATGTCGAAGGGGGAAGATACCCGGGTGCGATGTGCCTCGTGTCCCGTGGCGGCGAGGAGGGGTTCTTCCACCAGTCGGGGTACGCAGACGTTGAACGGCAACGACCGATGACGCGGGATACGGTGCTGCGGTTCTATTCGATGACGAAGCCGATCACGAGTACGGCACTGATGATGCTCTACGAGGAGGGTCTTTTTCGGCTCGACGACCCGGTGGCCAAACACGTTGATTCCTGGTCCGACCTGAAGGTCTTTGATCGGGGTGACCGAGAGCGCTACGTCACGCTCGATCCGGACGCCCCGATGACCATCAAGCATCTTCTGACCCATACGTCCGGATTGACCTACGGGTTCATGAACGAACACCCGGTGGATGCCATGTACCGGCGCGACGACGTCACCGGCAACGGCACGTTGAAGGACATGATGGGCAAGCTCGCCGGGATTCCGCTGAAATTTTCGCCTGGCACCCAGTGGAGCTACAGCGTCGCTACGGACGTTTGCGGTTATCTGGTCGAGCATTTCTCCGGTCGGCCGCTCGACGAATACGTCGCGGATCACATCACGGGTCCGCTGCGCATGCGGGACTCGGGCTTCCACGTCAAGCCGAGCGGCACGGAGCGCCTGGCCGCCTGCTACCAGCACGAGGGTTCCGGCGGATACCGGCTGCAGGACGATCCCGAGGGTTCGCGGTACCACACCCGGCCCACGTTCTTCTCGGGCGGCGGCGGCATGGTGGGCACCATCGACGACTACCACCGCTTCGCGCTCATGCTGCTCGGCAAGGGGGAATTCGAAGGCACCCGCCTGCTCGGTCGCAAGACGGTCGAATACATGACCACCAACCATCTGCCCGGCAACCGCGACCTGGCGGCCATGGGCCAGCCCGTGTTCAGCGAGACTTCCTACGAGGGCATCGGCTTCGGACTCGGCTTCTCGGTGGTGGTCGACCCCGCTGCCGCCAGCGTGTTGGATTCGCCGGGCGAGTACGCGTGGGGCGGTGCCGCGAGCACGTATTTCTGGGTGGACCCCATGGAGGAGTTGATCGTGGTCTTCGCCACGCAGCTCCTGCCCTCCTCCGCCTACCCCATCCGACGGGAGTTGAAGACCCTCGTCTACCAGGCATTGGCGTGATGGCGGGTCAGGTCAACAGTGCCATCCGACGCCTGGTCAGAGTCTAGTGCTCCGTCAACCCCTAATCTTGGTGTCAGTGGCAGCCGGAGTGTTCCGGGCAAGGCGTGGCTGCGCACGCGTAGCGGGCCTACTCCAAGCAGCCGCAACGCGGTCCGGGACGCTCCGGCTGCCACCCGAAGGGCGCGCCCGCAAACGCCCATCCGCGTTGTTGGCGCCTCTCGACAGAACCCCGCTATGCCTTCGAGGCGCCGCCTAGCGGGCTGGACGCTTGCGGACGCGCTGACGCCAAGATTAGGGGTTGACGGAGCACTAGGAGCCGTTCGATGCGCTGTACCAAATGCAACCTGCGTGCGAACATCAAGGGCACTCAAGGAATCTAGCTGGTCGAGACTCGTGCGTGAACTCGACAATCCGGCTTGGCACGCGCTCAAGGGGGAGCAGCGCGCGTTCGGCATCGTCGGCGAACGCGCGGCCCGGTATCTTCCGGACATTTCACCCATCGCCGCGGTGGCGGATCAGAGCACCGAGGCCCTGGTCGAACTCGCGCAGTTCGTGGAACCGGGACGGTTCGTCGCGGTGTTCGCACCCGGCGAACCGCCGGACGAGCTTTGGCGGCTCGCCGCGATGGCACCGGTGTCGCAATGGGTTTGCCCGGAGCCGCCCGCGTTGGACGTGGAGACCGATTGGGTTGAACTCGCCGACGGGGATGCAGGCGAGATGCTTCGACTGGCGCGACAGACGGACCCCGGGCCTTTCGAGGCGCGAACCAATCGACTCGGCGACTATGTCGGCGTCATCCGCGACGGGAAACTGGTCGCCATGGCGGGTGAGCGGATTTGCCTGGCCGGGTATCGCGAGGTGAGCGCCGTGTGTACCGACGCCGGCTATACGGGGCGCGGCTTCGCCCAAGCGTTGGTACTGGAAGTCGTCCGGCGGCAGCAACGCGCAGACTGTGTCCCGTTCCTGCATGTCAGGACCGGCAGCCCTGCACAAGCGCAGGCAACCCATGTCTACCAGAAGCTCGGTTTTGAGAAGCGCGGGGACTACGCTATGACGGTACTGGTGAGGAAATGAGCGAAGCGACAACGGTTACGGAGGGATTCCCGCCGGGCGATTCGCCGCCCAAAGAGGGCAAGTCACCTTGGTCGGTCCTGTTCCGGATCGCCACCTGGATCGTGGCGGCGGGATGCTTCTACGTCGTCTACACCAAGGTCGACGAGGCGGCGGCGCGCAAGGGCTTGGATGCGTGGCAGTACCTCGTCGAGTTCTTCGGGGAGGCGGACTGGCTGTTCTGGCTGGCGCTGATGATTCCGTACTCCGTGTTCTTCTTCCTGGTCGACAGCCACGTCACCTGGCGCGTGGTGCGCTGGTTCAACGCGCCGGAACTGAAGTTCACGAGCATGCTGCCGATTCGCGCCAGCGCCTACATCCTGTCGCTGGTCAACGAGCAGGTAGGCAAGGGGGCGATGACCCTCTACCTGCTGCGTCACCACAAGGTGCCGGGATGGCGGGCGCTGTCGAGCATGATCCTGCTCGGTCTGATGGAGATCTTCCAGCTACTCCTCTTTTCCGCGATCGGGGTCGCCCTTAACTTCCACCTTGTCGTCGAGGCGTCGACGGTATGGCCCCTCGATGTCATCCTGCCATCGGTCATGGCCTTCGCGGCGGTCTACCTGCCGCTGCACATACTCTATTTCCGCACCGGGGAGGGAGGCTTGCGCGAAAAGCCCATACTCACGGCTTTCCGGCAAGCGCGACCCGTCCACTACCTGCTGATCGTGCTGTTCAAGGCACCGAACCTCATCGGAGCGGTGATCGTCTACACCTTCGCCCTCGACCTCTTCCATGTCGAGGTGGGCCTCGGCCAGATGCTGGCGTTCCTGCCGGTGATCTTCCTGGCTGCCGCCCTGCCCCTGCCGTTCCACGCAGGTGCCCTGGTGCTGTGGACCGTATTGTTCCCGGGCTACCCGGAGGTGGCCGCCTTCAGCCTCGTGATGCACACCTTCTTCGTGGTATTCAACGCCGCGATCGGCGTGCTCTTCCTGCCGCGGGCGAACCGGGAGTTGTTTGGCTGACGTGCCTGAAACGAGCCTCGACTTGGCGCGTCGGTCGTCAGGGTCGCTCGATTTCGGATTGACGCAACGTCTTAACGAGCGACGGGTCAAGACCACTGCGGATCAGCGGTTCCCAGCTGTGGATGGGCATATCCCCGAGCAGATCGGCAAGCGTCTCCTTGATCGAGGTGTCGTTGTCCGACCTTCGCGCCAGCCGGTTGAGGGAATCGAGCGCCAAGCCGACGCTGAACACGTTTTCGTCGGTTCGCACGAGTTTGGCCAATGCCGCCGCACTCCGGTGCAGTTGATCGCCGAGAAGTGCCGGACCGTGGGAGCAGAGCACAACCATCGACGTCAGGGCACTCTCGCGAACGGCTGACCGCACTCGTTTGAACCGTTCGGTGTTGTAGTTGATGCCGATGCCCTCGCAGACATCGCACTCGTCCGTGGGTCGCACGAACTTGATGCTGCGGTCCTGGGCGATGTTCATGCCCAGGCGGTTCTCCTCCCGGTCGAGGCAGTTGAGCAATGCCTCCACGCAGCGGGGGACAAGCGAGCGGCCGGTACCGGAGGCGATGGCTCGGCGTCCGAGGCAGCCGAGCGCATTGGCCGATACGGAGCGGACGTAGATCGACGGATCGTCGGCAAGGAGGCCGAGGACCGCGTCGAGGACCGCGTCGTCCAGCGGCGCAACGTCGCCGAGCCCGCAGACCCCGGCCTTGCGAACCCACTTGACCGCCGAGGTCGTTGCATCGAGGAATATCGGCGTGGCGTCGGCGCCCAAGGCGACAAGACCGTAGGTGGCGGCGCGACGCACGCTCTCGCGTTCGCTGCGGAGCGCTTGGCCGAGCAGGTCCAGGGCGCGTTCGGCGTTGCGGTGCGCGGCGAGTCTGTAGGCGGCGCCGATTCTGGTCGGCTCGGCGGCTTCGCCGTTCGCGTGTAGTCGCTCAACCAGTTCGGCAGGAGTGGCTCGTTGGCTGGCGCCGTCCGGTGGCGGCGGTGGCCTGCCCGTGTGCATCCAATGGTAGTGATGGCGCCAGACAACCGTCGCGTCGTCCGGCGCTTGGGTCAGGTCGACGCGGGTCATGTCGTCGACGCCGAGGCTCTGCCAATCGACGTCGGCCGGTGCGTGGTCGTCGGGGTCGGTCGTCCGGTAGATCCAGAACCGCCACATGAAACGCGGTTTTTCCTGCCACGTGCGCCAATCGTCGCGGCGGTGATTGCCCCGGTGGAACAGGTTGTGCGAGTAGAGAATGACGCTACCCGCCTTGAGCGGGGCGGCTTCGAAAGGAGCGACTAGGGGCCAGCCGGTATCGCGGATAGCTTGGCGCATGCGAACGTCGTGTGGCGTCCGCCGTTC
>CAZJRX010000140.1:0-9275 GCA_964548145.1 uncultured Pseudomonadales bacterium | reverse complement strand
GCCACCCCGCCGCCCATGATCTCCGGGGTCCAGAACCGACCCTCGGCACCGGAAACGTGCCGGAACGAGATCCCCCGGCTGCCCGCTTCGTCCGCGAACCAGACCCCATCGGGCTCGGCATCCTTGGCGCAGCCGGCCGCAAGAAGCGGGAGCAACGCCAAAGCCCAGACACCGTAGCCACCCATGTCGTCGCCCGCGCCGATCATTCCCGTGGCCGTCTCCAGCGCCCCCGACCGCCTGGCAGCGCAAACGCCGTTCACAACCCGGACGCTTCGAGACGGGAGAGCCAAGCACGGGCGTTGCGCACATCCATGGGATGGGTGCCGAGCGCGTCGGCCTTGGCAAGCGCTTCGCGTGCATCGTCGAAGCGGCGCAGTTCACCGAACGTGCGCGCCAGATGGATGTGCGCCTTGGTGAACGCGGGATCGACGTCGATCGCCTGCTCGAACCGCTTGATCGCCTTCGGCCAGCGCTCGAAGCGGCTCTCGATGACGCCCGCGAAATAGAAAACCTCCGGTGCCCGGGCGTCGTGCCGGGTGGCGTTGTCGAGGGCGGCCAAGGCTTCCTCATAGCGGCCCATGCGCATCAGCACGACGCCCTTGCGCTCATGGCGACGCCGAACGTCGGATGAACGTCGATGGCGCGGTCGAGAAACTCGAGGGCACGCTCGTAGTCGCCGAGATCCTCGTAGGCCCCCGCCAGGTTGAGGTGCAGCGGGTAGTACTCCGGTGCCAGTCGATAGGCCTTTTCGAGTACGGCCAGGGACTCTTGGGGCCGATCCGTCTGGGAGTAGGCGACGGCCAACAGGTTCAACAGCGTCGCGTGCTCCGGGAAGTCGACGACGAGTTCCTCGAGAATCACGAGGGCTTCGGTGGCCTTCGCGGTGGCGACCAACGACTCCGCCTTGAGCATGCGTCCACCGAAACCCGCGATGAAGGCCGTCTTGCGGTCGAGTACCGGATCCTCCCACGTGAGTTGCCGGTTATCCCGGCCTTTGCTCAGGGCGAGGCGAGCGTCATCGAATCGGCCGAGGTCGCGCAAGGTCCGGCCGAGGACACGGAACACGAGCGGATGGTCGAGCGATGCGGACAACGGTTCGAGCAGTTCCAGCGCCAACGCCGCATCGCCGCGTCGGAGATGGACCCGGGCCTGGCCCACCACGGCGGCAGCACCGGCCCCCAGTTCACCGGCACGCGAGAACGCCGCCGCCGCTTCGTCGATGCGGTCCACGTCGAGCATCCAGTAGCCACGCCAAAGCCAGGCCGGCGCGTAGTCCGGCGCGATTTCGAGGGCGCGGTCCAAGCGGAGCAGGGCCTCGTCGAAACGGGCCTGCTGCTGCAGCAGAATAGCTTGCAGGTAGGGCCACTCGAAGGCGTCTCCCGCCAGGGCCTCGGCCTGGGCATAGCTTTCAAGCGCCGCCGCGTCGTAGCCGTTGGCTTCGTAGGCGAGTCCGAGATCGCCGCGGTGGCTGCCCGAGTCCGGGTGCATCCGCGCCGCTTCGATCTGCTCTCTGAGCAACGCGGCCACGTTGGCGTCGGTCGAGTCGAAGCCGTCGGCGATCGGTTCGGCAATCGCCGGTGCCGAGGCACCCGAATCCACCGGTTCGACGCCGTCGCCGCAGCCCACCAACACCGCGGCGACGAGGCAGCCCACCAACACCGCGGCGACGAGGCAGCCCACCAACACCGCGGCGACGAGAATGCAAGGCAGGCGCATGTTCGACACGTTCGACCCGTTGGGGGCGAGGTTAGGAAGCCTGTCTACCTATTACGGCAAGGGTCCCGCGACCGCAAGGGTCACCGCCTGTTCGCGCGCGAGCACCACTCCCGCAGCGCCTTGCGGTCCTCCGCCCAGACGTCGACACGGTGGTAGTCCTTGAACGGCGGCGGCATGTTGAGATCGCCCAAGGGCATCGCGAACAGGTTGTCGCAAGCGGGACGGTGGCAGGTCGTGCAGACATTGCTCGGAAGTTCGGCGCTGATCGGTTGCGAGAACTCCTTGCCCAGTACGTGGTACGGCGGCCGGGGGTTGGCCGGCCCGGCCAGTATCGGCACGAGCATCGCCTCGGGATTGTCGGGATCCTTCAATTGATCGACCCAGGGCGTGTGGATGAACGGATCGGCCTGGTGGCAACCCTGGCACTGGTCTGCCGCCACGATTGCCGGCTCCTGCCAATAGGCCTCGTAGTCGGCATCGTTCGAGCCGGGATGGATCGCGGTATTGGCGACGTTGTGGCTCATGTGGAAGAAGCAGGTCGCGCCGGTCGTCATGTTGTGGCCGATCAAACCCAACCCGCCGTCACGGCAGAAGGCGAGGTAGATAACATCCTCCCGGGCACTGCCGTCGTGGTGCGTGCCTTGGTAGCGGGCGACGCCGTTGCCGAGTTGGCACCCGCCGGTGAGGGCGTCCGGCAGATCGCAACGCTTGGGCTGCTCGGAAGGCCGGGATGGCCGGCCCTTTGTCCATGGGACCTCGACGCCGTCGACGGTGACCGGGACGATCTGCGCGTCCGAACAAGACACGCGCGGGATCGGGCCCAGGTACTGGGCGCACATCTGGGCATGGTATAGCGCCGTGCCGGGTTTGGCCGTAGGTAGGGGCGCATTGGCGTCCGGTACGGGCCGCACGCCGGTCGTCGCGGCCACGCTCAACGCGGCGATCGCCAGACCAACGGTCACCGCCGCCCGCTTCGAAGCATTGGTCATTGCAGAACCTATGGTAGGAGTCCGATCCGGTAGTAGGAGTCCACGGTTTCGCGGATGGTGTCATTCACGGGATACGGCGCGAGGCCGAGTTCCTGCAGTGCAAGCAGGCCGAACGCTCGCTGGCCGTCGTGGGTAGGCTTGGCGGGTTTGCCGTCCACCATCTCTTCGCCGCCGACGCGTTCGAGGTGGGGCATCAGTTCGGCCATTCTCGCCTGGAGTTGCCAGGTGAAGAGAATTCCATCCGTGCCCACCGGCCCGATGATGTAGCGCGAGCCGTTGCCGGCACGGGTGCTCTCGATGCAAAGCCGGTGCGACCGCGCAACGTCGCGGACGTCGCAGAGGGTCCACTGCATCCGCCCGCTCGGCACCTTCCCGTATTGGTCGCCTTGCGCCATGCGCTTTATCCAGTACTGGAAGCTCTCGCGCTGGTCGTGGTTGGCACACATCACCGGCCCGATGACGTAGGTCGGGAGGATCGACATGGCCTCGAAACCGCCGTCCCGCTCCGCCGCCTCGTAGAGCTGCCGCTCCGAGCCCACCTTGGCCATCTTGTAGGCGATGCCGCGGTTGGCAGATATGTTGTCCGCCGACCAGGCGCCGCCGTAGGCCTCGGTATCACGATCCGCCCAGTCGCGTTCGGTGAACACGTAGCCGCCGGGACAGGGGTAGGTCACGGCTGCGAAGGAACTGGTGAACACGACCCGTTGCACGGTGCCCGCCTTCAGAATGGATTCCAACACGTGCTCGGTCTGGGCGAAGCAGCCGTCGTACGTCTGCTGCGGGTTCTCGCCGTTGTAGCCCAGCGGCGCCGCGACGTGGATCACCGCCGCGCAGTCGGCGAACGGGCGGTCGTAGCTGCCCCTTTTCCACAAATCGCCCTCGTGGATTTCGATTCTCCCGCGCCGACCATCGGCCAGGTCGAGCAGGTGGTCCACCTTCTCGGCCCGGGCCTCGTCGCGTACACAGGCGCGCACGCGGTACCCCTCGCCGAGCAGATCCCGAACGACCCACGATCCTATGTATCCGCTGGCGCCGGTTACCGCAACGGGTCCATCGGCTGGCGATATGGCTGGCATGTCCTCGTCCGCTCCCGCTCAACAGTGATTCAGTAGTGCCACGCCGTGCGCCGAACGAACTGCGACCGAGGTGTGTGCTCCTTCGGGAGCACGAAGTTCCTGCGGTGCTGGCCGGCATGGGGTCGGAAACGAAGCGACGGCACGAACCGCAGGCCCTCCTGGCAGACCCCTAGATCGTAGTAGAGCGCCGCGTGCAGCAGCAGCATCAGGAATCGAAGCCGCTCGTAGGTCAGCACCCGGAAACTCGCCAGGTCGAACCGGTTCTTGTAGTTCCGGTACGCCTTGGCAGCCTCCATCGCCTCCAATCCGGTGTAGACCGTCTTGTAGGTATCCCAACGGCAGTGCCGCATGTCGTTTGCCGTCAGGAACGCCGCATTGACCTCCTCCGACTCGACCGCCACGAGGGACAGTCGGCGCGATAAGTCGGGCAGGTGGATGGGGGTGACGCCGTAGTGCAGGAAGAGCCGGTCCTCGCCCCCCGTGTCGCCATCGTACCGGTAGGCCCAGCCGCCGTACGGCTTGCTGCAGTTCCGGCGCAGTTGGGAGACAGAGACCGCTCGGCGGCGATACTCGACCTCGGCATCCCCATCGACGAGGTTGACGGACTTCACCTTCTCCCGGGGCAGGCGGAGCGCCACTGACGAGTCGCCGAGGAACATCCCCTTGCCGCCGGTGGCACCGGCTACCGTTCGCACGGCCTTCAATACCTCGTCCGCATCGCTCTCGAAGTCCCCGGCGTTGCGCGACCAAATGGTCGAGTAGATCGGCACGAAACGACCGATCCCCTCGTCGGTTGCGAAGATATCGCAGCCGCCGTAGCCGTCACTCACCGTCAAGACATCATCGGAACCCAGCAAACGCATCGAGGTGGCGTACTTCTTGGCAAGGTTGTAGGTCTCAACGACCAGTAGCGTGTGCGTACCTACGTACTTGGTCGTCCGTTCGAGCAAACGCTTGCCAACCACGTCCGCCAAGTGCAGGTCGGCCAGATGCCGGCTCAACCGCTTCTCGGTTGCATGAATCTGAACGTCCTCGTTCAAGGCGGCAGCCACTTGCTTCAAGTTGAGCGAGCACGACCGGCGGATTCCTTCGATGGCGTCGACGACGAACCGGTGCCGCGCCTTGCCAAGCCCGTCCGTCAACGAACGGGCGAATGCTGCAACGCTCTCCCCGGTTGCCAGTTGGCCATCGATGGTCATGTCAATGCCCATTGTGGCCCGACCCGTGGCCAAGTCAAAGCCGAGGAGGGCTGAAACGTACCCACTCCGCTTTCGTTACTGCTGATCCCGCAAAATCCCCTCGGCATCGTCGCCACGACCAACCAACTTGTACACGGTCGCAAGTTTGCTGGCCAAAGCGCGCGTGTCGTCGTGACTGCTACCAACGATCCTAGCCGACATCGCCAAGGCCCGTTCGTAGAACGGGATCGCCTGTTCGGGCTGGCCCACCGACCCGAGCGAGTCGGCCAGATCGCGATAGCTCTCGAGCAGGCGCGGATGATCCTCTGCTAGCACCTTTTCACGGATCGCCAGCGCTCGCTGGTACAACGGTATTGCCTCCCGGGCGCGGTCCTCGTCGACAAGAAACGCCCCGAGGCGACGCAGACCGAGGGCGACCTGTGGATGCTCCGACCCCAACGCGCGTTCGCGTATCGCGAGTGAGCGGCGCAGCAGGGGTTCCATTGCGTCCGTTCGTGCCATGTCGCGGTTGATCTCCGCCAACCTCTCCAACCGGGCCACCAGTTCCGGGTGTTCTTCGCCCAACCTGGCGGTCTCGATGGCCAGCGAGCGCCGGTAGAGCGACTCGGCTTCCGCATCGCGGCCTAGCCGGCGGACAACGCCAGCGATGCTGTCGAGATCCACGGCCACCTGGCGATGCCCGGGGCCGAGCGCCGCCTCGTCAATCGCCAGCGCTTGCCTGAACAACGGCTCCGCGTCCGCCACCTGCCCTTGTGCCACACGCAGGTCGGCAAGGTTCCGCAGATCCAGCGCAACCTGGGGGTTTTCAGCGCCGAGGGTTGCCTTGTCGATTGCCAGCACCCGCTCGAACAGGGGCACTGCTTCGTCGTAGCGGCCCTGAACCCCGTAGAGGACCGCCAGCGCGTTCAGCGTCCGGCCGGTCTCCGGGTGGTCCCGTCCAAACAGCTTTTCCTGCAACGCGAGCGTCCTACCGAAGAACGACTCGGCGTCTTCCGGACGACCAAGAGCCTGGTAGACCCGTGCAAGGTTGTACGACACCCTGGCCACCGCCGAATGCTCGGACCCGTGTGCCGTCTTCGCGATGGCAAGGGCACGCTCGAATACCGGCTCGGCCTCCTCGAAGCGGCCCTGAACGTCGTAGAGCGATCCCAGGCTGTTGAGGGTCTGCCCGACGATCTCATGCTCTTCGCCGACGATGGCCTCCCAGACCGCCACGGAACGCAAAAGAGCCCGTTCCGACTCGTCGCGGCGGTCCGCCTCCCGATACAGGAATGCCAGGTTGGCCAGCGTTTCGGCGAACCGCGTATCCCGTTCGCCGAACTTCTCCGCCTCGGCAAGTGCCAACTCGGTCCGCGATACCGCCTCGGCATGATCGCCCTGACGGTAGGCGGCGAGGCCGGCATCGCGGTGGCGCTGCCAATCGGCCTCGTCACCCGATGCCTCGGCCAGGCACCAGGCACCGACGATCATCAGCAAGACGCGCATACAGGGCATCCAGTCCCGGACGGCTTCGTCGTCGCTAACGTATCCGGGGGGGTGGTAACGAGTCAAACCACTGTCGACGGGACCGACTCCTTCCCTCCCGAGCGCCACTTGAAGCCTTCAAGATAGTCCGGCCCGTCGGTCTGCTCGCCGTAGCGCGCTCACCCATACTCGGACACACGCGATTTCGTTCCCACGCGGCCGTAGGATATCCGCCATGCGTCTTGTGGGACGGGAATTCGTGTGTCCGAACCTCTTGTTCGTCGGGCGCGTTCGGGCACCCCGGATTCGGACACACGCGATTTCGTTCCCACGCGGCCGTAGGATATTCGCCATGCGTCTTGTGGGACGGGAATTCGTAGGTCCGATCTCCTTTGTACGGATCTGCGGGTCGGTAACCAGCCAAACCGTAGCCACACGGGCGTAGGGACAGGCCAAGGAGTCCGCGCCGCCGCGGCACCAAGTGCCGGTGCAAGGCAGGCGACCACAAGGGGCGAGCGGGCGACCACAAAGGTCGCCCCTACGGATACACTGCCCAGAGGTGGATGGCGTTAACGAGGGGGATCGATGGAACACGACCGGCTATTCGACGGTGAGATCAAGCGCACGGTGGACCAATCCAGGGCTTCGTGGACATCGAAACCGGTCGAACTGAAGAGACAGCCCAATATCGTCATGATCGTGCTGGACGATGTGGGCTACTCCCAACTCGGGTGCTACGGCTCGGACATCGAGACGCCCGCCTTGGACAGCCTGGCCGCCGACGGCCTGCGCTATGCCAACTTCCACGTCACGCCGATATGTTCACCGACCCGCACGTGTCTGTTGACGGGGCGCAATCACCACAGCGTCGGCATGGGCCGGGTCGCGGAGATGGTCAACGGCTTCCCCAACACCCGGGGCTTCGTGTCGCGTGAGGCTGCGAACATCGCCGAGATGCTCCGGCCCCACGGCTACCAGACACTCGCCTCGGGCAAGTGGCACTTGGCGTCGATCGACGAGACTTCGCCCGCCGGCTCGTACGACCATTGGCCGCTGCAACGGGGCTTCGACCGTTTCTACGGATTCCTCGCGGGCGAGACCAACCAGTGGAATCCCGAGCTGATCCTCGGCAACGAGCGCATCGAGCCGCCCGCCGGCGAGGACTACCATTTGTCGGAGGGAATCGTCGACACGGCCTGCCTGTGGCTTCGGCAGCTCGTCTCCGCCGCCCCCGACAAGCCGTTCTTCCTCTATGTGGCTTTCGCGGCCGGGCATTCGCCGCACCACGTGCCCCGCGCCTACGCCGACAAGTACCGCGGTTGGTTCGACGACGGCTGGGACGTGGCGCGGGATCGGATTCTGGCCCGCCAGAAGGTGTCCGGGCTGCTGCCCCAGGACCAGCGGCTCGCGCCGCGCAACCCCGGCGTGCAGCTATGGAACGAGTTGGACGCCGAGGAAAAGCGCCTCGCGGCCCGGTTCGAGGAGGTCTTCGCCGGTTTCCTTGACCACACCGACGTGCAGATCGCGCGGCTCTTCGATCAGATCGACGCCCTTGGCAAGCGCGACGACACCATCGTCCTCGCCATCTCCGACAACGGCGCGAGTTCGGAGGGTGGCCCGCACGGCACCTACGATCACCAGCGCGCCCGCAACGGGTTCGGCAACAGCGTCGAAGAGAATCTTGCCCGCCTCGACGACCTGGGCGGCCCGCTCACCTACAACCACTATCCGTTCGGCTGGGCCATGGCGGGCAATACGCCGTTCAAGCGCTACAAGGGGAACACCTACGCAGGCGGCGTGCGGGCGCCGCTGCTGATCCGGTGGCCGAACGGGGTCCTGGCCAAGGGCGAGACGCGCCGGCAGTTCTACCACGCGGTCGACGTCACGCCAACGTTGATGGATCTGCTGGGCCTGCCCGTGCCAACCCACGTCAACGGGGTCGAGCAGATGCCGTTCCACGGCACGTCGATGGCGCATACGCTAAACGACAACGACGCGGATACGAAGAAGACCGTCCAGTACTTCGAAACCATCGGCCAACGGGCAATCTGGCACGAGGGCTGGAAGGCCGTCACGTTCCACCATCGGGGCACGAGCTTCGACGACGACGTGTGGGAGCTATACCACCTCGACGTGGACTTGGCGGAAATCGACAACCTGGCCGACGAGCATCCCGGCAAGCTCAAGGAACTCATCGATCTGTGGTGGCAGGAGGCCGAGCGCTACGGCGTGTTGCCGCTTGACGACCTCACCGGACGGCAGGGCATCGGCTGGTGGCCGGAGCCGAAGCACCGCTGGGTGCTCTACCAGGACGCCGTGCTGCCGCATTTCTTCAGGGCCGGGCCCAGGGTGCGCGGCGTGTCGCATCGCATCACCGCGCGGATCGAGCGGTCGTCCACGAACGCCCAGGGCACGATCATCGCCGACGGCGGCCGGTTCGGGGGCTGGAGCGTGTTCATCCTCGGCAACCGGCTGCACTACACGACGAACAACTTCGGTGAACGTTGTCGCGTGTCGTCCCCGCATGCCATTCCACCGGGTGCCGCAACGGTCCGCGCCGACGTCGTGAGGACCGGACGCGACGAGGGACGCGTGCGGTTCTTCGTCGACGACGGGCCGGCGGGAGGAGGCGTGCTGGCACCGTTCCGATACCACAACTTCGTCAACGAACCCCTGGACGTCGGGCGCGATAGTCAAACGCCGGTGGACGATGCCTACGAGTCGCCGTTCGAGTTCGACGGCAGGATCGTCGACGTGGTGATCGAGGCGTTCGGCAACGAAGTCGTGGACCAGGAGACGCTGCTCGAGGAACTGATGGCCACGCAGTAGTC
>CAZJRX010000139.1:0-9323 GCA_964548145.1 uncultured Pseudomonadales bacterium | reverse complement strand
ACTAGTGCTCCAGCCGCCGGGTCGGAACAAGGGCACAGGGTGCGGGGATGCCGGTGCCGCCATCCGTCGCGCCCGCATCTCCCCCACGGCCACCCGTTGAGGCAACATAGCCGGCAATGCACGTCGGCATCATCGAGTCGTTCTTCATCATCTTCACCGGGGCCGCGGCCCTGGCAGCCCTCGCGTTGTATACCCGCCAACCCTTGGTCGTCGCCTACATCGCGATCGGCTGCCTGGTCGGCCCGCACGGCGTCGCACTGGTCGCGGATGACCGGCTGCTTGCCGAGATCGGCGAGATCGGCATCATCTTCCTGTTGTTCCTCGTCGGTCTCGACCTGCCGCCCGCGAAGCTCAAGGACATGATCGGGGAATCCGTGCTGACGGCCCTGGCCAGCACCGTGGTGTTCTTCGGTCTCGGTTTCGGCGTGATGCTGGCCTTCGACTTCACCGTCGTCGAAGCCGCCGTCGCAGGCACGGCATGCGTCTTCTCCAGCACGATTCTCGGCATCAAGCTGCTGCCCACGACCGTGCTCCACCATCGGCACATCGGCGAGATCGTCATCAGCCTGCTATTGATCCAGGATCTTCTCGCGATCATCGCGCTGCTTGTCATCGCCGGTTTCGACACCGACGGCAGCGTCCTGTCCACAACGCTCGCGGTCCTCGTCGCGCTGCCCGTGGTCGCGGTGGTCGCCTACCTCGGCGTGCGTTTCCTCGTCGTGCCGCTGTTGACGCGTTTCGACGTCTTTCAGGAGTTCACGTTCCTGTTGGCGGTGGGGTGGTGTCTGGGAATCGCCAGCCTGTCGCAAGCGCTTCAGCTCTCCTGGGAAATCGGTGCCTTCGTCGCCGGCGTATCCCTCGCCAATTCGCCGATCGCCCAGTACATCACCGAAAACCTGCGACCGCTTCGGGACTTCTTCCTGGTGCTGTTCTTCTTCTCGGTGGGTGCCGCGATCAATCCCGAGCTGCTGCTGGATATGTGGCTACCGACCCTCGTGCTCGCCGTCGCGCTGGTCGCCGTGAAGCCGCCGGTCTTTCGGGCACTACTGCGCTGGCAGAAGGAATCCGACGGGGTGTCCCGGGAGGTCGGCTACCGCCTCGGCCAGGCGAGCGAGTTCTCCCTGCTGCTGGTATTCGTCGCCGGCACTGCATTGCTGTCGGCGGAGGCCGCCCACGTGGTTCAGGGTGCCACCGTCGTGACCCTGCTGCTGTCGAGCTATCTCGTCGTGTTCCGCTACCCCAGCCCGATTGCGGCCTCGGAGCGCCTGCGGCGCGATTGATGCCGAGCTACCGGGGCCACCGGGCGACGGCGCCCGTGTAGCGCCAGTGCCAGGGCTCGTAGGACACCCCCTGGGGGTTGTCACGGGGGAAGGAAATCTCGAACTCGAATCGGGACGCGTTCCGCTTCAGCCAGGCAAAGGCCGCCGTGTCCTCGAACCCGGTCTCGACGTCCGTCTCGGGGCTGTCGAGTGCACCGATGTCGACGGCAAGCCCGGTGTGGTGTTCCGAGTAGCCGGGGGGTGCCACCCAGCGGGCGGCGGCCTCGGTGCCACCGTGCTTGACGATCGCACGCGAGAACAAACCATCCTGGTATTGCTTGGTGCGATAACCGGAAATCGGCACGAGTTCCACACCGTCTTTCCGAGCGGCTTGTTGCATCGCCCGGAACGCCTGGGCGGCTTCGGTTCGTAGTTGCACGACCCGGCCGGTGTCCCGGTACCGCCCCGCTTCCCCGAGCGGCTCGTCGGTTTCGTCGTATTTCAAATGGCCGTAGAGACCGTCCGAGGATCGTGTCGGGGGCATTTCGGGTTCGGGTTCGGTTTCGGTTACGGTTTCGACGATTTCACGGGGCGTCGCCTCGGCAGGATCCGACGGCGCGCCGTCGCAGGAGGGCAGCACCAGGACGGCGGCGAACGCCAGCGACGGGGAGATCCGGGCGCCCATCAATGGTTGGGATCCACCAAGCCGCGGCCCACCATCTTCCCCGCGAGGATTCGATCGATCGCCCCGGAAAGGGAATCCAGGGTAAGCGGCTCAACAAGCTCCTCGAGGCCGTCAAGCCGCCACGCGCCCGCCAGTTTGCCCCATATCCTTGCCTTGTCGTTCACCGGCAACTCCACCGAGTCGACGCCGAGCAAATTGACATGGCGGAGGATGAATGGAAACACGGTGGCCGGAATCTCGGGTGAAGCAACCAGACCGCAGGCGGCGAGACTTGCTCCGTAACGCAACGACTTCAAGGCATTGACGAGAATCTGGCCGCCCACCGTGTCGAGGGCCCCGGCCCAGGTCTCTCTCCCGAGGGGGCGTTCGGCGCCGGCCAGCAGGTCTTCCCGCGTGACGACGGCGCTGGCGCCGAGACCGCGCAGGTAATCGTGTTGATCGGCCTTGCCGGTTCCCGCATGCACCTCGTAGCCGAGCTTCGCGAGTAGCTTGACCGCCACCGATCCAACGCCCCCGGTGGACCCCGTCACGAGTACGGGTCCGTCAGCGGGGTCCATGCCCGCCTGTTCCAGCTTGTCGATGCCGAGCGCGGCGGTAAACCCCGCCGTGCCGAGAATCATGCTCGACCTGACATCTAAGCCATCGGGCATCGCCACGGCCCATCCCGCCGGGACGCGGATACGTTGGCCGAAGCCACCCGGCGTGTTCATCCCGAGATCGAACCCGATGACGACGACCTCGTCGCCCGGTCGGAAGTCCTCGGAATCGGACGCCGCGACGGTGCCGGCGGCGTCGATGCCCGGGGTATGCGGAAAGTTGCGCGTCACGCCCGGATTCCCCGTCGCCGACAGCGCATCCTTGTAGTTCAGCGAGGAGTACGCGACATCGATCAGCAACTCGCCGTCGGGGAGCTCGCTGGTGTCCCGTTCGACGATGCTCCTCGGGTACCGACGATCCTCCGTCTTGTCGACCCGGAACGCCCGAAAGCTGCCAAGATTCCCGGCACTCATCGCAATCCTCCCATTGTTCGGTCGACGAGGCGGTCGACCAGTTTGCCGATGGATAGAGTCGCCTGGCCGAACAGTCGCTCGATGGGTTTCTTCGGCTGCACCCACGACACCTCGAAGATGTCCGCCTCCTCGCACGCCGCTGCGAGGTACTCATCGCTCGTGACGAGTTCATCCACCAGCGAGCGGTCCAAGGCTCGCTGACCGTACCACGCCTCGCCGGTGGACACCGTCTCGAGATCGAGCCCCGGCCGGTAGCCGGCGACGAATTCCTGGAACAGTGCGTGGATATCGTGCAACTCGTCGCGCAGCTTCTCCCTGCCTTCGTCGGTGTTCTCGCCGAGCACGTCCAACGTGCGTTTGTGACGGCCGGCGGTGAGCACCTCGACGTCCACGTCGTGCTTTTTGAGCAGGCGATGCACGTTGGGGATCTGCGCCACCACCCCGATGGAGCCGACCACCGCGAACGGCGCCGCGAGTATCCGATCGGCCACTGCCGCCATCATGTAGCCGCCACTAGCCGCGATCTTGTCGACGGCGACGGTAAGCCGTATTCCCTTGCCGCGTACTCGTGCCAGCTGCGAAGCGCCTAGACCGTAGCCGTGCACCATGCCGCCGGCGCTGTCGAGGCGGACCACGACCTCGTCCTCCTTGCCGGCGGTGCCGAGCACTGCCGAGATCTCCCTACGCAGGGAATCCACGGCGCTCGCCGCCATGTCGCCCTCGAAACTCAGGACGAAGACGCGCCGCCGACCTTCGCCGTGGCGCTGTTTCTTGCGCTCCTTGGCATCGCGTTTGCGCTGCTTCTTCGCCGCGGCCGGTGGCAGTCCGGCGTCCTCGATCGCTCGACGCATGTCGTGCAGGAACTCGTTCAGCCGCACGACCTGGATATGACCCATGGGCGGTGCCCGCATCGCGCGGTGCGCGGCGGCGGCAGCCACGGCGGAGATGATGATGAGAACGGCGACCACGATGGTGGCGGTCTTGGCGAGGAAGCCGAGATAGTCGAACACGAGTTCCAAGGGCAGGCGATCCGAGGCGTGGAAGGGCGGGGATTCTATCGGAGAAAGGCAATCGGCGGGCGTTGGCAAGACACGGCTAACGTCGGCCGGGGGCGTTGACCTCCCGGAACACGCTGGAGCCGAGCCGCAGGTCTGCGACGCCGGCAACTACGGATTGGTGGTCATAGTGCAAGTGAGGCCCGGTGATGGTGGATCCGGTGGGGTTGGCTGTAACGACCGCCACCTTCGGTTCCCGTGGTCCGCGCCACGGCTTCCACGCTCTTGGCGGCCCGCCTCGCCGAGGGGAAGGACTGGGGCGCGACAACGATGCCCCGCTGAGGTCAAACGTCCGGCGATGCCGGACCCCACGCAATCCGGTAGTGTCATTTAGATGTTGTCTGTGGGCAAGCCCCGCGCAACGCATCACCCTCCTGGCGTAGCGGCAGAGGCGGCGGCCTCCCCCTTCATAGACGCCTTTCGACCTTCAGTCAGGTAGGTCAAACGACCGTCGTGCACTTGGAGCCCGCGTACGAAGTCGCCTTTTGAACAGCCGCGGTCGGCCTCCACACGGAACTCGGGCGGGCTATCCATCCAGGCGGTGGCGAGGTCGAACACATCGTAGTAGCGGCGACCGCGCGAGCCACGTCCCAGAGAGCGGGACAGCATCAGCCGGTCGCCCCGGAACCCGACCCCGCCGAGGCCGCCGACGTCCTCTACGTCCGCGTCCGGACCCAGCACGCCGCGAAGCCGTTCCAACGCTGCCGCCGCCCAGGCCTGCTGCACGTAGTTCAGGTTGCGGTCGGGAACCATGTCGTAGCGGGACTCCTCAGGCAAGCGGAGGCCGACGTCCTCCGTGGTGGGAAACGCGAACGTCAGTTCCCCACTGTCGGCATCGAGCGCCCATACCCGGTTGCCGGATTTCAACGCAAGCCAAGCACCGTTGTTCGACAGGATCATGGCGCCCATGTGGCTGACCGGTATCTCCCGCGACCAGACGTCGCGCGACTGCGGGCCACCCGGGTCCCCGTAGCCCCGGTACTCCCGCCTTACGACTTTGAACGGGCCGCTTTGCGTCCGGATGTCCCCTTGGTCCACAAGGTGGTACGCCACGTTGCTGGAGGCGAAGTAGACCCGGTCGTTCGTGTTGTGGAACCAACCCCCCGACGGCACCCGCTGCGCAAAGCCGCCAACCGTTTCCGAAAAGACCAAGCGCGGATCCACCCTGCTCGCCGCCACCGATTCGTTGAGCGGAATGCCCGTCGGCACCATGCGGACGACGCGCACGCCGCCGCCATCGGCCGGGTAGAACCAGAAGTCGCCGCGCGGCGTGGCGTTGAGCTCCTGCGGGGGCCAGAACATCACCTCCGCCCCGGTCGTCGAATAGAACGACACGTAGGGGATCTCGTAGGAGTCGAAGGGATTGAACTCCGGGCCGAGGTCGTGGTGGTGTTCCTGCCCGTCGTCCAGGTTGCGCACGACCAGCCTCGACGCCTCGCCCGCCAGCGGCTCCACCACGTAGAAGGACGAGCCGTCCGACGCCACGCCGAACTGCCACACCTTGTCGTCCTCGAAGATCAACTGCCCGTCCCGGTACACCCGAACCGGCTCCGGCGTGTCTTCGGGGCGGAACTCCCTCGAGTTCAACCGCAGGTTGCCAAGGGCCACCACGACGGAACCGTCCGCGCGCTTGCCGAGGTGGTAGTGATTCGGGTCGAATGGCAGTTCGTCGCCGAACACCGTCCCTTCGCCGTCGAGCACCGCGAACCGCGCGCCGCGCCCCTCGGAGAGCACGTAGACCGCCGTGTCGGCGGCATGGCCCAAGCCCGCCGTGAAGTTGCAGCGCGGATTGTCGATCAGTTCCTCGGGCGCGAACTCCACTTTCGGGGAGGGGAGACCCGCTATTGCGACCGGCATTGCGTCATTCGCCGCCGACTCCGGTTCCCGGTGCGCAGCCCGCGGCTGGGCGGGGTGCGCCACATGAGAATCTCGCTCTCCGGTGGTCTCTTCGTGGCGGGTCAGCCACGTCACGGCGACGACTGCGCCGACGAGAACGCCGACGACCGCCAAGGCGGCGCCGCGTCGGACAAGGCGTCGCGATCCAGCCATTAGCAGTCGTATTCGTCGGCAGGGTTGGTGGGTGCGCCATTCACCTCCAAATCGTAGTGGAGATGCGCGCCCCTCGAAGCTCCGGTGTCGTTGACGGTGCCGATCAGCTGGCCAACCGTGACGGACTGCGTCGGCGTCACGTCAACCTCCTTGAGATGGAGATAGCGGGCGATGCTATCTGGAGGAAGGCAGGTAGCCCCGTCAGGACAGTCCTCCCGCTCGCCCATTACGACCAGGTCGTCGTCGTGGGGACCTCCGTGGTCGGCACGAGCCCGCTCGCCGAACGGCAAACAGATCGCCCACCCGAGTGCAACGGCGAGAACGAGCCGGGATGCCGCCGACGCACGCGGAGTCGGCGGCTGGTCCGAAGGGTCAGTCGCCCCCCCCCTGGTCGTCTATGGCCTCGAGCACCCTCGGCGGCGACAACGGCAGGTCGTCGATCCGGAATCCCAACTGATCCCGCACCGCGTTCGAGACCGCTGCCAGGGGCGCCACGATGGGCGTCTCGCCGACACCGCGGACGCCGTAGGGATGGAACGGGTTCGCAACCTCGATGATCTGGGTGTCGATCATCGGCATATCCGACGCCACCGGTACCCGGTAGTCCAGGAAGCCCGCGTTCTCCATGACGCCGTTGTCGTCGTAGATGTACTCCTCGTTGAGCGCCCAGCCGATGCCCTGAACGGCGCCGCCCTGCATCTGCCCTTCCACGTAGGCGGGGTGGATGGCCCGGCCCGCATCCTGGACCGCGGTGAAATTCAGCACGTCGACCTTGCCGGTCTCGGTGTCCACGATGGTGTCGGTGAAGTTGCAGGAGAACGACGCGCCGGCACCCTGGGCGTTGAGGCTCGCCCGGCCCAGCAGGGGTCCGCCGGTTCGACCCGCACCCCGGGCGATGTCGGCCAGGGACAGCGGTTTCACATCGGCGTTGACGCCGGGCTTGGGTACGGCTTCGCCGTCCACCCAGTCGACCTGTTCCTCGTCGAGATCCCAGGTCAGCGCGGCGCGGGCCTTGCATTGCGCGATGATGTCCTCGCAGGCCTGGATCACCGCCATGCCGGTGGCGAAGGTCGTCCGACTGCCGCCGGTGACGTTGCAGAACCCGGTACTTTCCGTATCGCCGACGTGAGCCTTGACCTGCTCGTACGGGACACCGAGTGTCTCGGCCGCCATCAGCGCCATGGAGGCACGCGAGCCGCCGATGTCGGGGCTGCCTTCCATGACGGTGACCATTCCGTCCTCGGCAATTCGAACCTCGGCGCTCGACTGCATGCCGATGTTGAACCAGAACCCGACGGCGAGGCCGCGGCCGGCACCTTCCGGAACAGGCTTGACGTAGTTCGGATGCACCTTGGCCGCTTCCAGGCACTCGCGCAGTCCAATGGCCGGGAAACGCGGACCGTAGGGAGCGACGGTGCCCTCTGCGGCGGCGTTCTTGAGCCTGAGGTCGATGGGATCCATACCGAGCTTGCGGGCCAGTTCGTCGATGGCGCATTCCATGGCATGCATGGACTGCGGTGCGCCGGGGGCCCGGTAGGCGCAGACCTTGGGCTTGTTGACCAGTACGTCGTTGCCCTCGATCACCAGGTTCGGTATCTCGTAGGGTGCCAGCACCGACATGCAGCCGGGGCCGATGGGGGCGCCGGGGAAGGCGCCGGCTTCGTAGGCGAGCCAGGCCGTCGCCGCCGTGAACGTGCCGTCCTTCTTGGCGCCGATCTTGGCCTTGCACCAGGTGCCGGAGGTCGGGCCCGTGGCGCGGAACACGTCCTCCCGGCTCATCGTCATCTTCACCGGGCGTCCGGTCATCTGCGACATCTTGACCGCCAGCGGCTCGAGGTAGATCGTCGTCTTGCCGCCGAATCCACCGCCGATCTCGGACGGTATGACCTTGATGTTGCCGATGCTCTCGCCGAGCACCTGGGCGGTCAACGAACGCACGTCGAAATGCCCCTGGGTGCAGCACCAGACGGTGGCCTTGCCGTCCTCGTTCATCGTCGCCGTGCAGGCATGGGGTTCGATGTATCCCTGGTGGGCCATGGGAACCCGGTGCTGGCTCTCGACGACGACGTCCGCCTCGGCGAAGCCGGCCTCGACGTCGCCGCGTTCGAAACGCTGCGTTGCCGCGACGTTGCTGGCGGGTTGCGAGGTATCGCCATCGGTGTGCTGCGACTCGTTGACGAGCGTGGCGCCCTCGGCCATGGCATCGTCCAAGGACATGACCGGTTGCAGAACCTCGTACTCGACATCGATCAGGTCCAGCGCGTTCTCTGCCTGCAATGGCGTCTTGGCGGCCACCGCGGCCACGGCGTGGCCGTGGTAGAGCACCTTGTCCCGGGCGATGATGTTCTTCTGTAGATCGTTCGCCTCGGCACCGCCGGGGAAATCGGCCCCGGAAACCGCCGCGAGCACGCCCTCCGCGGCGAGCGCCCGGCTGAGATCGACGCTCTTGACGCGTGCATGGGCGTGGGGACTCCTCAGCACCTTGCCGTGCAGCATGTTCGGCAAGGACAGGTCCGCACCGAAGTTCGCCCGCCCGGTCACCTTTTCGATGCCATCGGGTCGAATCGGCCGGGTTCCAATTGCCTTGAGGTCTACGGCTTCTGCCACTTGATTGTCTCCTTAATGCTCGTGTTCCTCGATGTATCCTGCCCGGCCGCTACGCTTCGTAGGCCAGGTTCTGCGCCGCGTCCTGAACGGCGCGGACGATCTTGTCGTAGCCCGTACAACGGCACAGGTTGCCGGCGAGCCAGTAGCGGATGGTGGTTTCGTCCGGATCCGGGTTCTTGTCCAAGAGCGCCTTGGTGGCGACGATGAAACCCGGCGTGCAGATTCCGCACTGCAGCGCCGCATGCTCCAGGTACTTCTGCTGGATGACGTGCAGGCCGTCGGCCCCCGCAATACCCTCGATCGTGGTCACCTCGACGCCCTCGGCTTCGACACCGAGCATCAGGCAGGAGCAGACCAGGCGCCCGTCGATCAGGACCGAGCAGGCCCCGCAGTCGCCGGTGGCGCAGCCCTCCTTGGTGCCCGTCAGGCCGAGTTCGTCCCGCAGGACCTCGAGGAGGGATTGGTGGGGTTCGCAAAGAAACTCTACGCCATCCCCGTTGATAGTGGTTGATACGTGCTGTTTGCTCATCTGTATTCCTTATCTGTGCTATGGGCGATGGCCACCGGACCGTCAGAGGGCCAGGGCACGGTCGCGGGCGATGGCCCCCGCGCGCTTGGTCAGGACACCGACGACCTTCTTGCGGTACTCGATGGTGCC
>CAZJRX010000138.1:7969-9362 GCA_964548145.1 uncultured Pseudomonadales bacterium | reverse complement strand
CGCGCCGCGACCGGCCGCGACGCTCCTGGTCGCCGCGACGTTCGCGACGCTCCTGGCCTTCCGTACGGCGTTCGGCCCGGTTGCCTCCCTGGGCGCGCGCGCGGTCGTCCGACCGCTGCCGCCCTTCGTCGCGGGATCGCTGGCGCGGACCGTCGGAAGTCTTCTGGGGCCGCTCTGCGGCGCCGTCGTCCGCATCGCCGCTGAACAGGTTGGTGAACAGCCTCCGCAGAGCGCCGGGACGCGACGGAGTCGGCGCCGGCTGCGAGGGCGCCATCGACTTGACGGCGGCCTCCTGCGCCCGGGCCTTGCGGCCATTGTCACGGTCGCGCGGCGCGGGCATCTCCACGTCGCTCGCCGTGTCCGCCAGTTCGTAGCTCAACACCGCGGCCTCCGCCTCGGCGTCGTCCTCCCGGATGCGCTGGACCTCGTAGTGAGGCGTCTCCAGATTGCCTGCCGGCACGATCACGAGGTGCGTGTTCGTGCGCTTTTCGATGTCCGCGACGTCGCTGCGTTTCTCGTTCAGGAGGTACGCGGCGAC
Source organism: uncultured Pseudomonadales bacterium (assembly GCA_964548145.1). GTDB lineage: Bacteria > Pseudomonadota > Gammaproteobacteria > Pseudomonadales > Azotimanducaceae > VXYL01. The sequence continues at coordinate 8,824 of CAZJRX010000138.1, read as the reverse complement.
GTTGAGCGGCACCAGCGCCCGCACGATGGAACTGCGCTCCTTCAGCGACTCTTCCTCCATCACCCGCAGGATCGACAGGGCGAGGGAACGGATGTCCTGGATACGTCCCTGGCCGCCGCAGCGCGGGCAGACCTCGGTGGTCATCTCCACCAGCGAGGGACGCAGGCGCTGCCGTGACATCTCCATCAGGCCGAACCGCGAGATGCGCCCGATCTGGATGCGTGCCCGGTCCGCTTCCATGGCTTCGCGCAGGCGCGTTTCCACGGCGCGCTGATTCCGGGTGCTCGACATGTCGATGAAGTCGATGACGATCAGGCCGCCGACGTCGCGCAGGCGCAACTGCCGGGCAACTTCCCCCGCCGCTTCCAGGTTGGTGTGGAGCGCCGTTTCCTCGATGTCGGCGCCCTTGGTCGAGCGCGCCGAGTTGATGTCGATGGACACCAGCGCCTCGGTTGGGTCGATCACGACGCTGCCGCCGGATACGAGCTTCACCTCGTGCTGGAACGCGGTCTCGATCTGGGACTCGATCTGGTAGCGGCTGAACAGGGGGATCGGGTCGTCGTAGTACTTGATCCGTTCCTTGTAGCTCGGCATCACCGGGTCGATGAATTCGCGTGCCTGCTCGAAGGCGTCCTTGCCGTCGATGAGCACCTCGCCGATGTCCCGCCGCAGGCAGTCGCGTATGGCGCGGACGATGACGTTGTTCTCCTGGTAGAGGAGCTTCGGCGCCTTGAGGCCGTCGGCGGCCTTTTCGATGGACTCGTTCAACTGCAGGAGGTAGTCGAGATCCCATTTGAGATCGGCCGCATCGCGGTCGACGCCCGCCGTACGGACGATCACCCCCATGCCGTTGGG
>CAZJRX010000138.1:398-7955 GCA_964548145.1 uncultured Pseudomonadales bacterium | reverse complement strand
CCTCGAGATGCCCCCGGCACGGGGATTGTTGGGCATGAGGACGAGATAGCGTGCGGCGATGCTCAGAAAGGTGGTCAACGCGGCACCCTTGTTGCCGCGTTCTTCTTTCTCGACCTGGACGATCAGTTCCTGACCCTCCGCGAGAACGTCCTGGATGTTTACCCGTCCGTCGACGGGGTTCTTGAAGTAGCTGCGTGCGACCTCCTTGACCGGCAGGAAGCCGTGGCGGTCCGACCCGAAGTCGACGAACGCGGCTTCGAGGCTGGGTTCCACCCGGGTGACCCGGGCCTTGTAGATGTTCCCCTTTTTCTGTTCGTAGGTGCGGTTTTCGATATCGAGGTCGTAGAGTTTCTGACCATCGACAAGGGCGACCCGAACCTCTTCCGGCTGGGTCGCGTTGACAAGCATGCGTTTCATGTTGGGTGCTTCCGTGTTGCATCGCCCTGACGCGCTGCACACCGTCGTGCCGCTTTGGGCGGCATCGGATTGTCTGCTCGGGCCCGGTCTGAACCGGTCCCGGATCACCTGCTTCCGGCGAGGCGACCCTTGGCGAAGTTGACTGGGGGCGGCGCGTTCATAGCGCTTCCCGGCGGCTCTCGCCGCCGCTGACTGCAAGGAACGGTTGTGTTCCGTGCAAACCGTCAACGGTCGCCGCCACGCCAGCGGATGCACGAGGGTACCGACTTCGTGCATAGCGGCGGCGTGTCGAGCGATGACAATTCTTGTTCGAGCGTAATGGAGCCCTGTGGCTCGTTCCCCGCAGGGTCCGGCGGACGCTGGTGCGCGATCCTTCGGACAATTCGGTAGATTGTTGCGGCGGGGTGGCTCTTGCCGCCGTCGGTAGACTTTCCCGACGTGTCGGCATCCTGACGATGGTTCCGCGCTTGGAGGCGTTAATCGTTAACTAACTCGTTGCTCATTTGGCCTGCGATCCTGGGGAAAACGCCGGATTCCTCTACTGCGGAACCCCGCTGCCTTTGGATCGCGCGCTCGGCACGATACCATAGCCGGGGTAAGTGCTTCAATCGGCAGGATATTGGGTGGCGGCCGAAGTGAATATCGTGGCCGTGGGTGCCGAGCATGGACAACGGCTCGACAATTTCCTGATTGGCCGGATGAAGGGTTTGCCCAAGAGCCGGATCTACCGGATGCTGCGTCGCGGTGAGGTCAGGGTAAACGGCGGCCGGCGCCAGCCGGGATACCGTGTGCAGCGCGGCGACAAGGTGCGCATTCCGCCGTTCCGGGGGGGCGAGAGGTCCGCGTCGGCAGGACCAGGCGATCTCCCTGGGGGTGTCGACGTGCTTCGGCGCGCCACCGTATACGAGGACGAGGATCTGCTCGTGCTCGATAAACCGAGTGGGCTCGCCGTCCACGGCGGTAGCGGCATTTCGCTGGGTGTCATCGAGATTTTGCGGCGGCACCGTCCCACGACGCCCTTTGCGCTGGCGCACCGACTGGACCGCGATACGTCAGGTTGCCTCGCTGTCGCCAAGAACCGGCGTACCCTCCTGGCGTTGCATGCGCAACTGCGCGCCGGTGCCGTGCGGAAACGCTACGACCTGGTCGTGGCAGGGCATTGGCCGGCGGCTTTGCGCCGGGTCGACAAACCCCTCGCGCGCTATGCCCTGGCGAGTGGTGAAAGAAGGGTCCGGGTGCAGGACGACGGCGAACCGTCGTTGACCTACTTCAGCGTGGTAGAGCGTTTCGCCGAGGCGACCTGGCTGGCCGGGCGTCCGCGAACCGGTCGGACGCATCAGATCCGCGTTCACGCGGCGGCCAGCGGCCACCCCATCCTCGGCGACGCCAAATACGCCCGGGGTCGGGCCGAGGACCACCCGCGGTTGTTTCTTCACGCCAGCGAACTGCAGTTCCTGCACCGGGGAGAGCCACTGACACTAATGGCGCCCGTACCCGCTGAATTCGCATCGCTTCGAGACGCTCTGGAGACCGCCGGACTCAGCGAACGGACCCCGGACCCGCGAGCGGATTGAAACCTTGTGCGCGTAGCAATTCGCCGAGGGCGATCAGTGGCAAGCCGATCGCTGCACTCGGGTCCGAAGTGTCGACGCCGTGCAGCAGCAGGGGTCCGAGACCCTCGAACCGGATACCACCGGCGCAGTCCAGGGGGCTGTCGTGTTCGACGTAGCGGCGAATCTCCGCTTCGCTGGCCTGCCGGAACCGAGCCGTCGTCCGGTCGACGGCGGTTCGGCAATCGCCGGCCGGGTTCAGTACGGCGACACCGGTCAGGAAATCGACGCTGCGACCGGAAAACGCCTGTAGCTGGCGGATAGCGTTCGCCACCGTGCCGGGCTTGCCGAGAATGATCCCGTCGAAGGTGGCCGTTTGGTCGGAACCGATGACGATGGCCGCTGGCCATCGCCGAGCGACGGCGCGCGCCTTGGCGATCGACAACCGCACGACGAGATCCCGGGCCGGCTCTCCGGGCAGTGGCGTCTCGTCGACGTTCGGGGCGTCGACGTGGAAAGGCGTGCCAAGGCGTTGCAGCAACTCCCTTCGATACCGCGAAGTCGAGGCGAGCACCAGCGTGTGGATGGGGTCCGGGGCCGTTTCGGTTGCCTCGGCACAGCCGTCGGTCATGGTGTTGTCGGTGTTTTGACAGCTTGGGACCGTGACCATATCATCCGCGCCGCCGTAGGTTGCCGTGGATGTGGTGTTGGTTCCGCGATTGGATGTCGCCCATCTTGCCCGAGAAGGACTTACGTGGCGCGGCACGGTTGATGTCGCCGCCTTCGAGCGGCTTGGCGACGTGCTGTTCCGCGGTACGGACCCGGGCAGGGCGAAGTCGTCGGTGGTCTCGACGGCCCTCGATTTTTCGCTTGATGGCGAGGGTCGACCGCGGGTGCGCGGCACCTGCAAGCTCGTGGCGCCGATATGCTGTAGCCGGTGCGCCGAGACCGTGGACGTTGAGGTGGACAGCCGGCTCGACTTCCGCGTCGTCGCCACGGACGCGGAGGTGGAGAGCCTGATGCCGGCGGTTGATGTGGTCGTGGGTGACGCAGGTTGTTTGTCGCTAACGGCCCTGGTCGAAGACGACCTCCTGCTCAGCATCCCGGATGCCGGATGTACGGACCCGGGGGCGTGTGCCAACGCCCGTGATGCCGAACGGGCACACGGTGACGGCGGGATGGCGGCGACCAAGCCCTTGGAGGCACTCGGGGCACTTGTTGAGGGCCGACGGCCCGCTTGATGGAGATACCGAACGATGGCTGTGCAGCAAAACAAGGTGACGCGATCGAAACGCGACAAGCGGCGATCCCACCACGCGCTTGGGAAGCCCGCTTTGTCCGAAGATCCCACCACTGGCGAGACCCACCGCCGCCACCATGTCACGGGGGAGGGCTACTATCGTGGGCGCAAGGTCGTCGAATCCCGACGTTGACCATGGGGGCCGCTCATCCACCGGACTCGCCCCATCCGCATAGCCATCGACATCCTCGGCGCAGACGCGGCCCCCGCGACGCTGGTTCGCGGTGCCCTCGATGCGATAGCGCCGAAGCCGGCCTCGGAAGGCACCGGGGCCGCGCCGGCTGACCCAACTAGGCTGATCTTTTTCGGCGACGCCGCCGCCATCGAGCCGTTGATCGACGGATCGCCCCACGAGGTGGTTCACGCCCCGCATCGCGCGGAAGTCGACCATTCGTTGCGCGGGTCGTTGCGCGGCGATATCGACACGTCGATGCGTTGCGCGGTACGCACCCTCGCGGCGGGAGACGCCGACGCCCTCGTTAGTGCCGGGAGCACCGGTGCGCTCGTGGCGCTGTCCCGACACTTGTTGGGCGTGCTGCCCGGGATTCGGCGCCCTGCCATCATGAAGTCGCTGGGCGGTGCCGATGGCCGCCGCTTCCAGATGTTGGACCTAGGGGCGAATATCGGGTCGGACCCGGCGCAATTGCACCAGTTCGCGATGATGGGGACGTCGGCCATCGGGCATACCGTTACCGGTCGCCCACGGCCCACCGTGGGATTGCTCAACATCGGCTCCGAGATCCGCAAGGGGCCTGCCACCGTACGCGATGCGGCACGGCTCATTGGCTCCGACGATCGGCTTTGCTACGTTGGGTTCGTGGAACCCCACCGGTTATTCGATGCGACGACAGATGTCGTCGTCACCGACGGTTTCGCGGGGAACATCGCGCTCAAAGCCGCCGAAGGAGCGGCACAGATGGCCCGCTACGTCCTCGGCCGGGAGACGTCTGGCAATTCCCTCGATTTGGTATTGGGCAGGGCGATGCTCCGCAAACGCCTGGCTCGTGTTCGCGATGCGTACAATCCCCAGTCGTACAACGGCGCCAGCCTCCTCGGGCTCCGGGGCGTCGTTGTAAAGAGCCATGGCGGCGCCGATAGGCAGGGCTTCGCGAGTGCCGTGCGGCAAGCCGTGGATGCACTCGACACCGCCTTGATCGAACGGCTTGGTGCGGGAATCTGAGTACTCCGGGGAGGCTTCGCTCCGGGCATACGAATGTGGAACAGTGAGAGAGACGATGGGTTTGGGATTCTTGTTTCCGGGGCAGGGGGCGCAGGAAGTCGGCATGATCGGCGACATCGCGGCGGTCGCGCCGTCGGTAGCCAGACGCTTTGACGAAGCGTCGCAAGCGTTGGGATTCGATCTCGGCCGCATCGTACGGGATGGTCCCGCCGAAAGGTTGAACGACACCGAAGTGACGCAGCCGGCCCTGCTCACGGTCAGCATCGCACTGCTCGACGTCTGGCGCGAGCGGGGCGGCGGTGAGCCCGGCGTTGTGGCTGGACACAGCCTCGGCGAGTACTCCGCTCTCGTGGCCGCCGGCGCCCTCGAGTTCGCTGCCGCCGTTGCACTGGTTCACGAGCGAGGCAAGCTGATGCAAGGGGCCGTTCCCGCTGGCGAGGGGGCGATGGCCGCGATACTCGGCCTGGACGACGACGTCGTTGCGGGCTGTTGTGCGGACGCCGACGGCACGGTTTCGCCGGCGAACTACAACTCCCCTGGTCAGGTGGTCGTCGCTGGCACGACGGATTCCGTCGCTGCGGTGGTGGCGGCGTGCAAGGCTGCCGGGGCGCGTCGGGCGGTGCCGCTGGCGGTGAGCGTCCCGTCCCATTGCGCGCTTATGGCGCCGGCTGGCGAACCCCTTGCCGAGCTTCTGTCGGGTGCGGACATTCGCAATCCGCGAATCCCCGTCGTCCAGAACTTCAGCGCCGCCGCAGCCATCGACGGCGCAACCATCCGCGACAACCTGCTCGATCAACTGGTGTCGCCGGTGCGCTGGGCGGAGTCCATGGCGACAATGGCCAGCACCGGGACACAGACCTTCGTGGAGTGCGGCCCGGGGAATGTTCTGGCCGGTCTGGCGCGGCGCATCGACCGCACCCTGTCGGTACACGGCATCGGCAAACTCGATGCCCTGGTGTCGGCCGTCGAAGCCTGCACGGGGGTCTGACCGTGAGCGTGGCGCGACGAATCGCCCTGGTCACCGGCGCAAGCCGGGGTATCGGCAAGGCGATCGCAGGTCGGCTGGCCGACGATGGCCTGTTCGTGGTCGGCACCGCCACGGGTCCCGAAGGGGCTGCCGCCATAGCGGAGGATTTGGGCGACAACGGTACGGGGGTCGTGCTGCGCCTGGAGGACGGGATCGCGATCGACGAGCGTCTGGCGGAGATTGAATCCGCCTACGGGGCGCCGACGGTGCTAGTCAACAATGCGGGTATGACCCGCGACAACCTGTTGCTGCGGATGACGCCGGACCAATGGGCGGCCGTGGTCGAGGCGAACTTGACGGGGGTCTACCGCCTAACCCGTCCACTGCTGCGCCCCATGATGCGCGCTCGTTGGGGCCGAATCGTGAACTTGAGCTCGGTGGTCGCGCGCATGGGCAATCCCGGGCAGGTCAACTACGCGGCAACAAAGGCCGGCATCGAGGGCTTCACCCGCGCGCTCGCCCAGGAGATCGGCAGTCGAGGCATCACCGTGAACGCTGTGGCCCCCGGTTTCATCGACACGGATATGACGCGCGGCCTCACGGCGGAACAACGCCAGGCCATGGTCGACCGGACGGCGCTTGGCCGGATGGGAACGGTGGCGGATGTCGCCGGCGTCGTTGCGTTCCTGGTGAGCGAGGCAGCCGCGTACATCACCGGCGAGACGGTGCACGTCAACGGCGGCCTTTACGTGGGATGAACATGTGGGCCAGTCCGTTGCGTGGTTCATGCCGGCCAAAAAACGGCTAAACTTACGTTCCTGCGGACCGTCGTCCACAGGGTGGTCGATTGGCCGGTGCGCTATGCCGGCGGACGCACACTTGAAGAGCGATTTTTATAAGGAGCCCCGAACATGAGCAGTGTCGACGAGCGAGTCAAGCGACTCATTTGCGAGCAGTTGGGCGTCAAGGAGGAGGAAGTCAAGGACGAGGCGTCATTCGTGGACGATCTAGGGGCGGACTCGTTGGATACCGTGGAACTGGTGATGGCACTCGAGGAGGAGTTCGAGACGGAGATACCCGACGAGGAAGCCGAGAACATCACGACTGTCAAGGAAGCCATCGACTACATCCTGGCACATCAGTAGCCGAAGCGCGCGACGCCGTCGACCGGGTTGCCCAGAGGCGGCAAGCGACGCAAGGTTCTCCGTTATGAGCAAACGACGAGTCGCGGTGACAGGCCTCGGCATGCTGTCGCCGATCGGGAATACCGTCGACGAGGGCTGGCGTAGTGCCTTGGACGGGGTAAGCGGCGCGGCGGCGATCACCGATTTCGACACCAGCGACCACAGCGTGAAAATCAGCGCCGGGGTCAAGAACCTTGCCGTTGACGACTATCTCGATCGCAAGGAGGCGCGCCGCCTCGACCGGTTCATCCAATACGGGCTGATCGCGGGCGTCCAAGCGGTCCGGGACGCCGGCATCGACAATGCGACGGACGGCGACCGAATCGGCGTCGCCATCGGTTCGGGGATCGGTGGTATCAACACCATCGAGGCGACCCACACCACGTGCATGACTCGCGGGCCCGGGAGGGTTTCGCCGTTTTTCGTGCCGTCGAGCATCATCAACATGATCTCCGGCAAGCTCTCGATGATGTACGACTTTCGCGGCCCGAACCTGGCGATCGTGACGGCGTGTACAACCGGAACGCACAATATCGGCTGCGGCATGCGGGCCATTCAGTACGGCGATGCGGATGTGATGGTCGTCGGCGGCGCCGAACAGGCGACGTCGCCCGTGACCGTGGCGGGATTCGCGTCCATGAAAGCGCTATCGACCCGCAACGATGATCCCCAAGCCGCCAGCCGGCCGTGGGACAAGGACCGGGATGGCTTCGTCCTTGGTGACGGTGCAGGGGTCCTGGTGCTTGAGGAATTCGAACGAGCACGGGCGCGGGGCGCGACGATCTACTGCGAACTCGCTGGTTTCGGCATGAGCGCCGACGCCCATCACATCACCAGCCCGCCCGACGACGGTCACGGTGCCGTGGCGTCGATGCGCAACGCGCTGGCGGATGCCCACCTAGCGCCGGACGATATCGACTACGTCAACGCCCACGGAACGTCCACACCCCAAGGCGACG
>CAZJRX010000138.1:0-373 GCA_964548145.1 uncultured Pseudomonadales bacterium | reverse complement strand
CATCAAGGCGGTTTTCGGGGAGGGCACGCCGGTCGCGATCAGTTCGACGAAGTCGATGATCGGCCACCTGTTGGGTGCGGCCGGGGCGGTGGAAGCGATCTTCTCGGTCTTGGCCGTTGCGAACGACATTGCGCCGCCCACGATCAACCTGGACAACCCGGATCCCGACTGCGACTTGGACTATGTGCCCCACGTACCTCGCGAACTGCCGATCGGGGCGGCGCTGTCGAACTCGTTCGGGTTCGGCGGCACCAATGGAACACTGATATTCGCGGCGGTCTGACGGCGAGGCGCGAACCACGGGTAGTCGTTCGGGGCCTCGCATGGAACAAATAGATCCTTTGTTGCCTGGCGGTCAGCGTCGCCTCGCCGC
>CAZJRX010000137.1:2975-9401 GCA_964548145.1 uncultured Pseudomonadales bacterium | reverse complement strand
TCGACGAGGAGATGGCGCGGGGTCGTCATGGCGCCATGGTCGCCGAACGGGCGCGCCGGGGGCAGCGGACAACCGCCCCGGCCGCCGTGGGAAATCGCCGCGAAGGCCGTGGGACATCCGCCCGGCCCCGTGTAGGACCGGTGACGCGAGTGTCCGGGATCCAGGGGATCTGGGAATCCAAGGTGAAAACCCGTTCCCCAATCCGCGGGAGACGTTTGTAAACTTGTCGCCTAGGCAACCAACTGGCTGAGGAGGAGGCGAGTGCACGCCGGCGAGTTCCTGATCAGCATGCCCAAGCTGCGCGGCAGCTATTTCGGCGACACGCTGATCTATCTTTGGGCGCACAACGAAGACGGTGCTCAGGGTCTGGTCGTCAACCATCCCTTCGACCTCACGCTGGGCGAACTAATGAGTCAGCTACATCTGCCCGCGACGGCCAACCTGGCGGGCAAGGTGGTGTCGGGCGGTCCCGTGGAACCACACCAAGGCTTCATTCTGCACACCGACGACGTGCGCGTGGAGGGGAGCGAACCCGCCGCGGGCGTCGGAGGTGCCGGACTGACCGTCACCTACAGCCGCGAAATGCTGGAGTTGATCGCTTCGGAGCGTGGGCCGAATCAGTTCCTGCTCGCCTTGGGCTACGCCGGGTGGGGAGCGGGGCAACTAGAGCAGGAGCTAACAGAGGGTGCGTGGCTAACCGCCCCCAGTTCCCATGATGTTCTGTTCGACATGCCGTTCGACCAACGCCTGGACCGAGTTGCCCGCGAACTCGGCATCGACTGGCGGTTGTTCGCCTCGGAAGGCGGCGTCGCGTGAACGCCTTACCCGGAAAACATGCGCCGGGCACGGCGCTCGTGTTCGACTTCGGCATGAAGCACATCGGCATCGCCGTGGCCGAACCGCAGGCCGATCTCACCCGGGGACTGACCACCATCCCGGCAAGGGCGGGCGAACCGCACTGGGCTGTTCTTGACCCCGTCGTCAAGGAATGGCAGCCCGAGCGTCTCGTGGTTGGGCTCCCGATCAACATGGACGGCACGCCAAGCGAAGGATCCGCCCGTGCACGACGTTTCGGTCGTCGCCTCGCCGCGCGCTACGAGCTGACCGTCGACTACGCGGACGAGCGGCTGTCGACCTTCGAGGCGATCGCTCGGGGTGCACCGGCGCAAGACGCCCATAGGCAGGCGGCCGAGATCATCGGCGAGACCTGGCTCAACGAACGCCCACCCCGGCGTTCTTGAGTTCCGGCCATCTTTACAATGAGCCAAGTTCTTTGGCGCGGCCGGGTTTCGTGACGCTACGCCGGTCTACGAACGTGGGGACGACGGTTACCGTCGCCTGTCGGGGGCACCGTCGCCCGCGCCCGGCTCCGAGGGCATTGGTTCGATCGGCGCGGGACGCCACAAGGGAGTACCCTACGGGCGGCGTCTCGCTGGGCTCCTTGCGCGGCGAAGGCGCGCCCGCCGGCCGCGGTCGGGCCGGGTTCGGGACGCTTTTGAGCACACTACGTACTAGGCAGGCGAAAGTTTGCAAAGCGAGAGTTCCGACGGGCGGTCTCCGCGCTGATCAGCCCGTTTGCCACCAGGCGCTCGAGGCACTGGTCGAGCGTCTGCATCCCCGCTGCGGCCGAGGTCTGCATCGCCGAGTAGAGTTGCGCAATCTTCTGCTCCCGGATCAGGTTCCGAACCGCCGTCGTCGCCACCAGGATCTCGTGTGCGGCGACTCGCCCGCCCCCCGGTAGCCGCGACCCCGCCTCAATCGGTCGGGCTTCGCGCCGTCGCAGGAGCGTCTGCCAGATCACGGCATTAAGCGATTCCGACAGGATTGACCGTATCGTCTCCTTTTCGGCGGCCGGGAACACATCGACGATGCGGTCCACCGCCTTCGGCGCCGATGGTGTGTGCAACGAAGCGAATACCACGTGTCCGGTTTCCGCTGCCGTCAGTGCCAGCCGAATCGTCTCGAGATCGCGCATTTCTCCGATCAGGATCACGTCGGGGTCCTCCCGCAGCGCTGCGCGCAACGCTTGTGCAAGCGTCGACGTGTCGCGGCCTACCTCGCGCTGATTCACCAGACAGTTCCGCGGTTCGTGGATGAACTCGATCGGGTCTTCAATGGTGAGGATGTGCTGGCGGCGGCTCGCGTTGACGTGATCGATCATCGCCGCCAAGGTCGTACTCTTCCCCGACCCGGTGGGGCCGGTGACCAGGACCAGCCCGCGCCGGGCCTCCGCAATCCGCTGGAACTCGGCACCGAGGCTCAGATCCGCCAAGGTCGGCACGACCCTCGGCACGACTCGAAATACCGCCCCGAGCCCCCGATGTGACCGGAAGACGTTAACCCGGAAGCGACCGGCCGGCGGCACCTCCAGGCAGAAGTCGGCCTCAAACCCCTCGACCACGGCTTGCCGGTCCTGCTCCGTCGCCCTGGCAACGATCCAGGCGCGCAGGTCCGCCGACGTCACGTCGGCGCAATCCGACCGTTCCATTTCGCCATCGATGCGCACCATCGGCGGCAGACCTGTCGACAGGTGCACATCGGAGGCACCTTGGTTCACGGCCTCGGCCAGTAGATCGGTGATTTCCATCGTGTGGACTCTACCGGTTGGCTTGTGCGTTGCCTGACAGCGAAACGCCCACAAGGTTGTAAGAGATCTCTGCAATTCAGTGACAAAAGGGTGCGAGCGCTCCCAAGCCGGTCACTCGCCAACGCCACGCACCGACGCCCCCGAGGTGATGCGTACGGCTTGGCTCTGCCAGCACAGGTCGGTATGGCTGGGCCGGAGGCGAATCCGGCGCATAGCGAATGGCGAAAGGCGCGTCCTTCGGCTGCGGCCGGCCCGGCTTTGGGGCGCTACGGGATTCGTTTCATGCGGGGTAAACTGCGGTGTGGACTGCGAGAAACGAATAACGGCCATAGTCGATGCGATTGGCCGTACCGAACGGCGTAGCGGACGATCTCCCGGCAGTGCGCGATTGATCGCCGTCTCGAAAGCACGGAGCGCGATCGAGGTGCGCGCCGCCCAAGAGGCGGGCCAGCGCGACTTCGCCGAGAACTACCTCCAGGAGGCCATCGCGAAGATGGACGCCTTGTCCGGACTCGGCATCGTCTGGCACTTCATCGGTGCCATCCAATCGAACAAGACACGCGATATCGCCCAGCGCTTCCAGTGGGTTCACACGGTCGATCGGGCGCGAATCGCAACCCGATTGAACGCCGCCGCCGAGCGCACACTCGACGTCTGCATCCAAGTCAACATCGACGCCGAGCCCCAAAAGGCCGGCATCCGGCCGGACGGGCTTCACGGCCTCGTCGCCCAAATCCGCGACTTGCCGCGTCTCCGGCTGCGCGGCCTGATGACCATTCCACGTGCCGATGGGAACCACCGTGCGAGTTTCCGGGCGCTCAAGTCCCTGTTCGACAAGCTTGCCCCGGACGCCGGCGCAGAATGGGACACCCTGTCGATGGGCATGTCCGACGACTACGAGGCCGCCATCGAAGAAGGCGCGACCATGGTACGGATCGGAACCGCAATCTTCGGACCCCGCTCGACAACCCAGCAAACGGTATCCGCATGACCCGGCACATCGCTTTCGTGGGCGGCGGCAACATGGCGTACGCACTGGCAACGCGTCTGGCCCAACGTTCGTTCGACGTGGTGGTCGCCGAACCCCTGGCCGAACAGCGGCAGCGTTTCCGAGCCCCCGTATCGACGACGGCCGACAACAAGCTGGCCGCGCAAGGCGCATCGGCGGTCGTACTGGCTGTGAAGCCCCAAGTGCTCCAAGCCGTCGTCCGGGAGATCGCGCCCGTTATCGACGACGGCCAACTCGTGGTGTCCATTGCCGCCGGGGTGCCAATGGCAACAATCGAGGGTTGGCTCGGCGACGGGCGCGCCCTGGTGCGCTGTATGCCGAATACACCCGCTCTGGTGGGCGCGGGCATTACCGGCTTGATCGCCAACGCCGCCGTCACTCCCGAACAGCGCCACGAGGCCGAGGCGATTCTCCGCACGGCCGGCGACGTGATCTGGTTCGACTCGGACGCCGACCTCGACGCGGTGACTGCGCTCTCCGGCAGCGGGCCGGCGTATTTCTTCGCCCTGATCGAAGCCCTGACAGCGGCGGGGACCCACATCGGCCTGGATGCCCAGACCGCCCGGCAACTGGTCGTGGCCACCGCCCGGGGCGCCGCGATCATGGCCGAACGGGACGATCCGACGGTGCTTCGAAAGCGGGTGACATCGCCGGGCGGGACGACAGCGCGAGCGCTCTCTATACTTGCCGAACGGTCGTTCGCCGAATCGCTCGATGCCGCCGTGCGCGGTGCCTTCGAGCGGTCCCAGGAACTGGCGCGCGAGTTGTCCGGGGAGCCGGACGAGGGAGCCTAGGCCGGATGTTGCACCAAGCCGCTCATCGAGTTCGCGAATCCCGTGATTCGTTCGCGTTTTCCCGGTCGTTGACGAGGAATTCTCAGGGGAACAAACTGCGCTGGCCGCGCCCTCGCTGGTCTTTTGCCCGTCTGCGCGCACATGCTCCCGCCACCATAGGCAGGGCTATGCCTGCGGTCGCGAGCACGCGCGGACGGACAAAATCCTGCGCGATCATCGCGGCCCTTGGTGCAACATCCGGCCTAGCCCGCTCCACACAACGAAAGGAAAACATGGCAGATGGTTGACCCACTGACTTTCGTCGTCACCCTCGTGCTACGGGTTGCCGCGCTCTTGTTCCTGCTACGGTTCGTTCTGCAGGCGGTGCACGCGAGTTTCTACAACCCGTTCTCGGAGGGGATCGTCCGGTTCACCAACCCGATACTCAATCCGCTGCGCCAGGTGTTGCGTCCATACCGCAACCTCGATTTCGCGTCCTTCGCGGTGGCCTGGCTGCTGCACATGCTGGCAGCGACCGTGGCCATTTGGGCAGCGGGGCATCCCTTCGAGGTGTTGGCCATGCTGACGGACGGACTCCGCGCGACGCTGAGTCTCGTCGTCGGAATCTTCATGGTGGCGATTTTCGTCTCGATCATCATGAGCTGGATCGCACCCGGCGTGTACTCCCCGGCCGCGATCATCGCCCGGGAGCTTGCGGAACCGTTGCTGGCCCCCGCAAGACGAGTGCTACCGCCCCTCGGCGGCATCGACCTGTCGCCGATGATCACTATCGTGGTATTGATGTTGATCCAGAGCTACGCCATCAATGCCGTGTTGCCTTGTCAACTGTGGTGCGGTTGAACCAAGACGGGGGCTCGGTCGGACTGGTCGAACCGCATACCGCACGCTTCGACCAACCGTTCGACCTGCAGTGTCGGGAGACCCTGCCGAGGTTCGACCTTGTCTACGAGACCTATGGGGAGCTCGATGAGCAGCGCGCCAATGCCGTCCTCGTCTGTCACGCGTTGTCCGGCGACCACCACGCAGCGGGCTACCACACTCCCGAGGATGCCAAGCCCGGATGGTGGGACAACTGCATCGGCCCCGGAAAGCCAATCGACACGACCAAGTTCTTCGTCGTCGCATTGAACAATCTCGGCGGCTGCAACGGCAGCACCGGCCCACGGACCCTGGATCCCGTCACCGGCGAACCCTATGGCGAGCTATTTCCCACGGTTACGGTCAAGGACTGGGTCAAGAGCCAGGCGATGCTTGCCGATGTGTTGGGGATAGACCGCTTCGCCGCGGTCGTTGGCGGCAGTCTCGGCGGCATGCAGGCGCTGCAGTGGGCAATCGACTACCCGGACCGTGTGGCGCACGCCATCGTCATCGCCGCCGCCGCGAAGCTCTCGGCGCAGAACATCGCATTCAACGAGATCGCCCGCCACGCGATCCAGTCCGACCCGGAGTTCCATGGGGGCCGCTACCACCAGGCCGACGCGATACCGCGCAAGGGCCTGATGCTCGCACGCATGGTCGGGCATGTGACCTACCTCTCGGACGACAGCATGGGGGATCGCTTCGGGCGCGAACTAAAATCAGGTGACATCGGCTCGGCCCAGGATGTCCAATTCCAAGTGGAGAGCTATCTCCACTACCAGGGCACGTCGTTCTCGGAACGTTTCGACGCCAATACCTACCTGCTCATGACGCGGGCGCTCGACTACTTCGATCCGGCGCTGGATTTCGCCAACGATCTCGTTCGTGCGCTCGCCGATACCAGCGCCAAGTTCCTGGTGCTGTCGTTCTCGTCGGACTGGCGGTTCGCACCGACGCGTTCCGACGAGATCGTCGACGCGCTGATCGAAGCCCGCAAGGACGTCGCCAGCGCCATCATCGACGCACCCCACGGGCACGATTCGTTCCTGCTGCCCAACGAGCGCTACTTCGAGGTACTCGGCGGATACCTCGATGCCGTCGCACGCGACCTTGGCCCACGGTCGTGAGACCCGACTTGGAGATCATCGCGGCACTTGTCAATCCGGGTGCGCGGGTGC
>CAZJRX010000137.1:0-2882 GCA_964548145.1 uncultured Pseudomonadales bacterium | reverse complement strand
GAAAGGGGTCAACGGCTACGGTATCGAGAAGGATCCGGCAGAGATCAGCGCCTGTGTCCGTGCCGGGGTGAACGTCATCGAGCATGACCTCGACCAGGGGCTCGGTCGATTCCCCGACTCCAGTTTCGACATGGTGGTGATGACCGAAACCCTGCAGGCGGTGGCTTCACCGGCGGAATTGATCGACGAGATGCTACGCATCGGCGAGGAGTGCGTTGTCACGTTCCCGAACTTCGGCCACTGGCGATGCCGGCTGCATCTCGCCGCGTTGGGCCGAATGCCCGTTGCCAGCCACCTACCGCACGAGTGGTACGACACGCCGAATATCCATCTGTGCACCTTCCATGACTTCGAGCGTCTGGTCACGGCGAAACGGCTACCGATCATCGAACGTCACGTGGTCGACGGCGACTACCGGGTCCAGGGCCTTCCGGATCCGCTGCGCAACCTGTTCGGGACGATCGCCTTCTACCGGCTCGGACGGGCTACGCGATGAAGCGCTTTCCGTCGGCAACGCTAGTTTCCTGGCTGCGGAAAGAGGCCCTCACTCGAAATCGATTCCGATGCCGTATTACGACCATCATTCGTCGGGCCGCGTTACCGCCGCTGGCCATCGTGTTCGTGCTGGCTTCGGTGCACGCGGAGCAGTCGAAGCGTTTCGGCGACTGGCAGGTCCACTACATCGCGTTCAACGCGTCGGTCCTTTCGGCGGACGTCGCCGACCGCTACGGGATCGTTCGGGGACCCACCAAGGGGCTTGTGAACATAACTGCCGTCGGCCCGACCGGGCGCGGTGAGAAGGCGGCCGTCAGCGGCCGGTTCAGGAACCTGCTCGACCAATCGACGAAGCTCGACTTCCGCGAGATCGACGACCACGGCGCGGTCTACTACCTCGCGGCCTTCGATTTCGAACACGCCGAGAACCTGCGCTTCGAGATCACCGTCGAGTTGCCGCAACACGGCACCGAGACCTTCCGCTTTCAGCATGCGCTGTACCGCGAGAACCGCCGGAACGACGAGTAGATACCGTGGCGCCAGAGCCCCGATCAACCGCGTTCCCCGACGACGACCGGGACGCCGCTGCGTTCGGCTGTGGCGCATGAGCGGTTCGTCGCCAACCCGGGTCGTGGTCGCAACGGGCAATCCGGGAAAGGTGCGCGAACTCGGCGCGGCGCTGGCCGGGTTGTCGTTGACCCTCGTCAATCAGGGCGAACTAGGAATCGAAGCAGCCCCGGAGACCGCCTGCACATTCATCGAGAACGCGTTGGGCAAGGCCCGTCACGCGGCGCGGGAGTCCGGATTGGCAGCTATTGCCGACGACTCCGGATTGGTCGTGCCGGCACTCGGCGGCGCGCCCGGGATTCGCTCCGCACGCTACGCGGGGCCGAACGCAACAGACGCCGAAAACAACGCCAAGCTGATGCGCGCCCTCGGCACGAACATGCCCTGCGCTGCCTACTTCACCTGCTGTCTCGTCTACATCGACTCGCCCACCGACCCGGTGCCGGCCGTGGCGAGCACGCGATGGCATGGTCTCATTGTCGAGGTGCCGCGCGGCAGCAACGGCTTCGGCTACGACCCGCACTTCCTGATTCCCGACTTGGGGAAGACGTCTGCGCAACTGGCGCTCGAAGACAAGAATCGCTTGTCACATCGCGGCCAAGCCTGCCGTGTACTTCGCAACCTGCTCGCGGAAAAACGCGACGGCGTCCAACTACCTCGCCAACGATGACGCCGCCTGGCGAAGTAGGCCTCTACGCCCATTTTCCATGGTGTGTCCGCAAGTGTCCGTACTGCGATTTCAACTCCCACCCGTTGAAGGAACCGTTGCGGGAGGCGGCCTACCTCGAGACGGTGCTCGGTGACCTCGAACGGGAACTCGAACGCTTCGCAGACCGCCGGGTCACCACCGTGTATTTCGGCGGCGGCACACCAAGCCTTTTTTCGCCGGGTACCTTTCGTGCCCTGCTCGAACGTCTGCCCGATGCCCGGGAGGTCACCCTCGAAGCCAATCCCGGAACCATCGAGCGCGGCGACTTCGCCGACTACCGCCGCAGTGGCATCACGCGCATCTCCATCGGCGCGCAGAGTTTCGACCCGGGTCGACTGAACCTGCTGGGGCGAATCCACGACGCCGATGCCATAGTCCAAGCCGCCCGAGAAGCCCGGGCTGCGGCAGTCGAGAGCGTGAACCTCGATCTCATGTATGCGTTGCCGGGCCAGACGGTGGCGGCAGCGCTCGATGATCTCGGCCAAGCCATTCGCCTGGATCCGGACCATATCTCCTGGTACCAGCTCACCATCGAGCCCCGAACCGCGTTCGCCCGGCGCCCGCCTGCGGATCTCCCCGACATCGACCGTACCATCGAAATCGAGGAGGCCGGGCTCGACCTTCTGGCAAGTCACGGCTACCAACGCTACGAGGTCTCCGCCTTCGCCCGCGAAACGCATCGTTGTGCGCACAACGTGAACTACTGGCGGTTCGGCGACTACATCGGCATCGGTGCCGGCGGTCACGGCAAACACACCGGCCTCGATGGCGCGGTGACTCGCTCGGCAAAGCCCAGCCAGCCGCGCCTCTACCTGGCAGGCGCGGAAGCGTCGACTATGCCGGTCCCGCGCGACCAGCTGGCGGGCGAGTTCATAATGAACGCGCTGCGGCTCGTCGACGGCGTCGAACACGAGCTCTTCGAGTCGCGCACGGGATTGGGATTCGACATCATTTCGACGCGGGTCGCCGAGTTGGTGGATTGGAATCTCATGCGCGCCGATCGACTGGCGCTGACTGCACAAGGCCACCGTCAGTTGGACGGCATCGTGGCGCGGTTCCTAGTGCTCCGTCAACCCCTAATCTTGGCGTCAGCGCGTCCGCAAGCGTCCAG
>CAZJRX010000136.1:0-9496 GCA_964548145.1 uncultured Pseudomonadales bacterium | reverse complement strand
CTTTTCCTTGTAGGTGGATGTGCGCATGTTCCAGGTCATCGCGGTCCAGCCGAACAGCACCATCACCGCGGCCAGGGTCCAGAAGGTCGGTACCACGACGCTGGCCACGATCATGATCACGTAGAGGGTCGGCACCATGTTCCAGATCTCGATGACGCGCTGGAAGATGAGGTCGAACAGCCCACCCCAGAAACCCATCGCGCAGCCGACGGCGATCCCGATCAAGTAGGTGCAGACAAGCAGTAATGATGCGAAGGCGAAGGCGATCCGGAAGCCGTAGATCAGACGGGCCAGCACGTCCCGGCCGGTCGAATCGGTGCCGAGATAGTGACCGCTTTCGATGGATGGCGGATACGGTGGATACACGCCCGCCTGCAGGTCGTTCTCCAGGGCGTCGTAGGGCACGGGTGGCATGAGAACCCAGTTCTCGCCGCCCGGTTCGTCGAACAGTCGTTTGAGCTCGCGATAGTCGGTCTCGTAGTCGTAGTCGAGGCCGAACGTGTTGCCGGGAAGGATGTCGCCATAGGTCGGGAAGTAGAGTGCGCCGTCGTAGGACACGATGAGCGCCCGGCTGTTCACCAGCAACTCGGCACCCAACGACAGCATGATCGCCAAACCCAGGACGACCGCCGAGTAGTAGCCCCGCTTGATCGAGCGGAAACGCTTGAACTGCTTGACCGTGAGCGGATCCAGCGCGAATGCCCCCTTGAGTTGGCCTAGCATGTCGGTTGCCGTGCCGGCTCGCGGGGCAGGCGTCGCGGTATCGCCGAGCGAAGTGGCGGCCGAGGGTTTGCCTTCGCGTTCATTGGCCCGAGTCCCCGCTGCCGAACTTGACCCGGGGATCGACGATGGCGACGCAGATATCGGAGAGAATGTTCCCGATCAGGAACAGCAGGGACGAGATCACGAGGATGCCCATCACCACGGGATAGTCGCGTTCGACCAGCGACTCGAAGCCGAGCAACCCGAAGCCGTCGATATTGAAGATCTTCTCGATGAGGAAGGATCCGGTGACGATCAGCGCGATGTTGTTGCCGAACGATGTTGCGATGGGGATGAGGCTGTTGCGGAAGGCGTGGCCAAAGATGGCGCGCTTGAAGTCCAGTCCCTTGGCGACCGCGGTGCGCACGTACTCGGCGGCGAGGTTGTCCATCAGCGAGTTCTTCATGAGCATCGTGGTGAACGCGAAGGATCCCGCCACGTAGGCGACGAGGGGCAGGGCCGCGTGATCGAACACGTCGGCGATTTTCTCCATTGTCGTGAAGTCGGCGAAGTCGTCGCTCACGAACCCGCCCAACGGGAACCACTCGAGGTTCGCGGCGAATGCGGTCAACAGGAAGATGGCAACGACGTAGTTCGGTATTGCGTACCCGGCGAAGACGACGGCGGAGGTGGCGTTGTCGAATACGGTCTTGTGATGTATGGCCTTGTATATCCCGAGCGGGATACATACCCCGTAGGTGATGATCAGGGTGCAGACGCCGTAGAAGATCGACACCGGCAGGCGATCCTTGATCGTATCCCAGACGGGGTCGCTGTAGCGGGTGGATCGGCCGAGATCGAGGACGAGTACCTTGCCGAGCCACTCGAAGTAGGCGACGACGACGGGCTTGTCGAAGCCGTAGTAGGCCTTGAGATCCTCGAGTTGCTCGTCGGAGAGCATGCTGCCGCCGTGGCCGTCGTAGTTCGAAATGGTGCTGGTTTCACCGGCGCCGGCGAGCGCGGCCTCGCTCAACATCCGCTCGATGGGTCCGCCGGGGACGAGGCGGGTGAGCGTGAACACCAGGATGGTGACCCCGATGAACGTCGGGATGATCAGCAGGAAACGGCGGATGAAGTAGCTTGTCATTGTCCGTCCCGCTGAGCGTCGAACCCGTTAGGTCGCAATGCCGTTCACGGTGTGTTCGATGAGCGCGGTGAGGTCGTCGTTCAAATCGTGGGTCCTCGCCAGCACGGTGCCGTTCGCGTCGACCAGGAGGTACGTGGGATAACCGCGGATCACCCAGGATTTCAGGATGTCGCTTTTCGGGCCGATATGCCAGTTCGCCCAGGGCATCGGCTCGTCGACCTGGAACTCGGTGACGGTATCGAGTTCGGTATCGACGCTGATGGAGAGGATCTCGAAGCGTTCCTCGGGCAGGGCGTCGGCCAACTCCCGCAACTTGGGCAACGACTCGACGCAGGGGCCGCACCACGTGGCCCAGAAGTCGAGTAGGACGACCTGGTCCGCATAGCTCGAATAGCTCTCCTCGGCGCCGTCGAGCCGGGCAGCGGTCACGTCGGGTAGCGTGCCGCCGACCGCGAAGGTGAAACTGTTCAAGAGGTTCGCCTCCGCTTCGGCGAGCGTGATGGGCTCGCGGTCGCGGCGGGTTTTGAAGGGTTCCTCCTCCACACCCGTGCTCAACCCCCGGGCGACGGCGAACGCGGCTGCGCGAAACCGCTCCCGGTCCTCGTGACCGGTTGTGATGTCGTTGACCCGGCGCATGTTCCGCGCCGCCAGGTAATAGCGGGCCGCGGCGCGGCGCACGGGGTTGGCCGAGTCCTCGGCAACGCTGTCGAACAACGCGTCAATGGCGTCTTTCTCGCCCGGGTCGACGCGGAAGTCGATGTTCCACAACAGGAGCGGCCAATCCTCGTGGTCGGGGTCATGCTGCATCAGCGCAATGGCACCCACTTCAACGTCATCGGCGTCGGTGGTTTGTTCGGCGAGGAAGACGGCAGCGTCCACGGTCCGCTCATGGTCGCCGCCCAAGGCGACGATGGCCTTCGCGGCGGCCGCGGCGGGCGCGATATCGGGATGCGGCCCGCGTTCTTCCTCGTAGCGACGGTCCTTCTCCGCCTTGGGCGCGTTCGAGGCGCGGATCTCGTCGTCGAGTTCGTGCCATACCTTGTCGAGGTCGAGATAGGTCTGAATCGGACCGTAGTCGGCCAGCGCGACGGTGGCGTTGGCGTCTGCGGCGTCGATAGCATCGATGACGATCTGCGGCAGCAGGATCTGGGGTAGCACCGCTGCGGTCTCGACCGAGGATCCGGTCGGGTAGTAGAGGTAGAGGGGCACGCCGACGCGGTCGTACTTCGCTAGCCATTCGGTGATCTGCGGATCCTCCGATGTCCAGTCCGCTTCGACAACCTTGATGCCGCGTTCATTGATCGCGTCGCCCACCGCATCCGTCGCCAGCGCGGCCCGCTCGTTCGCCTTGCAGCTTAGGCACCAGTCGGCGGTGAAGTAGACGAAGACCGGTTGCCCCTCGTCGATATAACCCGTCAAGCGTTCGGGGTTGAAGTGCTCGAGTTCCAGCTTGCCGAGGGTGCCCGCCGACACGTCCCCGGTCAATTGCGGTTCGTCCCGGTAGTCTTCAACGTTGATGCTCGCCAGGGCACAGGCCACCAATGCAACGATGGCCGTCGCATGCCAGGCCGGGCGGAACCGGGCGGTGACGGCCTGCCCGTAGGCCCATAGCGCGAAGGCGAGCAGCAGGCCCGCCAGCAGGGCGATGCCCATGGACGAGGCGCCAAGCTGCCGGCCGACGATCCAGAAGAGCCAAAGAGCCGCCAGCAGCATCGGGAAGGCGAGGACACTCCGGAACTGCGTCATCCATGGTCCCGGTTTCGGCAAGATTCGCCCGAGGCCGGGAGCGAACGACAGCAGCAGGTAGGGAAGCGCGAGGCCCAATCCGAGTGCCAGGAATACCGCCAGCGCCACGGCGGCGGGTTGCACGAGCGCGTAGCCGAGGGCGCCCGCCATGAACGGCGCCATACACGGCGTTGCGACCACCACCGCCAGCAATCCGGTGAAGAACGCCTTCTTGCGTTCGCTGCTCGCGCCGTCGGCTGTCAACGATTGGCCGACGCCCATGAACCGCAGGCCGAACTCGTACACGCCAGCGAGATTCAGCGCGATGGCAACCATTAGCAGGCCAAGCCCTAGGTTGACGTGGGGCGTCTGCATCTGGAAGCCCCATCCCGCCGCACTGCCCGCTGCCCGTAGGGCGAGCAGCGCAATCGCAATCGCCGCGAAGGCGACGAGTATGCCGACGGTGTAGAAAACGCCGCTCTCGCGCGCGATCTTTCGATCGGCACCGGATATCTCCACGAGTCCCAGCGCTTTGATGCTGAGAATGGGGAACACGCACGGCATCAGGTTCAGGATCAGGCCACCGAGCAACCCGAAGAAGATGGCGGTGACGAGTCCGATGCCACCGGCTGCAACGTCTCCGCCGGTCCCGCCAATAACGCCGGCCCCTGCCGAAGTAGCCTGTCCGGCCGCCGCGAGGGCGCCGGCAAGAGATCCCTGCGCCCTGGCGATGTTGACGAGTACGCTTCGGTTCGCACCGTCTTCGTCCCGATAGCTGAGTACTGCCTCGGTCGCCTCGATCCGATCTGCCTTGGTCCCCGCCGCCATGGTGAATTGCAGCCCGAACGGCGTCTCGGCGTTCGTTTGATCGTCGTAGCGGACCAGTCGCTTGGTGGCGACGAAGAGGTACGGATCCATCGCCGCGTGGGGTGCCGCGATGCCGACGTTGACGGTGCCGTCGACGACCTCGAATCGCGCCGGCCAGTCGACGGCCGCCGGCTGCTTGGCCCGCGCCGCCTCGAAACGCGCCGCGTTGGCTTGATCGATGCCGCCGTCGCCAACGGGTAGCGTGATCGCCAATTCGGCACGTTCGGGAACGCAGAGCTCGTCGTCGCAGACCACCCAGCTGGCCCTGCCCGCGAGCTCGATGTCGGCTTCGCCGTCGAGCGCCGGAACCGTGATGTCCGTCAGAAGCAGGATGGCTTCGTCGAAGCCGTAGGTGTTGAAGATGTCGAAGGGGATGACATGCGGCGCCGGGTACTCGAGTTCCCCCGCCTCGAAGCCCTCCGGCAACGTCCAGCGCAGGGATACTTCCTTGCCGGCATCGCCCGGGTTGATCCAGTACGCGTGCCACTTCGGATCCGGCTTGAGGTAGACGCCAACGGTCACCGTGCCGCCGACCGCCGGTAGGCTCGCCGTCTCGGCGATCAGGTCGACGGTCGAATACTCGGTTCGTTGTTCGGCAAGGGTGCCGAGACAGGGCAAGATGGCCAATGCTGCGATGCAGGCGCGTAACGGTAGGCGGTGGGGTTTAGGTGTCATTTGCACGGTCGAGCGTATCCGCCCGGGCCTCGCACGGGTCTTGGGGATTGAGATTGTCGTGGCCGGGAGTGATTCGCGCAAGTTGTACTTGGCATGTTCGCAGGTGCATGGTTCAACGTCCGTCGCCGCAGGTGGCGCATAGTCGTCGTCGACCGTGCTACTGTCCCGCCAACACGGATCGAAACGCTCCCGATGCAGACCAAGCGACCGATTGCGCCGGCGGCCGAGGAGATACTCGGCGGCTATTTCCCAGTGCTCGACCACGGCTTCGTTGCCCTGGTCGACTACATGGGCACCGACCAGGACATCGAAGGTGCGGCCAGGGTCAGCTACGGCGCGGGAACCCGCCGCGTCAGCCAGACCCGGGGCCTCATCCGCTACCTGCAGCGCCACGCCCACACCACGCCGAGCGAGATGGTCGAGTTCAAGTTCCACTGCTCCATGCCGATGTTCGTCGCCCGGCAATGGGTGCGGCACAGAACCGCATCGGTGAATGAGTACAGCGCCCGCTACAGTCTGCTGCCGCTATTGTTCTACCAACCGCCCCACGCCCACTTCGCGCACCAGAGCAGCGTCAACAACCAGGGTCGCGAGGCCGAACCGGCGTCGCCGGAGACCTATACCGCCGCCCTCGAGCGCTGGACGCAGTTGCGCGACCATGCTGCGGACACCTACGGCTGGCTGTTGGCTGAGGATGTGGCGCGGGAACTGGCGCGCATCGATCTCCCCCTGTCGACGTACACGCAGTGGTACTGGAAGATCGACCTGCACAACCTCTTGCACTTCCTGACCTTGCGCGTGGACGATCACGCGCAGTGGGAGATCCAGGAATACGGGCGGGTGATGGCCGGGATGCTTGCGCGGGTCGCGCCGATGGCCTATGAGGCATGGCTCGACTACAACGTCCTCGGCGCGCGATTGAGCGCCGGCGAACGTGCGGCCCTGGCACGACTGCTCGAGCCCGCCGACGGGGGCATCCGAGTCCGCGAAGGTGCCAAGGGCCTCGACCGGTCGGAACTGGGCGAGTTGGGACTCGCCGGGCGGGAAATCCGCGAACTTCTCGCCAAGATAGAGATTCCGGCGCGCCCGGACTTCAGCCTCGACCTGGCCGATATGCGCAGCCCCGAGGCGATGGAGGAAAAGATGCTCGCTGCAGTACCCGAACCCGATCGGAAGTCGCAGCAGCGCTAGGAATCGTCCTTTGACCGAGACTCCCAATGCGTGGCTGCGTACCACGCCGATCGCGGTGTTTCACTTTCTCGGCGGAATCCTGAAGGTCTTCGTCAAGAACTTCACCAACGTTGCCGCTTCGGCGGCCGGTCTCGTGATTCTGGTCAAGCAGCACATCCTGCTCGCGGCGGTCGTCGTTGCACTGGGGATTGCTGCGATGCTCGTCACGGCGTTCCTGCGCTATTGGTTCTTCCAATTCCGGATCGAGGAAGACGGCATCCTGATTCGCCGCGGGGTGCTCAAGAAGACCCAATTGGACATGCGCTTCGATCGCATCCAGGGAATCAGCACCGAACAGTCGTTCATCTACCGCCAGTTCGGGCTCGTCGTGGTTCGCTTCAACACGGCCGGCGCAGCCGGGGACGAGGGCTACCTGCCGGCGGTGACGACGGAGTTCGTGGCCCGGATTCGGGAGCGGGTCGACACCCGCACCCGCGAGCGCGAGGAGGCTGCGTCGACGGATGGCGAAGTGCTGCTGGCGCTGGATGGCGGCGACGTGATGCGGGTTGGCTTGACCGAGCCCCGCGTACTGCACTTCGCCCTTTTCGGGGCGGCGTTGACGCCGGCGTTCGGCAGGGCGTTCGAGGGCGCGTACGAGAAAGCGACGAACTTCGCCCGCGAATCCTTGGCGGTGTTGTCGGACCTCGGTTTTCTGCTCGCCGCAATCACCGTGGTCGCGCTATTCGCTGCCGTTGCCACGATTTTTCTCATGGGTTCGGTTGTCGTCGCACTGCTGCGCTTTCACGGCTACGAACTGATCCAGGTGGGCGGGACGTTGCGGGCCAGTTCCGGCTTGCTGACGCGAAAGGCCACAACCGTCGAGATCGGAAAGGTTCAGCAGTTGACGATCATCCGCGGGCTCTTGATGGGGTGGATACGCCGCTATCGGCTTCAAGCCCTCCCCGCGACCGGTGGTCCCGTCGTCGAGGGTCTGGGTGACGGTTCCGAGCGGTTGACGGTGCCGCTTGCCGGGGACCGGACCGTGGAGAACCTGCGGGAACGGGTCTTCGGTGCCGAGGGTCGCCGCATCTCGGTGCTTCCCCGGAGCAACCGTTTCGCCGCCGTATCGCCTTACTCGATCATGCCGCCCACGCTATGGGTAGGTCTCGTACCCGGCGTTGCAGCGGCGGTTGTCCTGGCGTGGTTTTTCGGCGCGCCGGGACTCTTGGCCCTCGG
This sequence comes from uncultured Pseudomonadales bacterium, assembly GCA_964548145.1. Taxonomy (GTDB): domain Bacteria; phylum Pseudomonadota; class Gammaproteobacteria; order Pseudomonadales; family Azotimanducaceae; genus VXYL01. Next base: position 1,974 of record CAZJRX010000136.1, on the reverse strand, counting down.
CTGGGTCGTGATCGTTGCCCTTGTTGCCTGGCAACGCTGGCGGCGTCGCGGCTACCTCTACGACGCGGATGCGATGGTCTGCCGTTCGGGGTTCGTCGGCTACCGCCTCGATGCCTTCCTATTCCGGAAGGTCCAACGCGTGCGTGTGAGCCAGTCGCCGCTACAACGCCGCAAGGGCCTTGCCGCCCTTCATCTGGAGCTTGCGACCGGGAACGTGGCCGTGCCGTTCATCGAGCAGACGACCGCGCGAGGGCTGCGCGACTACATCCTTTACAAGGTGGAGGAGAGCCGGCGACCCTGGTATTGAGGACGGCGCGCCGGCGAAAAGCTGACGCCTACGCCGCCGGTAGCCGACCCCAATGCCGGTATAATGCCGCGCTTTCCCGATGCCCCTACCGATGTTCACCAATCCGGAGAGGACGCTCGATGATCTGCCGTCGGCGGATGAAGTCGAGTGGAACGCGCTTGATCCACGCTTCGTCAGGTGCCGGCAGGTGCGCGGTTTCGTTCGCACGCTCATCATCGTTGCGATCATCGGCATCGCGCACGCCGTGGTCGCAAACGTCTCCGGGGTTTCCGGTGTGGCCTGGCTGTTTCCATGGCTTTGGCTGCTTGCCATTGCGCGACTTGCCTGGGCCGTGTTCTGGCCGGTGGTCGATATCCCGCGACGCGGCTACGCGGTGCGCGAGGAGGACATCGTCTACAAGGCGGGCGTACTCTGGCGTTCGGTAACCGTCGTTCCCTACAACCGGGTCCAACATGCCCAGACGGGAAACGCGCCGGTGGAGCGACGCTTCGGGCTGGCGAACCTGACGGTGTTCACGGCCGGAACCGCCGCCGGCGACCTGCGCATCGGTTCGGCGATGAACACCGGTATGGTGCGGCTCGTCTTGTTCTTGTACTCCTCGTACGGGGGGAAGGCGTCTACCGACAACGCCCAGACGCGTGCCCGTTCCTCGGCGTCGTCCACTTCCCGGACGCGCATCCGATGAACGTCGGTTTTGTCGCGGATCTCGACATCGGAATCGGCACGCAGGTTGTAGACCCAGACCGGATTCTTGGGAGCGCCCCCCATCGAGCCGACCAGCACGTAGGCGTCCCCGTCCTTGACCCGCATCAAGGCGGTCTTGCGGACGGCACCGGTCCTGTTGCCCCGGTGGGTGACGATGATGACCGGGCGGCCGCCAAGTTCCGTGCCTTGCGTGCCGCCGCTGCTTTCGTAGAGTTCGATCTGATCGCGAACCCATTTGACCGGGGTCGGTACGTATTCGGCCATGCGCTGGTCTCCTGCTTGGTTGCCTTGTCGCAAACGGCGGAGCTTAGCGCAATGCAGGCGCGGGCTGCGGCAACGGACAGCGGAGGTGAGGAATGAGCGAGGTCGCCCTCGAAACGACGACGTGGCGCGACTACCTGGAGTTGACCAAGCCGCGGGTCGTACTGCTCATGTTGCTGTGCGCCCTGGTGGGCATGCTGCTCGCGACCCCGGACGTGCCGCCGCTGTCGTTGGTGATGGCGGGCTTGGGTGGCATTGCGCTGGTGGCCGGATCCGCAGCGGTGGTGAACCATATCGCCGATGCCCGGATCGATGCGCGGATGGCACGCACCCGGAACCGACCGATCCCGAAGGGACGGGTCAGCCCTTTGTCGGGGATCGTATTCGCTGCGGTGATGGGTATCGCGGGGCTGGTCGTACTGGTGCTTTGGGTGAACCCGCTGACGGCCGGCTTGAATCTCTTGTCATGGCTTGGCTACGGGCTTCTCTACACCCTCTACCTGAAGCGGGCGACGCCGCAGAACATCGTCATCGGTGGTCTGTTCGGTGCCGCGCCGCCGCTCTTCGGTTGGACCGCCGTCACCAACTCCATCGAGTGGGGTGGCGTCGCACTGTTGCTGATCATCTTCGTGTGGACGCCGCCCCACTTCTGGGCGTTGGCGATCGACCGTCGCCGAGACTACGAGAAGGTGGACTGGCCC
>CAZJRX010000135.1:9049-9583 GCA_964548145.1 uncultured Pseudomonadales bacterium | reverse complement strand
CGGCGCGACATCCAGATCATCCTGCAGGATCCCTTCGAGTCGCTGAACGCCCGCCACACCGTGGGGAAAATCCTCGAGGAACCGTTCGTGATTCATCGCATCGGGACGCCGCAGGAACGTCGCCGGTGGGCCGCCGAACTGCTCGAGCGGGTCGGATTGAGCCCCGCCGCAGCTAGTCGGTTCCCGCACGAGTTCTCCGGCGGCCAGCGTCAGCGCATCGGCATCGCCCGGGCGATCGCACTCCGTCCAAAGCTGATCGTCTGCGATGAAGCCGTCTCCGCCCTGGACGTCTCCATCCAGTCCCAGATCGTCAACCTGCTGCTCGATCTGCAGCAGGAAATGAATCTGGCGCTCATCTTCATCGCCCACGATCTCGCGGTCGTGAAGCACGTCTCCGACCGTATTGCGGTGATGTATCTCGGCGAGGTGGTGGAAACCGCCACCGCCCAGGACATCTACGCGTCGCCCCGGCACCCCTACACGCAAGCGCTGATCTCCGCGATCCCGTTGCCGGACCCCAACGCCGACCGCGAC